>NZ_JAFKIC010000164.1 GCF_017306585.1 Mesorhizobium sp. | reverse complement strand
CAACGACGTCAATCCCGTTGCCTACCTCGCAGAAACCCTCGACGCCATCATCAACGGCCATCCGCAGAGCCAGATCGAGGAACTCATGCCCTGGCGATTCCGGAAAACGTCAAGCCCAAATCCGTAGGCGATCGGCGAGGCGCTTACGATCAGGCAATTGCTGGCCATGAAATGGCAGGGGCCGCTCAGACCGCGGATCATTCTTATGATCGCTCCCAGCAGCGCCCCATACGCAATGATGCCCAGCGCCCCCAGCTCGAACCACAGGTCGAATACGATGTTGTGCGCGCTCGGGAGATCCGTTTGCACATAATATGTGGGGTTCACGACAACGCCGACCGCATCTCTCATCGTGTTCGCGCCGTGGCCCAGAACCAGCCTGTCGATGATGTGGGGTGAGATCATCTGCCAGAGGTCAAGCCGCGCGGCGAAGGTTCCCGGGTAGAAGGCCAGCCATCCCAACGACTTGAGGATAGCGAACACGGGCGAGGCGACGAACGGGGCGATCAGCGCAAGAGACAGATAGATGGCGAAGAAGCCGACCAGAGCGCGGTGGCGATACCGCATGGGAATGAAAAACATTACCGCAACGAAGACAATCGCCAGAACGACACCGGTCGACTGACCGTAGAGCAACGTCAACACGGCAAAGAGCGCCGCAATCCCCTTCCAGACCGGCTTCGGCTGGGCAAACAGCATGACGGCGAAAAATGCCCCGTAGACCGTGATCTTGTGCAGGGTGAAGACATTTCCCACAAATCGCGGGTCCTCGGTCAAGAACGCAAAATACAATTCCCAGCCAACTACCGACACCAGCCCTATCAACAGGCCGATCAACGAGACACGCGCGAGCCGATCGCATTGGTCATCCGTAAGCGTGAGTATGCCTTGAAACAGCAGGACGGCAGCGACCGAGTAGCCGAACACGTCCTTCGCCGCCCCCAGCGAGCGGCTCGTGTCGACCGACCACAGGGCGCTCGACGCGACAAAACCCGACAGCACGGCCAACGTAACGGCGAGGTCAATCGTTGCCCTGGAAAAGCGTGGGCCCTTTGTCAAAAGGGTGAGAGCGCCCATGAGCGCTCCAACAAGCGCCAGGACCGTCGGTGACATTTCGATGAAGGCAGAAAGAGCAGGAGAGATGACGAGCAGGCCCATCAACATCCTGAGCACTATTTCATCCCAATTGCGGGTCCACACCGGCAAGCCGCCCAAAATGACGGCATGACATTTCTGATAAAGAGACATTGAACTCGCGACTCAGAACCCCCGATCGAGGATAGTCCATCGACGAAAGCTTTTCACCTCAATGCTGGGAGCCGCCCTAACCTGCCGCGGCCTTGCCGCCGGCGATAAAATGCGGATTGGCGAAATCCGAGTCGTCGGCCTGGTTGCGCTTGCCGTAGGTCAAGGGTCTGCCGTCCAGTGTGCGCGTAATGCCGCCGGCCGCGCGCAGCACGGCATCGCCGGCCGCGGTGTCCCATTCCATCGTCCGGCCGAAGCGCGGATAGACATCTGCCTCGGCGCTGGCCAGAAGACAGAACTTCAACGACGATCCAACGGAGACGATCTCGGCAGCACCCAGGTCGCGAATATAGGCTTCGGTTTCCGGCGTGTTGTGGGAGCGGCTGGCAACCACGGCCAGTGGCGTCGCCGCCGTTCTTACCGATATCGGCCGGCGAGCGACGATCTGGTAGTCGTCATTGATTTCAAGGGATTCCGCCCTGCCCGGCCGGCCGGAAAAGAAACGGCCGCCGCAGGGCGCGAAAACAACACCGACCTCCGGCACTCCATGGCGGACAAGCGCGATGTTGACGGTGAAATCGGTGCGGCGGTTGACGAACTCCTTGGTACCGTCGAGCGGATCGACGAGGAAGAAGGCTTCGCCTAGATCGCCAGGCATGACACCGGCGGCGGCTTCTTCTTCAGCCACGCACGGAATGTCGGGGAACGCGGCGCGCAGCCCGGCGAGGATAATCTTCTCGCTCTCGCGATCCGCCTCGGTGACCGGCGATGAGTCCGATTTGCGGTCTACCTCGCAGCCGGCATGGAAGACGCGCATGACTTCGCGTCCTGCGGCCAAAGCGAGCCGCTCGAAGACTTCAAGCATCGACCCGTCGTCAGATGCCGCCGCCATTGTCATATTGGTCTTCGGCAATGTCACGCTCGTTCAGCCAGTGTTCCAGTGCATCTACCATCTCTTCCGCCGACCTGCCGAGCGTCTTGAGATGGATCTCCGGCTTTTCCGGGGCCTCATAGGGCGAGTCGACGCCGGTGAAATTCTTGATCTCGCCGTTCAGCGCACGCGCATAAAGGCCCTTCGGATCACGTCTGGCGCATTCCTCGAAAGGTGTATCCACGAACACCTCGATAAACTCGCCGTCGGCCATCAATTCCCTGGCCATGCGCCGCTCGGCGCTGAACGGCGAAATGAAGGACACAATGACGATCAACCCGGCATCGGCCATCAGCTTGGCCACTTCGGCGACACGGCGGATGTTCTCGACGCGGTCAGCATCCGTGAACCCAAGATCGCGGTTGAGACCGTGGCGGACATTGTCACCATCCAGGATATAGGTATGGCGGCCGGTAGCGAACAGCTTCTTCTCGAACAGGTTGGCGATGGTCGACTTGCCGGAGCCCGAAAGGCCGGTGAACCAGAACACGGCCGGCCGCTGGTTCTTCATGTCGGCGCGTACGCGCTTGCCAACATCAAGCGACTGCCAGTGGATGTTTTCGGCGCGCCGCAGCGAGTGCACGATCATGCCGGCGCCGACCGTCGCGTTGCTGATCCGGTCGATCAGGATGAAGGCGCCGGTGGCGCGATTCTCGGCGAAGGGGTCGAAAGCGATCGGCGCCCGCGTCGAGATGTTGCAGATGCCGACTTCGTTCATTTCCAGCGACTTGGCAGCCTCATGGGCGAAGTCGTTGACGTTGATGCGGTATTTCAGATCGGTGACGGTGGCGCTGGTCTGGTCGGTTTCGGTGCGCAGGATGTACGACCGGCCCGGAAGAAGGGCATGCTCGTCGAACCAGACGATGTTGGCGGCGAACTGATCCGCGACCTGGGGCCGGGCAGCCGGCGACACCAGCATGTTGCCTCTGGAAACCTCGACCTCATCGTCCAGAACCAGCGTGATCGCCTGGCCGGCAACCGCCTGCTTGAGATCGCCACCATGGGCGACGATGCGTTTGACATGCGAGGATTTGCCGGACTTGGCGACGACAACCTCGTCCCCTCGCGAGACCGAACCGGACGCAATCGTTCCAGCGAAGCCGCGAAAGTCGAGATTGGGACGATTGACGTACTGCACCGGAAAACGGAACGGCAGTTCGACGGCGGTTTCGTCGACGGAAACGGTTTCGAGATGCTCGATGAGTGTCGGGCCGGAATACCAGTTCATTTTCTGGGACCGGCTGCTGACATTGTCGCCGTAGCGGGCGGACATCGGGATCGGCGCAATGGTCTGGAAGCCGAGATCGTGCGAGAATTTCCGGTAGTCCTCGACAATCCGGTCGAACACGGCCTGATCGAAATCGACCAGATCGATCTTGTTCACGGCCAGCACGATATGGCGGATGCCAAGCAGCGAGGCAATGATCGAATGGCGCCTGGTCTGGCGCAGCACGCCCTGCCGGGCATCGACAAGCACGATCGCCAGATCGGCGGTCGAGGCGCCGGTCGCCATGTTGCGGGTATATTGTTCGTGGCCGGGCGTGTCGGCGACAATGAACTTGCGCTTCGGCGTGGCGAAGAAGCGATAGGCGACGTCGATGGTGATGCCCTGTTCGCGCTCGGCTTCCAGCCCGTCGACCAGCAGGGCGAAATCGATATCGTCGCCCGTAGTGCCGTGCTTGCGGGAATCGCGTTCGAGCGCGGCGAGCTGGTCCTCGAAAATCTGCTTGGTGTCGGATAGCAGGCGCCCGATCAGGGTCGACTTGCCATCATCGACGGAGCCGCAGGTCAGGAAGCGCAGCAGCGACTTCTTCTCCTGGGCGGCCAGATAGTCTCGGACACCGTCCGTGGGAGCGAGGCTTTTTGCCATGATGTGACGCATGGTCAGAAATACCCCTCGCGCTTCTTCTTTTCCATCGAGCCGGCTTCATCGCGGTCGATCAGGCGCCCCTGCCGTTCGGAGGTGCGCGCGGTCAGCATCTCGCCGACGATGGCCTCGAGCGTATCGGCGTCGGATTCGATGGCGCCGGTCAGCGGATAGCAACCGAGCGTGCGGAACCGCACCAGCCGGTCTTCGACGACCTCGCCGGGGCGGAGCTTCATGCGGTCGTCGTCCTTGAGGATGAGCATGCCGTCGCGCTCGACAACCGGCCTCTGCTTGGCGAAGTACAACGGCACGATCGGGATGTTCTCCTGGAGGATGTACTGCCAGATGTCGAGCTCGGTCCAGTTCGACAAGGGGAAGACGCGGATGGATTCGCCCTGAGCGATGCGGGTGTTGAAGATCTTCCACATTTCGGGCCGCTGGTTCTTCGGATCCCAAACATGCTGCGCGTTGCGGAACGAGAAAATGCGCTCCTTGGCGCGTGACTTTTCCTCGTCGCGGCGAGCCCCGCCGAAGGCGGCATCGAAGCCATATTTGTCGAGCGCCTGGCGCAACGCCACGGTCTTCATCACATGGGTGTGAGTGTTGGAGCCGTGATCGAACGGATTGATGTTGTCGCGCACGCCGTCTTCGTTGACGTGAACCAGAAGGTCGAAGCCAAGCTTTTGCGCCATCTGGTCGCGAAAGGCGATCATCTCGCGGAATTTCCAGGTGGTGTCGACGTGAAGGAAGGGGAATGGAGGCTTGGCGGGGTAGAACGCCTTCATCGCCAGATGCATCAACACGGATGAATCCTTGCCGACCGAATAGAGCATGACCGGCTTTGTGAAGGCTGCCGCGACCTCGCGGAATATGTGGATGGACTCGGCTTCGAGCCGTTGCAGATGCGTAAGCGCAGTTGTCATGGACTGTGAGCGTTCTTTCGTGCCTTGCGACAGAAGACCTTGCCTCAAATCATCGAGCGCTCTGCGCCCGGTTCAGGCTTCGTTTCCGCACAAAGTGGTTCGTGCGGGCGTTCTAGCAGATCGACGCGCCCCAGAACAATGCAAGACGAGCCCGGCAGCGTTCCGTTCGGGAATGAATTTTCCATGCTTTCGCCGGAACCCGGAAATTTCTGCCCGCAGCCTGTCCGGCCAAAGAAACGCAGGGAAAAAATTGCCTTGGGATGGTGCACGGCGGCGGCCGCCACGTGGCGTCCAGCCGTAGCAGGCCGATTTTCGGCCGCAATCGGGCGTGGTGTACTATCGAAGAGAACATTCAGCCGCTATACAACCCCGGAAGCGGGCAAAATGCATCACACGGCAAGGACTATTTTCCAGGCGAGCAGGTTCGATCTCGTTTGAGAAAACGTGCCGATGAAGCCAGGGAACAGCGAGCCAGAAAAATTGAGCCGGCTTTCGTCCTTAAAGCAGCGCTTCACGCCTTCCCGGATCAATGTCTACTTCTCCATTCTGTGTTTTTTCTCGCCTCCGGTGCTGGGGTCGCTAGTCAGCTTTGTGTTCAATGGCGGCGGGCTGGCGTCCGTCCTGCTGATCGCCTCGGGCAGGAGGCGTTTCAACACCGACCGGGCGATGATGGCGCTGACAGTGGCGATCTATGCCTATTGCGCGGCCAATCTGATGGCCTCCGTCGCGAACGGCTCGATCGTCAGGGATGCGCGGCACCTTATACCGTTCGTTACCTTCCTGTTTTTCCCGACCTCCTATTCGACCTGGAGCATCACAGGGAAAACGACCCTCGTGCGCATCGTCGTGCTCAGCAGCATGGCGGCCTGTTTTGGCGCCCTGCTGCTGGCAGTCATCCAGCAATATTGGCTTGGCATGCGGGCGGAAGGTGGAGCCGGCAACGCAATCGTGTTTGCCGAGGTCCTTTGCCTGGCGGTGATGGTCTGTATGACGGCAGCCGTGTCGGGCATCGAGGATCGGTACAGGATGGCACTCGTCTGCGCGGCGATCGGCGGGACAGTCGCCGCCATCTATTCCGGCACGCGCATTGTCTGGCTGGCATTGCTGATCGCGGGCATCACCGTCCTGCTGATCAACCAGCAGAGGGTGAGAGGAAGCAGCCTCCTTCGCCTGTTCCTGCTGACGGCGTCGATCGCCGCCGTGATTGCCTTTTCCGGTTTCCACATAATATCCGGGCGTCTCGACTTCCTGCGGGCGGACTGGATCGCGCTTGGGAAGCAGGGCGACTACGATACATCCTTGGGAATGCGTGTCGCCCTCTGGGACATCGGCTTGAAGGCGTTTCGGGAGATGCCGTTGTTCGGACATGGCGTGGGTGCCACACAGTTCCTGATAAAACAGGGCTTCCGGGATCAGTTCGGTATGGATGCGGGCTTCAATCATTTCCACAACGGCTTCCTGACCGCCCTGGTGCAAGCAGGAGCCCTGGGTGCGGCGACGCTGGCGGCGATCTTTGTGGTTGCCGGCAGGAATGCCACGCTTACCTTGCGCAACAGCATCGATCCGGTCGAGCGGTTCGGCGCCACCATGATCGTCATCGTGTTGATCACCTATCTGACCGCCGGAATGGCGGGCATCCTGATCGGCCATGATATTCTGGACTCGGTGCTGATGGTCTTCCTGGTGTCGGGAACCTATCTTGCTTCAGGCCGCCAGGCTGCGTTGGCGGAAGGCCAGACACTTGCGCCGGTCACCCGATAGCGGTTCCCGGGGTGGTGATATGATGAAAGTTCTGATCACCGGCGCGACGGGCTTCATAGGCCGCCAGGTGGTCCACCAGCTTAGCGAGGCCGGCATACCGCTTCGTCTGGCCTCCCGCGACCCGAACAGACTTGATCGGGGTACCGACGCCATGTCGATGCCCGGCCCCGACGCGCCGGACGCAGCCTTCCTGGCGCTTGTCAGGGGCGTTTCGGACGTTGTTCATTGCGCCGGCCTGAACAATGACCAGGGCAATGCCGCCGCGGCCGACTTCCACGCGGCCAATGTGCAGTTGAGCGCGAGACTGGCGCGGGCGGCAGCAGCTCAGGCAAGCGGACGCTTCATTCATCTCTCGTCGATCCGGGCCGTGGCCGGCGCGCGCGTCAGCGTGACGATCGACGAAGACACCATCCCCGACCCGCAATGCGCCTACGGACGTTCGAAGCGTGAGGCAGAGGTCGACGTGCTGGACATCTATGCGTCGCACGGCCGTCCCGACGCCGCCGTGTTGCGGTTGCCCCCCGTCTACGGAAGCGGCATGAAGGGAAACCTGGCGACGCTGATGCGGGTCGCGGATACGGCCCTGCCGCTGCCGACGGGCGCATTGACGGGAACCCGCTCGCTGCTGTCATCGCAATCGGCGTCACGCGCGATATGGCATCTGCTCCAGCATTCCGGACCGCTGCGCCCGATTTATCTGGCCAGCGATGTCCCGCCGGTTTCGGTGGCCGCCATCATCGGCGCGTTCCGCAGGGGATTCGGCCGGCCAACACGACTGATCCCCATGCCGGCCGGGCCGATGCGGACTGCCGCCACGCTCCTGGGCAAGCGGGTATTCTGGGACAGTATGACGGCGGCGCAAATCTGCGATCCCTCCCTGCTTCTGTCCGAGGGATGGCAGCCGGAAACCGACACGCTGGAGCGGCTATCCGAGATGGCGCGGTCCGCAATCCCTCAACGGCGATAGAGCGTGCCGAACAGGATTCGCAGGTCGAGCCAAAGCGACGCGGTCCTGAGATAAGTGGCATCGGTTTCGGCCAGAAGCCGCGGGTTCGACATATCGATGCCCCTGATCTGGGCCAGGCCGGTGATGCCGGGAAGCGCCTCCAGAACCCCCAGCCGCCGCCGGCATTCGATCAATTCCGTCTGGCTCGGCAGACAGGGGCGCGGCCCGACAAGGCTCATCTCACCGCGCAGGACGTTCCAGAACTGCGGCAACTCGTCGAGCTTGAATTTTCGCAAGACCTTTCCCGCCGATGTCACGGCGTTGGCCGGCGCCTGGTGAGTGGGAAGCGACGGCGTCCCCTGGTACATCGTCCTCAATTTGTGGCAGCGAAAAAGCGCACCGCCGCGACCTACCCGCGTCTGGCTGAAAATCGCCGGACCGGGCGATGATGCCCGGACGGCGATAACGGCAAGCAAAAGCACAGGAGACGTGACCACCAGGAGCACCGCCGCGCCGGCCAGATCGAAGATTTTCTTGGCTGCCTTCATGGATGGCCGGTAGCGCGCCCTTTGAAATCTGGCAAGAACGCGCCGCGCTTTTCCGCTTCAGGCGCGTCATGCCGCTGTGCGACGTTCAGATGCGGCCCAGGATGAAGGCGAGATAGAGCCCCAGGGTCCCGGCAACGGTCTGCCGATAGACGCCGCTTCTGTGCAAGGCGCCCAGGCGTTGAAAAAGGTTGCCCTGTCGACCGTCCGAAAATTTGTCGAGGCTCGCCGTCGCTTCCTGGGTCAGGAGGTCGCGATTGACGGCAAGGCCGGTGAGATTGAGGTCGGTCCAGCCGGCAAACTGACCCTTGATCAGGCGGCCGAGGCGGGAGATCCGCGCTCGCCACGACACGTTGGCGCCGACCAGGTTTGCCGCGTGCTGCCGATAACGCACCAGCGGCCGTGGGTCGTAGTGCACGACGCCGCCGGCACCCGAGACAACCAGATAGGCCCACCAGTCATGACTGACGAAGCTGGTCCGCGCGCAAGCTTTGGCCAGCAGGTCACGCGCGGCGCGGTTAAGCAGGATGGTGTTGCCGCCGGCAATGCTCTGCACGAGCGCGTTGCGAAAAGACGGCGGCCTTTGGAACAGCGGCGAATGGCCGACGAGGTTCCCCGCCTCCGTCATGGTCGCGGTGCGCGAGCAGAACATCAACGGGGTTCCTACATCGAATGTCTGCATCCAGCGGACGGCGCTTTCCAGCCTGTCCGGCTCCCAGATGTCGTCCTGATCACAGAAGGCGTAGCAATCGGCCTCGATGCGCGGGTCCAGGATCATCGAGCGGAAATTGGCGGCAAAGCCTTGCCTCGGTCCATCGACCACCGTCATCCGCCCCTTTGCCCAGCGCGGCTTCCAGGCCTCGAGTATGGGAAGCGTGCCGTCGTCGGACCCGTCGTCCGATATCCAGAGATCGACGAGAGGGTGCGACTGTTCGAGCAGGGACTGCAATTGCTCGTCGATGAAGGCGGCGCCGTCTTTCGTGCCCATCAGCACCGCGATGCGCAGATCTGTCTTACCCACTGACGTCAAACACCTTGCATCTGCTTGAGATTTCCAGAGCCACGATCCCCGCCGGATGCTGAGCTCCATCGTCTTGTTTCTGTGTGGATTGCGAATGGGAACGTCACACGCCTATCCGGGACCTGCCCTAGCCCGCCCGCCCGGCGGCCTCCTGCATCCCGTCCTGGCGGGCGTTCGCATTGGTCTTGGTCGCGCGGTCGAGATCGGCCAGGATGGCCAGCGATGCCGCCTTGTCCTGGTCCTTGATCGACTGCTGCAACGCGGCAAGGGCCGCCTGGACATCCGACCATTGCGCGACATCGGTGCTCAGGCCAAAAACCTTGGAGACGCTGAGTTCGACCAGTTCCTCGTCTTCGCCATGCAGGGTTTCGTGGAGCTTTTCGCCGGGCCTGATGCCGGTGAAGCGGATTGGAATATCCGTGTAGGGGCTCTTTCCCGCCATGCGGATCATCGTCTCGGCCACTTCGAGAATCGGCACCGGCTTGCCCATATCCAGCATGTAGACGGCAAAATCCTGGCCGGCCGGTCGCGAAGCGGCATCGGCCGCCGACATGATGACGAGATCGACGGCTTCGGCGACGGTCATGAAATAGCGCGTCATGCGCCGGTCCGTGATGGTGACCGGGCCGCCGGCCTCGATCTGGGCCTGGAATATGGTGGCGACCGAACCGTTGCTGCCGAAGACATTGCCGAACCGGACGGCGATGAACTTGGTGGCGGCGCGGCGCCCGGCCGGCCCGCCCGCCGGGGTTCCATGCAAGGCGCTGACGATCTGTTCGGCGGCCCGCTTGGTCATGCCGAGCACGGATGACGGGTCTACGGCCTTGTCGCTGGAGACCATGACAAATTGCGCCACCCCGCATTTGGCGGCGACCTCGGCGCAGACGAGCGTTCCGAAAACATTGGTCTGGATGGCCGATTCCCAATTCTCCTCGAGCAGAGGAACATGCTTCAGGGCCGCCGCATGGAAGACGATGTCGGGTTTGAACTCGGTGACGACGCGCGTCATCTGGCGCCGGTCCGCGACATCGACGATGCGGACCTTGAGGCGGTCATGGTCCTTCTGCTCGACATACTGGCTCAACTGGAAGATGCCGAACTCGGAATTGTCGGCAACCAGCACCGCCTCGGCCCCCAGCTCCAGCGAGCGCTTGACCAGCGTGCGGCCGATGGAGCCGGCACCGCCCGTGACCAGCACGCGCCGGCCGCCAACGAAAGCGCCGATGCGCTCGATGTCGGACGGCACCGTCGGCCGGCGCAGGATCGTTTCCATCTCGACCTCGTCGAGAACGAGCTTGCCCTCCTGCCCCAGTTGCGAAAGCCCCGAGAACTGCACGACCGCAATATCGCCGTGCCTGGCGACGCGGACCAGCTCCGAATACTCCTCGATCTCATGTTCGGCGCCGCTGCCGAAGATCAGCAGGTCGAGGCTCTTGGTGCCGGTGGCGTAGTCATCCAGCACGTCGATCAGACGTGGCCGGTTTGCGACGACAGGAACGCCCTGGATGCGCGTGCCGAGCGGCACGCCGTGCTCGGTCGCCATGATGCCCGCGATGGAATAGTCGGCGGGCTGCGCCGTGCGCGTGAAGCGGATGATCAGGTCGGCTTCGCCCAGCCGCCCGACGAACAGCGCCTGCCTTGCCCCTGCCTTGTCGTCCCTGCCGTTCAGGATACCCCAGCTCGCGCCATCACGCAGGAAACGATAGAACAGCCGCGGCGCCGAGATGATGGTGAAGGAGACCAGGAAAAAGACGATGAACTGGCGCTCGTTGAGCCCGGCCACCGGCTGAAAGTGACGAACCAGCAGCGAAACGACGTAGAGCACGACGGTCAGGATCGCGCAGCTCTTCAGGATGTTGAAGAAATCAGGCGTCGAGGCGAAGCGCCAGACCGTGGTGTAAAGACCGCAAAGGCGGAACAGCAGGTGGCTGATGACGACGATGCTTGTCCAGGTGACAAGCCCCTCGGTGGAAAGCGCCTCGAACGAAAGATTCGACCGCGACAGCACAAGGGCGAGCGCCACGGCGACCAGCACCATGACCACGTCCTGGACCATGATGAAGGCGCGCCGCACTTCCGGCCTGAGTCCGAAGACAGCTTCCAGGTAGGAATTCATGGGACGGCGCTAGACTCCAGGCTTTCGGACATGCGCACCAGAAAGCGCGGTCACGAAGATCCTTCGCGGCCGATCGCGTCGCAAAATGCAATTCCGGCCCCCGCCGTGCTTATCGCATACTGCGGGGCGGGCGGCATGGCTAGTTTTTTTTGACAGGGGTCTTAGTTTAGTTACCCGTCATCTTTCCTCGGCGCGAAGCTGCTTGAGCACAGAACTCGCCCTTGTACGAGCAAGCTGCTTCAGTAAGACGCAGCGCATTGCCACATCGTTGCCGCAACGACTATGAAGGGGTTTCTGTTGCGGCTTCTTCGAAGCCGTTAGAGATCATACCAACCGAGATTGCGGCCTGCCCTATGATTGCGGCGATGAACAGCGCTGTTGAAGATATCTCCAAAGCCATGAGGCTGCATCGGGTCTGGACCGCGCTCGCCCATGAGGACATCGGCGACCAGCACAGGCGAACGACGCTGGGTCCGCTTTGGATGCTGGTAAACTACTTCGCTTTCGTAGGCACATTCGTCTTCGTTTTCGTAACGAAGGACGCCAGCAACCCCGGCTACATAGCCTATGTCGCGATTGGCATGCTGGTATGGTTCTATCTTAACGAGATCATTGCCATGAGTGTGTCATTGTTCCAACGTGAAGCCAGCTTCATTCAAGGCACTACGCTCCCCCTGTTCGTCTATGTGATGCGGCTGACAATGCAATGCATCATCCGGGCCGGCTATTCCATGGCGGGCTGTGTTCTAATTTTGTTTTTAGCAGGCTATGGCTTCGCCATGGGCTGGCTGTTTTCGTTGCCCGGACTGTTGCTGATCATCGTGGCGACGCCGGCACTGATAACGGTGTTCGCTTTTGTCGGCGTATTCTTTCCCGACAGCGAGTTCATCGTTGGCAATCTGATGCGTGTGGGCATGTTTTTCACGCCGGTCTTCTGGGCATATAACGGCCAAGGCGGAATACAGAAATATGCCTACCACTGGAATCCCTTCACCTATTTACTCGAAATCGTGCGAGAGCCGATCATCAAAAGCTCGTTTCCGGCTCACGCCTTCGCAGTGTCGAGTTGCATCTGCCTGTGCACTTGGATGATCGCGCTACTGTTACTGGGTGAGTTTCGCAGGCGTGTCGTTTTCCTCACGTGAATTATCATGACGTCAATCAAACTCGAAAATGTTAGCCTCATTTATCGCCTGTTCGAAAAGCTGACGCTTTCGGCGCCCGACAAACGCAAGGGTGCCTTAGGTGGCAATATTGGAAGGTCCGGCAGAACGCAGATCGTTCAGGCTCTGGACAACGTCAGCTTTGAGCTCAAAGCAGGCGACCGATTGGGGCTAGTTGGCCCGAACGGAGCCGGCAAAACCACCCTGCTCAAGGTGCTATATGGCATTTATCAGCCTTCAGGCGGCGCCATATTCATTAAGGGCAAAGTTGATGCTCTGTTCAATATAAATATTGGATTTAGACCCGAAGCGACGGGCCGGCGGAATATAGTGCTGAGAGGGCTAATTAGCGGTTGGACCGAAGCCGAAATTGAACGGAAGATGGAGGAGATCATCGAATTCAGCGAACTGGGCGATTTCATTGACGTTCCTTTCAAAGCCTACAGCCAGGGCATGGCTGCTAGGTTGGCGTTTTCGACAGCGACCGCGCTCGACCCCGAGATTTTGTTGATGGACGAATGGATCGGTGCTGGCGATGCATCGTTTCAGGACAAGGCGAAACGACGTATGGACGAACTGGCCGAGAAGGCGGGCATTATCGTTCTGGCCAGCCACGATGCAGCACTTATTGACAGTTTCTGCACGCGGAAACTTACACTCCGAAATGGGCGAGTTGAGTCGCTGACCGAAATACCTGAGGCTGCATCAAGTTCTTCCGAACTTTAAAGCCCCAGGCCTTTCGATCTCACTGACTGCGCGCGAATTAACTGCGCCTTCATATACGACTTTTTTTCTCGCCTGAGGTGAAGCTCGATTGCTTCACACTGCCATCACAATTACTATATCTTCTCAACAAGCGTGATCATATCTATGCAGTTATGCTCACCCCAATTTATCGCCGCCTGCTCTTTTACTTTAAATCCTGACTTTATCGCATAGTCAAAGAACAAACCCTGCGGCATAAAATTTCTCCAATGGGGGTTCTGTCGATATACTCCCCCTGGATTTGTTCCATTGTTCGAATGATGAATCAAGGCTCGACCACCAACCTGTAATATCCTATTGATTTCGATCAAATATCTAAAAATTACCATGTGATCGAAATGAACCATAGCGTCATAGCAGAATAGAGACGTACAACTATCATTCTCTATATCTGCCAGATCATAACCATTGTTATTAATAAATCTCACATTAGCAATACCGTTAAACCTATCTCTGCATATGTCGATATTTTCTTTCACAACATCAACAAGTATCTTCTCATTTCCCCAGTCTCGCATCTGCCAAGAATGCCTTCCTCGCCCACATGCAAGGTCGACAATCCGAGCCACGTCAAGTCGAGAAAATAGCTTCCTAAATATTGTATCTTCGTTCCAAAATACTGACACCCAGCTATCGGCATTGTCATAGTATGTTGGATCATCTTTCCAATCGGCGGCAACCGCCGATGACAAACCTTCAATAATTGACTGCTCTTTCACCAGTTACACTCCAATAGCCGCACGAACGACATTTTCCGTACCGGCATTTGCACAACAGGCCTTCCAAGATTGGCCTTTTGGTTCGCCAGACGTCGAAGGCTCGCACGCAAAAACGCCGCCCCGCCGCGTCAACAGTAACCCTGCGACGAGGTCAGATGCAACAAGCCCACACAGCGAGGGCGGACTAGCCGCACCAATCAACTGTGCCCACCTTTCCGCGCCGGTTTAGCCCCTCACGCACCACATCTCCTGACTGCACCAAAAAATTGGATCTTGAGACTGGGCGCTCGATAAAACACGATCCATTAGCACTCGGCACGACACATGGCGCGACCAGCCTTGCAGTCCAATGCCCCTTCTCACTAGGTCGCCGCGTAAGGCAGCCTCAATAGGCTTGACTGACCGACACGAATTCGATCTATCCTGCAACCGGGACGCCACAACCCCTCAAGCAAGCGCTAAAATTAGACATAAAAGTTGAATGATAAGCAATCTTGACAAGATACACACAGCAACACCTCGTCATAGCCAAAACAGTTGTAGAAAATGACAATAGAGTTTGATCTCGGAATTACATGTAGAGAGCCTCTATCTTTGGTAACTGGAGGAATAGGAACCTATACACGGCTCCTGGTCGATAACCTTGCAAAGAAAGGGCTTAAACTTGCCGTTTTTGTTCCGGAAGATTCAGACACCACGGCGGTGCCTTCCTCAGTAACAGTGGTCCACGTACCTCTGCAACCCACGGATATATTCAACAACATCAACAGCAGCGAGCTCCGGTACGCGCACTCATTGTTTACCGCAGTTAGAATTTTCTGCGATAATGGAAATTCTTTCCGCCTCTTCGAAACACCTGACTATGGGGCAGAGGGGTACTTTGTTAACTTTGGCAAAGTTTATGGCCTACTTCCAATCCATTTTACAGCCATTCGACTTCACTCTCCTCATTTCATGCTTCATGACGACAATGAGCTGAACCAATACTACATAGGTGATGACCGTGTCTGCAGAGCAGAGAAAGACGCCCTTCTTGCGTCAGATATTGTACTTTACGGTGGCGACTCCATGCGAGATCGCGTTCTGTCATACCTCAGTCCAAAGGAATTATCGATAATTCTTCCAAAGCTGAAGAAAATTTGGCACCCCTTTCCAACATTTTCGCTGCCAGTCAAGACGCCTCCCGCCACCGGCACGCCCACCGAATTCAACGTGGGGTGTATCGGACGTCTTGAATGGCGTAAGGGGTGGGACCTTCTTATTAAGGGCTTCTCTCGATGCGCTTATGACCCAGCGTTTCGGTCCTTCAGGTTTCATGTGTTTGGGGGAGATACAGACACCGCCCATGGGGCGTCTATGAGAAGCTATCTGGAGGGAATTATACCGCCAGAACTCTCCGAAAGGTTCTCCTTTTATGGGCGATTACCGCAAGCCGAATTGAACACTTCCATCCAGAATATGGACGCCTTCATTTTTCCGTCGCGGTTCGAAAATTTTCCTAATGCGCTTTTGGAAACGCTGCATCTCCAACGACCCACACTAGTCTCATCAAGCGGGTGCATGGCGGAAATCGGATCAAAATTTCCATGGGTACAGCCATTTGATCCGCGTCGGCTAGGCAGCTACGCGGAGGCGCTGAGATGGCTAACCGACAAATCATTTGCTCGGCATGACATCTCTGACACGGTTTCCTCTATCAATGAAGATATAGCGCAGCGGTATCAGAACTTACATGAATCCCCCGCGCCAAGTATAAGGCAACATAGCGGGTGCTCCATAATTGTCCCGCATTTGAACGATTCTGAAAATGTAGAATCCCTAGCAATGTCGAACCACAACTATGTTGACCGGATCGGCGAAATCGAAATTGTTGTAATTGATGATGGATCAAAACCTGAACATTTAGATCGCTTGAATTCACTTGCTACCAACGGACATATAAAGCTTATTTTTACAGACCAGCCTTTTGGCGGCCCTTCGATTGCACGACTCAAAGGCCTTGTTGCGGCGTCCTACGATTTCATTGCATTCGTCGACGCTGATGACTACATTGATATTCAGGCTTTGGAGAGAATTCTACTATCAATGTCCATCAATAAATTTATTGATGTAACGTGCGGAGCAATGAAATGTTTTGGGATAGAAAAACACTCTTGGATGCCATCACCCCCTACCGCAGCGACCGTATTATTTGAGAATTTCACGCATGTAGGAATCGTGTCGCGGAAGGAAACGCTTTCAAAAGTTGACTTTGTGGCACCTGGAGAGCTTCACCATGACGAAGATTGGCTAATGACGGCCCAGATAGTTTTTGACACAAAAAACACTATCTTCCTTTATCCCGATATATACTACTACTACAACCGAACAAATCCGGCATCCAGAAGTCTTCTATTCGATAATTTTCGCCGAGACTCGCACGCACTGAGGCTAGACAGGATGCTTGATGCTCTCTTGTTTAGTGCGGGCGTTGTTCAACATCGATCCGACCTAAAGAAACTACTGGCGCGAGCCGTCGTTCAATCTGACAGCATATCCGTTCTTCTGGCACCGTACCCCAGGCTTAAGAGTTTTTTGTCAAGAACGGCTGCTTTACTTCGTGCAGCTCACTTAGATCACCTGACAGTCAGACCAGCACTTTGGCTGCTGGCGCGGCGCAGATAGTCTTTTGAAGAAGCCTCTCCTGTTATGGAGAGTATAGAGTGAGCTTCGGCGAGTAGGGATTGCCTGAGGCGAGAGATAAACAAGGTCTTGGTTAACCTAGATTTTAGATCCATCGCACCACCCGCTCCGCCGACTCCCGCCAGTCCGGCGCCGTCCATGCGAACGCATCCGCGAATTTCGCGCTGGAAAGCCTGGAATTGGCGGGGCGGCGCGCCTTGGTCGGATAGTCCATCGTCTCGATATCCCGTACCCGCGCCCAGGGGCCACCAAACTTCAGACTTGTGTCGAGGATGTGACGGGCAAAGCCGCTCCAGTTGGTTTCGCCCGTGCCGGCCAGATGGTAGGCGCCGAACCCGGCGAAGGTCTTGTTGCGATGCAGTATCGCCGCCGCATGCAGGATCGCCTCGGCGATATCAAGCGCCGATGTCGGATTTCCCCATTGATCCGAGACCACCGAGATCTCGTCGCGGTCGGCTGCCAGCCGCAGCATGGTCTTGGCGAAATTCCTGCCGAAAGGGCTGTAGACCCATGCGGTGCGCAGGATGAGGTGGCGGGGATTGGCCGCGACCACGGCCTGTTCACCGGCAAGCTTGGAGGCGCCGTAGACGCCGATCGGCCCGGTCGCGTCGGTCTCGACATAGGCGCCGGCCTTTTTGCCATCGAAGACATAGTCGGTCGAAAGATGGATTACGGGAATGCCGAGACGCCCGGCGGCCTGCGCCACCTTGCCGGCGCCGACCGCGTTGACGGCAAAGGCGAGTTCAGGCTCATCCTCGGCCTGATCGACAGCCGTGTAGGCGGCGGCCGAGACGACGATATCGGGCCTGGCGGCGGCAATGGCCTCGATGACGGTCTCGGGTCGTGCCAGGTCGAGCTCGGGGCGGCCGATGGCGACAAGCTCGATGCCGGCCTTCTCCCGGCCGGCCTCCAGAAGGCTTGCGGCGACCTGCCCCTCGCGTCCGGTGACAAGCAGTCTCACGCGCCCACCTTGCGGGCCTCGCCCAGCCTTTCGCCGGCATAGCGCTGTTCGCGGATCGGCCCCCACCACCATTTGTTGTCGAGGAACCAGTCCACCGTCCGCGCCAGGCCGCTGTCGAAATTCTCCCTCGGCGCCCAGCCGAGCTCGCGGCCGATCTTGGAGGCGTCGATGGCATAGCGGCGGTCGTGGCCGGGGCGATCGGTGACGAAGGAGATCAGGTCGCGGTAGCGCTTGCCGCCGGCGCGCGGACGCCTGGCGTCGAGCAGATCGCAGATCGTCTCGACGACGGCGAGGTTGGTGCGCTCCGAATTGCCGCCGACATTGTAGCTCTCGCCCGGGTGCCCTTTGGTGGCGACCAGTTCCAGCGCGCGCGCATGATCCTCGACGAACAGCCAGTCGCGCACATTGGCGCCGGCGCCGTAGACCGGCAGCGGCTTTTCGTCGAGCGCGTTGAGGATGACCAGCGGGATCAGCTTTTCGGGGAAATGATAGGGTCCGTAATTGTTCGAGCAGTTCGAAAGCACGACCGGCAGGCCGTAGGTTTCGTGCCAGGCGCGCACAAGATGGTCCGAGGCGGCCTTGGAGGCCGAATAGGGCGAGGATGGCGCGTAAGGGGTCTCCTCCACGAACATGCCGCCGTCGAATGGCAGGTCGCCGAACACCTCGTCGGTTGAGACGTGATGGAAGCGGAACCGGCTCTTCCTGTCGTCGGAAAGGCCGCGCCAGTATTCGAGCGCGGCGTTGAGCATCTTGTAGGTGCCGACGATGTTGGTCTCGATGAAGGCGCCGGGCCCGTCGATCGAACGGTCGACATGGCTTTCTGCGGCGAGGTTCATGACAATGTCGATATCGTCGCGGCGCAGCAGGTCGAGCACCGCCTTCTCGTCGCAGATGTCGGCCTGGGCGAAGCTGTAATTATGGGCGTTCTCGATCGGCCGCAGCGAGGCCAGGTTGCCGGCATAGGTCAGCTTGTCGAGATTGGTCACCCGATAGGCCGGATTTGCGCACAGATGCCTGCACACCGCCGAACCGATGAAGCCGGCACCGCCCGTCACCAGAAAATTCATGCCGCTGCCCTCACGACCCATGCCCCGCTTTCGACGACAACCATCAGGCGAACACCTCGGCGGCGGCCAGCGCCGGCGCCTTGAGATCCTTGTCCGACAGCTGGAAACCGCCGGCCAGGGATGGCCACTCGATGCCGATTGCCGGGTCGTCGAAGCGGATCGACCGGTCATGTTCGGGCGAATAGGTGTCCGTCACCTTGTACAGGACCTCGGTGTCGGGCACGAGGGTGACGAAACCATGCGCGAAGCCTTTCGGCACCAGGATCTGGTTGCCCTTTTCGGCAGATACTTCGAGGGCGACCCATTTTCCAAAGCTCTTCGAGGCGCGGCGGATATCGACCGCGATGTCGAGAATGCTGCCGCGGATGACGCGCAGCAGCTTGTCCTGGGCGCGTGGCGCGAGCTGGTAGTGAAGCCCGCGCAGCACACCGGCAGCGGCGGAGTAGGAATGATTGTCCTGCACGAAGGTCAGATCGATGCCGGCCTGCGAAAAGCGCTCGGCATTGTAGGTCTCCATGAAGAAGCCGCGCGCATCGCCGTGGCGTTTGGGAATGATTTCCAGCACGCCGTCGATACCAAGGGGTCTCACCTCCAGCACCTAGCCCTCCGACAGGTCGGCGACGCGCCGGCGCAGATAGGCGGCGTACTCGTTCTTTCCCAGGCGCGCTGCGCGCTCCAGCACCTTGTCGGCCGTCAGCCAACCCTGCTCCAGGGCGATCTCCTCCGGGCAGGCGATCTTGATGCCCTGGCGGTGCTCGATGGTGCGCACGAACGAGGAGGCGTCGTTCAGGCTGTCATGGGTGCCGGTGTCGAGCCAGGCATAGCCGCGCCCCAACCGGTGAACGTGAAGCTGGCCGCGTTCGAGATAGACATTGTTCACCGCTGTGATCTCGAGTTCACCGCGCGCGGAAGGCCGGATGGTCGAGGCGATGTCGACGACGTCATTGTCATAGAAGTAAAGCCCGGTAACAGCCCAGCTGGACTTCGGCTTTTGCGGCTTTTCCTCGATTGTCAGGGCGGTTCCCGTCACCTTGTCGAACGAAACCACGCCATAGCGTTCGGGGTCCTCGACATGATAGGCGAACACCGAAGCGCCCGTCTCGCGCGACGCGGCCGTCCGGCAAAGCTGCGACAGCCCGTCGCCAAAATAGATGTTGTCGCCAAGGATCATCGACACGCTGTCCTTGCCGATGAAGTCGCGACCAATGATGAAGGCTTCGGCAAGCCCATTGGGCTGTGGTTGCTCGGCATAGGAAAGCGTAAGCCCGAACTCCGATCCATCGCCAAGCAGCTCACGGAATACCGGCAGGTCACGCGGTGTCGAGATGATCAAAATCTCGCGAATCCCGGCGAGCATCAATACGCTCAGCGGATAATAGATCATCGGCTTGTCGTATATCGGCAGAATTTGCTTAGAGACTGCTAATGTTAGTGGATAAAGACGTGTTCCACTGCCTCCGGCAAGGATAATTCCTTTCAAGAAGCTCTCCTTGACATGCCGAAGCTCCCCAGCCCTGACTGGCTGTGCTTAGGTTTCATACAATGGCTTGTCAATGCGGCTTGCGACAAACCGTGGCCAGCCCGCTGCCGGGAAATCCTATCCTGGCGCGGCGGCGACCCTGGCGGGAACAAGCAAGTCGTCATCATCATGGTAGCCGGTCCTGACCGGCACGCTCCTTTGGCTCGGCCGTTCGGCAAAACCTTTGTGGAAGACGATAGCATTCAGATAGGCAAACGTCATCGCAAGCGCCGCGGTTCGCAGGGGATAGTCGACAAGGCAGTGAACAAGCAGAAACGACACCGACAGAAAGGCTGATTTCTGGAGGGAGCCCATTCCCGCCCTCACAAGAATATAAAGCAGATATGTTATATATAGAAAAATCAAAACAGCAGAAAAAACTCCTCCTTCGAGAACAATCTCCAGATAATCATTATGCGCGTGATTTACATATGATTTAAATATCATACCTCCTTTTTCATAAATCTGATAAACCTTTGGAAAGGCGCCGAAGCCAACGCCTGTCGCCCAATTGTATTCAATTGCCTCGACCGTGGTTCGCGCAAACTCGGCCCTTCCGAATGCCGGATCGACCGCTTTCGCGTCGATCTTTGTCCAGGCGCCCATCGTATAGATCGAAAGAGCGATGAAGGCCGCGAGGACACCATATCCACCGATCCTGGAGCGCGCGGACAAGAAGACGACGGATATCACGGTAATCGCCAGGCCGATCAGGATACCCGCGCGCGAACCGGCCGCCAGGAGAAGCAGCAAGAGCGTCGCCAGGCCGAGCGCGCCCGATAGGAGGTGCCCGCGAAACAGGCCGTGGTAGACGACGAAGGGAATGGAGACGAACAGCAGGGCCGAGAAGTGATTCTGGTTGGCGAAGAGGCCGGCGTTGATGGTGAATGGCAACAGCCCCTCTATGGCAACCGTATCCGAGAGCGAATACTGAATTGCCGCCGCGAGGCCATTGCAGATTACCCCCATGAAGAAGAACGGGAGGAGGCCATAGACCTGATCCGCGCGCAGGCGCAGGACGCTGAGGAAGAATGCCGCGGCCGCGGCGAAATACAGCAAGCACTCGACCGTGCGCCCGACCCCGACACTGACGAAGCGCAAGCGGGTTTCGCCGTCGAGCCATGAATCCGCCAGCAACACGTTGGGCCGCAGTCCGTCCAGCAGCGCCGCGGGCAGCGGGATGAGCTGAAAACAGAACATTGCGAGCACGAGAGCCAGCAACCACAAGACAGCGCGAGGGATTGCCTGCTGCGATGCGCGCGAAAGTATGGCCGCGGCCGAGACGATCGCCGATATCTCGATCAGGGTCTCGGTATAGAGGCCGCTGGCGGTGCCGCCACCGATGAGCAGGGACAGAAAGAGGATTGATCCGAGCAGATACTTGTCCCATTCCGCGGACCGCCGCGAGCTCTCTCTCACGACGACACCCTTTCAATGCTCAATTTGTGCATGACCAGCGTCCCGACATATCGAAACCGCCAACTCTGGGCGATTGCTTCTGTTTCCAGCCGGAGCGACTGTATCGGGCAAACAGCCGGCCCGACCGTGAAATCCAGGCTGAGGCTTCGCCGGTTGAACGTGCCTTCCGGTATGTTGAAGCGCGCTATTTCGAGCGAAGGATCGATGCATCTGAGGGACCAGAACAATCCCTTCGGCAGCCTCAGATTTGTCGCCGACGCGTTCATGGAAATCCTGTAGGAGCCGGCGGGCAGCTGGATATATTGCTGAAGCGCCGCGTTCTTGACCGGGGTGTTCAAAAATCGAAGCGTCGCTCCGCGGTCGCTTTCGCCCGCATCGCGCGATCCGGCGAAGGTGATTTCCAGGCCCGACCGGTCATGTACGACCCAGTCGAACGGTTTGCCGCTTACGCCCGGGTCGAAACCGCCATTGAAAATGTAGCCCCCGAGTTTGCGTTCGTGTTCGGACAGGCTGAAAATGAACAACCTGTAGGCCGGTCCATATTGCTTCTGTTTGATGTACCCGTTGATGACGGCGGACAATTCCTTCGATGTTGGCGGCGTGTCCGACCCGGCAAGATCAAGCAGCAGTTGATTCGCCCCCGCCAGGCCCCGCGGATTTTGGCCAAGGCTCGCGAAAAGCTTGCTCCGCCACGGTGCCTCCGACCGGATGGCCGCCAATACGGCTTGATATCCCTCGGCGTTGGCAAGGATGGCCGGCCAGCCCGCGGCCACGACCGCAAACTGATCGGGCCAGCGGCGCAACAGGATATCAATCTCGCCCACGGCTCTTGCCAGGTCGCCCGCCCTGACAGAACGATCAATGGACCTCTGCAAAGCGTGTATCTCTGTCTTGGACAGCGTTCGCGCCCGGTCAAAGAGCCTGAAAGCCTCGTCCGTCTCGCCCTGCCGGTACCTGATTTCTCCGATCAAACTATAGAGACGGGCATCCGCGACATTGAAACGAAGCGCTCTGCCGGTCTTGGCGGCCAGTGCGTCGAGATCGGAGCCATCATTGGCCTGATTCAGTTCGCCGGTGATTTCGCCGATCAAGGCGTCCACGTTCAACGGATTCAGTGCCAGTGAGACGTTTGGAGTTCCAGTCTCAAGAAGCCGACTTAGCCCGATCGACGAAGCTACCAACACCAGAACGGAGGCGACGAGCCAAACGCTTGAACGCAGAAGATTTTGCATGCGCGGGCTGGCCTGCTCCGTCATCGACTTTGCCCTCAATTTTCGGGGTGCTCGTGCCGTAGTCGTAATATTCGTAATTCATGTATTTGTAGGCGTAGTTGTGGTCGAACTTGTTCACCGAGAATTTCGACATCGCGGCCCCGATCACGTTTGCGCCGGCTGCCCGCAGACGTTTCAGTGCGGTCTTGGCTGACTTGCGCGTTACCTGGTTGGTGGAAATGACCATCAGCGTGCCTTCCGCGAGGCGGCTGAGGATGGGGGCGTCCGAAAGGCCGACCACCGGCGGGGCATCGATGATGATCAGATCGAAGCGTTTGCCGAGGTTGGTGATGATCAGCGCCATTTTGGGCGAAGAGAGCAGGTCAGCCGGATTGGGCGGGATCGTGCCGGATGTCAAAACGGTCACGTTGGGGAATTTCGTTGCCCTGAAGATGCCGGCCAGATCCTCCTTGCGAACGGTGTTCGTCAGGAGGTTGCTCAGTCCGATCGCATTGTCGAGGCCGAACAGCCGATGCAGGTTCGGCTTGCGCAGGTCGCCGTCGACGAGCAGCACCTTGGCGCCCAGCGCGGCGAAATCCTGGCCCAGCTTGAACGAGGTGGTCGATTTGCCTTCCGAGGGTTCGGAACTGGTCACCAGCAGCGAACGCGGCGCGCCTTCGGCGCCGGAGAACTGCAACGAGGTCCGCAGTGAACGGTAGGCTTCCGAAAGTCCCGATTTCTGGTCGGTGATGCTGGCGACCAGTTCCCGGTCATCGACAAGCGGCAGGATGCCGAGCATGGCCAGGCCGAGTTCCTTCTCGATCTGCTCGGGATTGGTGAAGGTATTGTTCAGCAGCTCGACGACGTAGATGATCGACGTGCTCAGAGCCATGAAGAGCGCCAGCGCAATCGCGAGATTGAGACTGAGGCTTGGAGAATACGGGATCGTCGGCAAGCTCGCGAAATCGACGATCGCGGCGTTTTGCGTCTTGAGCTCGGAGCTGACCCCGACTTCGTTCAGCTTTGAGATCAGGCTGTCATATTGCGACCGGTTGGAATCGACCTCCCGCTTGAGGATGGTGTATTTGATGTTCTTGTCGTTGAAGACGACCTGCTGTTTTTCCAGCTCCGCGAGCTTGGCCCTGAGGTCGGCTTCCTTGTTCTGCGCTTCCTGGTACTTCAACCGCAATGAATCGGTGATCGCCAGCACGCCATTGTTGTAGAGCCGCTGCAGCTCTTTGATCTGCAATTGCAGTTGCTGCATTTCCGGAAAGCCGGGCTTCAGGATGGTCAGCTTCTGCTGATATTGGCCGCTGAGATCCGCCAGTTTTTCACTGAGCTTTTGCAGACCTTCGCTCTCCAGGACCGGACCGAGACTCGCCCCGCGGCCCTTGTCTATCTGGTCCACCACACGGCCGGTATCCAGACGGTCCTGGATCGCTGTGGCGAGCGCCGTGTTGAGGGCCTCGATATTGGACCCGATCAGCGATTTGTCGTTGCCGGTAACGGTGATGCCCGCATCCTTGGCATAGGCGACGAGGGCCTCCTCGGATGTCTGCAGCTTCTGTTTGACCTGGAGCACCTGCTCCTGGATGAACTGCCTCGCCAGATCCGATGTCTCGCTGGTCTGATCCACGCGCTGATCGATAAAGCTCTGGGCAACCTGGTTGGCGACATCGCTTGCATATTTGGGCTTCTGGTCGACGAAGGTGATCGACAAGAGACTGGTGTTGGTCACAAGATTGACCGTCAGATCATCGAGGACGCGCTTGATCGCCATGGCCTCGCGCTCTTCAGGCGTCTTTTCCTGGATCGAAGGCGATTTGGAAATTCCGAATGCGCGATAGACGATATTGCCGAGCGAAAAACTCGGCGTCGGAAACAGGAAGTCCGGCCTTTCGGCAAGCCCGAGCTGAAACACGACGCGTTGCGCCAAGGCCCTGCTCTTCAGTTTTTCACGGGCAGTCAGGAAGGCGCGCACGTCACTGTTTTCGGAGACCACCTCGATGTCCTGGAAAACCTTTGCCGAGGGAACAAGCACCTCCAGTTGTGTCGTTGCCTGATATTTCGGCGTCTGCATCATCGTCACGATGACGCCCGCGACGAGGCCGGCCATAGCCATCATGACGATCAGCCAGCGGTACTGGACGACATAGAAAAGCAGCCTGAGCGGATTGAAGCCCTCATCTTGCGCGGCATAGTCACGGCCGTAAGGACTGTAGCTCTGAGCCCCCTCGTAATAGGGTTCGGCGGACAGGGCTTGACCATATCCGGGGCCGGCAATTTGGGGCTGCCTGTTGCGATCGAGCATGACGCGAGGTGATCCTGGGTTTGTCCATATCCTGGCCGGCCGGAGCCTTCGCTACGGAATGACCGCAATGCGGGCCGCGCTCGAAGCGAGGCCCAGGGCATCCTTCAGATTGTTCATCGCGATTTTCGATTTCGAAGCGAAGACAACAACCACGTCGCCGCCGTAAATGCGCGGGTTGCGATTCTTGCCGGCGCGGATCGCCTCGACATTGTAATTCGCCACCAGCTTGTTGTGGCCAACATTGCGATAGACGAAAACCTTGCCGGCATCGCCGACGGCATTGAAGCCGCCGGCAAGAGCGATCGCATCCAACAGCGAAGCGCTGCTGGAGACCGGATAGATGCCGGCCCTGTTGACTTCGCCGTCGACCGTAATGCGCTGTCCGACCGATTCCTTGACGAAGATGGTGACATCCGGCGACTGCAGATACTTGGCGCCATAGGCGGTCTCGATTTCAGTCTCGAGCTGGCGAACGGTCTTGCCGGCCGCGGTCAATGTGCCGATGAGCGGAAGGGAGATCTGCCCACTCGCATCGACCTGAACGGTCCTGTTCAGATTGTCGACCTGAAACACGCTGACTTCGAGCACGTCGTTGGCGGATAGAGGCTGCTCACTGCCATTCTGGGTGTTCTGCGGAGCTGGCAGATCCTTGACCACCTGCAGCGCGCCGCCACCGGCCAATGCCGTTGGAGACGACGTCGGTTGCAGGGCATCCACGGAGCCCGTCGATGACGTCGAAGTCGAACTTGCGCAGGCAGAAAGCACAAGCAATGCCGCAAGCGCCGGCACGCCTGCATTGTTTCTGGCAAGATCGAAAATGCCCATCAGAGAGCCCCGCTCTTGAACAGCCGCCCCAATCCGCCAAAACGGCCTGTATTGCTGGCACTCGACTTCTTCGCACTCATTTTTCCAACGGGCTGGAGCAACTGATCCTGCAATATCGCTCCCGGGCGCTTCACCGCCATATTGTAGGCTTCATCTTCTCCACACCGGTTTGCGATGGCGACAACAGCCTGGGCGAGTCCGGGTTTGCGGCGGGACACGCCGTGGGCGTCGGAGGCGACGATGTCCACCCTGCCCTCGTCGAGCAGCTTCTCGGAATAATAAAGGGCCGTACGGCCAAAGGCTCCTACGATCGAATCCGCGGTGAGTTGGATAAGGCAGCCCAGTGCGTTCAAACGCTCGACAACGTCGTAGCTCGACCTGATCCAGGTCAAACGTTCGGGATGGGTAAGGATGGGAACATAGCCGGCGCCGATGAGGCGGGAGGCGAGATCCTCGAGTCGTGGCGGCAGGATGTGATGCGGCGGCTCGAACAGGAAATAGCGCGACCGGTTCAAGGTCGGTATCTTGCCGAGTTTCAAGCGTTCCGGAAGATCGGGGGCGACATGGACATCGGCGCCGACGAACAGGGCAAGCGGGATGCCGGCGTCGAGAAGCGCCTGCTCCAGGACCTGGACCGCCTGAACGATGTTGGTGGCGACGTTTTCATAGACGCCCGGCATGATGTGCGGCGTGCAGGCCATATGCGTCGTGCCGTCGGCTACCGCCAACCGCGCCATCTCGATTGAGAGAGCCAGGCTGGAGGAACCATCGTCGAGACCGGGCAGAATGTGGGAGTGCAGGTCGATCATTGTTGCTTCTGGCTGTGCGCGGGCCGCACGCGGCGGGACCCCGAAAAAAACAAATGCGCCACCCGCGGGATGGCGGAATGACGCATTCACAAGCTTTACAAAACAGCGGACGCCAAAACCCGGCTATCGGCTTACAGCGTCGTCATCATCCTGCAGGCCAATGATAAGAGCCGCGGCGCCGCCAGCGGCGCCAACGCCCAGCAGCACAGGCAAGACGCCGGGGTCGGAGCCGGCCGGCGCGACAGCCGCCTGCGGAGCCTCGAGCGACACGCACATGCCGCCATCCACCGGATCGACCTTCACCGTCATGTTGGCTGGAATCATGAGCGCGCAATCCGCGCCGACAACGAGCGAAGCCGACGCGCGCGGCCCCGTCATGATGCGGGCGCCGGGATATACCGGCGCTTCCGCGCCGACCCCGGCGTAGCCGCTGGCCTGCGACATCTGGACATCGCCCTGAACTTGCGTCAACTGACCGATCGCACCGCCGGATGCCGGCACGGCGGCGAGGCAGGAACAAGCCTGCGCCTGTGCAAAAGCACCGGCTGTTGCAAGCAACGTGCCTCCCACGACGCACGACACAAAAGCAAGAGCTACCCCTGCCCGATAACAACCCTTCATTTCCGCCCCTTCGAAAATCAGCGACCCCGCCGCCTTGGGATCGCTCACGCACTATTTCAACAAGTAATAAACCGATATGGTTAACGAACCCAGCACCAAACCCCGCCGCAACTGCTGGGCCAATTCATCACCGCAACCGCCAAAGGCGTCAGCGGCTGACCGCATTATCGTCGTCCTGTGTCGCGGCGAGCACGCCGGTTGCAAGCAGCGCCCCGGCGAAAATACCCTCCGGCGGACCAAACCCACCGGCGGCGTCGCCCCCAGACGGCTGGATGGCCGCGGTCTGCTCCGAGCCCACCAGCTTGAGGCAGACGTTGCCCTCGACACGCGAAATATCCAGGCTCGAATTCGCCGAAACCTCGATGCCGCACCCGCCGACGGCCACGGAAGCCGACCCCCTTGGCCCCACCACGACACGGCTGCCGAAATCAAGCACGTTGCCGGCCTTGGCCGGACCGTAGCCGGTAGCCTGCGAAACCATCACGTCACCGTCGGCGGCCCGAATGGAACCGATCGGGTTCGCCGGACCATGATAGGCGGTGGCGCAACTGCACGAAGCCTCCTGAGCAAACGCGGACACCGAACCGAAACCGACTGAAACGACAAACCCGGCGGCCACGGTCCTAACGATGAGATCCATTCGTTCCGCCCTTCCCTCAAAGCCAGCTTCGACATCCCAAATCAAAAGATCGTGATCTCAGCGCGTAACAGTTTTTTGCCACAATTCCAACCCGTTTCGCATGGGGGCAAGATTTTTGACCCACGGCGGGCGCTTCGAAACACGTTATTTTAGCGATTGGGTATGAGCAATCCTAACTATCGGGGCTCGAATTTCCGATCCTCCAAATAGAAATCGGGGCTGCCTTCCACCGTAACTGTTTCCAACGCGACTTGATCGAGGCTGAATGACCTTGCAACCGCGATTGCGAGTTTTGTACGCGGTCAGATACGCGACGCGCGATGGGCAGCCAGCATAGCGACGCTTGCCAGGCCGATAAGGACCTGACGCGGGTCATCCCGTGCGATTCGAACCGAGCCTTTCGATCTGCTCGAGGTATTTCTCGATGACGATCCGTTCCGAGAACTGCCGTTCGACCTTTTTCCGGCTCTCAACTCCCATTCTGTCCCTGGACGCACCATCCATCATCGCGAACTCTGTGATGCGGTCGGCCAAGTCGTCCGCGTCCCTCACTTTGCAAAGCAGGCCGTTGACGCCATCGGCCACCACCTCCCTGCAGCCAGGCACATCGGTTGCGATCAGCGGCTTGCCCATCGCGGCTGCCTCGAGCAACGAGCGCGGCGTGCCCTCCCGATAAGAAGGCAGAACGACACAATCGGCTATGTCCAGGAAGGGACGAACGTCGTCGGTGGCGCCCAGATACTCGACCACCCCCTCCTTCACCCATTGCTCGACCTGCGCGCGGCCGACCGCCGTGCGGTTCTCGACATCGAGAAAACCGAGGAGTTGGAAACGTACGGCAGGCAGCTTGCGGCTGACCAGACGGGCCGCCTCGATGAACTCCCCGACGCCCTTGTCCCAGAGAAGCCTCGCCACGAGCAGAAAGATGACCGTATCCGACCTCGGCTTATCACGGGACGACGGTGAAAAACGCGTGAGGTCGACGCCGGAGCCGGGCAACAATGCGGTCTGTTCCTCGCGGACCAGATGCCCGCCGACGAACAGCATCCTGTCGTCGTGGTTTTGAAAGAAAACCACCTTCGAACGAGCCAGTGCCAGCCGGTACAGGGTCCTGGCAATTTTCTGAAGAAGGCCGCCCCGGACGAATACCGTACCGAGCCCCGAAACATTGTTGATGACCGGAATGCCGTTGAGGTTCGCCGCCATCGACCCGAACACATTCGGCTTGATGGTGAAGCCGACAAACACACTTGGCTTCTCGCGGCGCAGAATGCGCCAGTAGCGCCATAGCAGCATCAGGTCGCGAGCCGGCGAGGTGCCGGAATTATCCATTTCGATCTGGACATATCGGCAGCCCAGACTTGGCAGCACCGAGGAATACTCGTCCTTTGGCGCGGCCACGACGACATCATAGCCTTGCCCGCGCATGGCCTCGATGAGGCCTTTACGGAAATTGACGACATTCCACGACGTGTTGATCGAGATGACTATCTTTTTCCCAGCTTCGGATACCACTCCCCACCCCTTCGCTCCCCGCCGCGTCCGTGGCAGCACGGCGCCTGTCCCCAAAATCTCGAACAGCCGCAAGACCTCTCGATGAGCGCCCCGCCCGCTCAAGATAGCCATCTTCTCCCCGACATTGTGATCAGCCCGGCATAAAAATGCCATCGATGGCCGGCGCGGCATCGGTCACGACAAGATTGCGCGCCACCAGATCCTCGAGATGAGCCAGGACCGAGAGGCCGGCTGCTCCATGCAGGCGCGGATCGGTGTCACGGTAGATCGCCTTGACCATGGCGGGAATCGTCCTGTCGCCGGCCCTCACCCGCTCCAGGATGGCGCGTTCGCGCATCCTGCGATGCGTTTTCAACCCGCGCATGAAGTTGCGCGGCGCCGTCACTGGTCCGCCGTGGCCGGGCAAGAGCAGGCGGTCGCCGCGCTCGATCAGCTTGTCGAGGGATGCCATATAGTCGGCCATCGCTCCGTCCGGCGGCGCCACGATGGAGGTTGCCCAGCCCATGACATGATCCGCCGAGAACAGGATGCCGGTTCCTTCCAGCGCGAATGCCGCATGGTTGGCGGTGTGCCCGGGCGTCAGGACCGTGCGGATCGCCCAACCATCGCCGGCGACGAGTTCCCCATCGGGCAGCGCGATGTCGGGAACGAATGTGGCGTCGGCGCTGGCGTCGAGAGAATTGGTCTCGCCGACACGCAATGGCCTTGCCGGCCTGTGTGGCCCCTCCGCCAGAACGACCGCGCCGGTGCGCTCCCTCAACCGGGCGGCCAGCGGGGAATGATCGCGATGCGTATGACTGACGAAGACATGGCTGACCGGCCTGCCCCCGATAATGTCGAGCAAGGTCTGAAGATGCGCCTCGTCATCGGGCCCTGGATCGATCACGGCCAGCGTGTCACGCCCCACCACGTAGCTGTTGGTGCCGTGGAAGGTGAAGGGACTGGGATTGCGGGCCGTGACGCGCTGGACGTTCGCTGCCACGTTCACACCTTGGCCGTAGGCTGGATCGAAGCTGGTATCGAATTTCAGAGCCATGTCTTTCGAACCACGTCGGCGCATTGTTCCTGGAGCGGCAAAACCGATTGCCGCATAGCACGCAAGCCAATATAGGAAAACGTTCAGACCGCGATTATCGTGTCGCGGCAAACCGGATTGGGGAAGACCATGGCAACTGCAACCACGATGCGCCCGCTTGTTTCTCTGGCTTTGCCGCAGGAAGGCGCGGCGCGGCTGGCAACCCAGCTTTTCCTGGCTCTCGCCGGAACGCTGCTGCTGACCCTGTCGGCCAAGACCAAGGTGGTCCTCGGACCCGTCGACATCTCGATGCAGACGCTCGCCGTCTTCCTGATCGCCGCCGCTTTCGGGATGCGCCTGGGTGTCGCCACGCTGCTGCTTTACATGGCCGAAGGTGCGATGGGCTTCCCGGTCTTCCAGGGCACGCCGGAAAAAGGTGTCGGCATCGCCTATATGCTTGGCTCGACCGGCGGCTACCTCGCTGGCTTCGTGGTCATGGCGGCGATTGTCGGCTGGGCGGCCGATCGCGGCTGGGATCGCCATCCGATCAAGCTTTTCAATGCGATGCTGGTTGCCGAGGTGGTGATGATGGCGATGGGTTTCGGCTGGCTGGCACTGCTGATCGGCTCGGAAAAATCCTGGCAGTTCGGCGTTGTGCCGTTCATCGTCGGCGATCTGATCAAGGTGGCGCTGGCCGCAACCCTGGTGCCGGCGGCATGGTCGCTGCTGAAGCGCTCCTGAGACTGGACCATCCGGCCCGGAATATTCCGGGCCGGAAACCCGGCCGTTCGATCCCGTCGCCGCACGCCGCCGGCCGGATTTGACCGATCACCCGATCCATTTCCTAAGATATTGCGTCTATATCACCCTGGATATCCCAGGCATTTTTTATCATAGACAGTAAGCCGGTGCCGGTCGCCGCTTTAAGCGGAGCTGACCAATGCCGCTGATCAGCAACGCCACCAACTTTTGCAGTTGAACAGATACTTGATAGTGTAGCCGCTCTATCGTAGCCCTTGATCTTCGATTGATTCGAATCGCCAATGGCGAAAGGCCCGATTCGCTTTGCGAATGAGTGGCTAGACCAAGTGTAGTGGCAACGGCCGACACTGGCACCTTCGGGGGAAGGTGGAAAGGGGAAGAAGTTGAATGTCGCGACATCAACTATCGTGGGAAGTCGGCACTTCCTGTTCAGAATTCGATTTCAACTTGTCGGCGGACTGACCTTTGCGATCATCGCGCCGGCAATCATCCGGATTGGCTTCAATCCCGAGGTTGTCTATTCGACCAATCTACAGGTAACGGTCGCCGCCGCGGTGATTGCACATCTGACCGGTTTCCTTGCCTATCGCCGCATCGGAAACTTCCCGGGCGTGGCAGCCGCAAGTTACATCCTGCCGACATTCGCGCTCACCTACGGCGTCGTCTTTCTGACGATCTTCTTCTTTCGCTTCGAATACAGCCGGTTTCAGGCCGCGGCCAGTTTCACGCAGTCGACGCTCTGGTATTTCGGCCTCAGCCTGATGACGCGCCGTCTCGATCCCTACCGGCTCGTCGTCGTTCCCGGCGGCGACGTCGATCGCCTCCGGGCGCTGCAGGGCGTGCACTGGTTCTGGATCAAGTCGCCTGCCACCATCATCGAAAAGGCGAATGGGGTGGTCGCCGACCTGCGCGCGAACCTCGGCGACGAATGGGAGCGATACATCGCCGATCGCGCCCTGTCGGGAACACCGGTCTACCATGTCAAGCAGATCAGCGAATCGCTGACCGGCCGCGTCGAAATCGAGCATCTGTCGGAAAACACACTGGGCTCGCTCAATCCGAACCAGGCCTACCTCAAGATCAAGCAGGCCGCCGACTGGATTTCGGCGCTTGTCCTGGTGGTGATTTTCTCCCCCATCCTGGCACTGATAGCCCTGCTCATCCGGCTCGATTCGAAGGGCCCGGTCCTGTTTTGCCAGCAACGCATGGGGTACCGGGGCAAGATCTACACCGTTTACAAGTTCCGATCGATGAGAGCCGGCTCGGATGCCGGCGGCGAGAAGGACAAAGCGATTACCCAGCGCGACGACAGCCGCATCACTCGGGTGGGACGTGTCTTGCGCAAATACCGGATCGACGAGTTGCCGCAGGCCATCAATATCCTGCGCGGCGAAATGAGCTGGATCGGGCCGCGCCCCGAAGCCGTCGTGCTGTCCAAGTGGTATGAGGCCGAGCTTCCCTTCTACCGCTACAGGCATATCGTCAGGCCGGGTGTCAGCGGCTGGGCTCAAGTAAACCAGGGGCATGTCGCGGCTGTCGACGATGTCATGGAGAAGCTGCACTACGATTTCTATTACATAAAAAACTTTTCACCCTGGCTCGATGTATTGATCGTTCTCAGGACCATAAAGACAATGATTACCGGATTTGGCTCGCGATAACAGATCGGCTGCCTTTTCTTATTGCGATTACAGGGACGAAATGGATCTCGCCTCCAGCAAGATAGCGATCATCGGGCTTGGCTATGTCGGCCTGCCGCTGGCAGTGGCTTTCGGCGCCACCAGGGACGTTGTTGGTTTCGACATCAGCCAGGCGCGGGTGGACGCGCTGCGCCGGGGCGAGGACCACACGCTTGAAGCGAGCCGCGAAGAGATCGCCGCCGCGACGCGGCTCAGCTTTACCACGGACAAGGCAGACCTGCGCGATTGCGGCGTCTTCATCGTGACGGTCCCGACGCCGATCGACAGGGCCAACCGGCCGGACCTGCGGCCGCTGGTCATGGCATCGACGACCGTCGGCGAGGTCATATCCGCAGGCGCGGTCGTGATCTTCGAATCGACCGTCTACCCCGGCTGCACCGAAGAGATATGCGCACCCTTGATCGAGAAACATTCGGGGCTGCGCTACAACAGCGGTTTCTTCCTTGGCTACAGTCCCGAACGCATCAATCCGGGCGACCGAGAGCACAGGCTGCAGACGATCGTCAAAGTCACCAGCGGTTCGATGCCGGAGGCAGCCGAAGCCATCGACGCGCTCTATGCCTCGATCGTGCCGGCGGGCACGCATCGCGCCTCCAGCATCGCCGTCGCAGAGGCGGCCAAGGTCATCGAGAACACGCAGCGCGACTTGAACATCGCGCTGATGAACGAGCTGTCGCTGATCTTCGGCAAGCTCGGCATCGATACGACTGAAGTGCTGGAGGCCGCCGGCAC
>NZ_JAFKIC010000163.1 GCF_017306585.1 Mesorhizobium sp. | reverse complement strand
TCAGCAGGTCACTTCCCCTTCCACACCGGGTCGCGCTTCTCGGCAAACGCCCGGAACCCTTCCATATTGTCTTCGGAACCGTAGAGCGCATCGACGGTCGCGAGCTGACGGCGTGTCACCTTGTTCATTGCGTCCTGGAAAGTCAGCGCCTCCGCCGCTCGCGCGGTCTCCTTGATGGCGGCGAAGACCAGCGGCGGGCCACCGGCGAGCAGGCGAGCGATCTCCCAGACGCGGTCCTCGAGTTTCTCCTTGGGCAACACCTCGTTGACCAGGCCCCAGCGATGCGCCTCGGCGACATCCATCCAGCGGCCGGTGAGCAGCAGGTCCATGGCGACATGGTAGGGAATGCGCTTGGGCAGTTTGATCGTCGCGGCATCGGCGAGCGTGCCGGCGCGGATCTCGGGCAGCGCGAAGGAGGAATGGTCCGAGGCGTAGATGAGGTCGCAGGAGAGCGCCAGCTCGAAACCGCCGCCCACCGCCATGCCGTTGACGCAGGCGATGACCGGCTTGTTGAGGTCACGCAGTTCCTGCAGGCCGGCGAAACCGCCGACGCCATAGTCGCCGTCGACCGCATCGCCGCCGGCGGCGGCCTTGAGGTCCCAGCCGGCGCAGAAGAACTTGTCGCCGGCGGTCTTGACGATGGCGACGCGCAGGTCCGGATCGTCGCGGAACGCCTTGAACGTTTCGCCCATCAGCCGCGACGTCTTGAGGTCGATGGCATTCGCCTTGGGGCGGTCGAGCGTGACTTCGAGGATCGAGCCCTCGCGGCGGGTCGAAATGACATCAGACATTCTTGTTTTCTCCAAGCACGAGCAGGGCGTCGGCGATCCAGGCGCCCTTGCCTTCGGCGCAGACGATCAGCGGGTTGATGTCGAGTTCCTCGATCTCGCCGGCATTCTTCTGTACGAAGTCGGCAATGCCCGATATGGCGTCGATGGCCGCCTTGACGTCGGCTTTCGGCCGGCCGCGATAGCCTTCGAGCAGCGGGAACAGCTTCAGGCCGCGCAACGCCGCCTCGATATCGTCACGGCTCGCCGGCAGCATCAGGGTCACGCTGTCACGCAGCAACTCGACCAAAACGCCGCCGGTGCCGAGGGTCATGACCACGCCGAACATCGGGTCGCGGGTAAAGCCGACGATCAGTTCGGCGACGCCGTCGCGGACCATGCGCTCCGCGTAGAGGCCCGTGCCCAGCGGCAAAAGGTCATGCGCGGCGGCGCTGACGGACTCGGCATCCTTGAGGTTCAGCCTGACGGCACCGACTTCCGACTTGTGCGCGACGCCCAGTGCCTTCAGCGCCACCGGGAAGCCCAGCGTCATGGACGAGATCACCGCCTCGACGGCATTGCCGGCGCGCTCACCCTTCGGCACCGGCAGGCCGGCCTTGATCAGCCTGCTTTTTGCCTCGGCTTCGTCGGGCGTCACGCGCCTGGAGTCGGATCCGCCCGCCGCCGTCGTGTCGACCGGCTGAGCCTGCGGCTCGCGCCATGCCCAGCCGATGAAGGCTGCCGCCTGGGCGGCGTCCATGGCCTCGGAAATGCCAAACAGTGGCACCATGCCGCGCGCCATCAGCTCGGCCGTATATTCTTCCGGCAGGTTCTCCGGCAGCGAGGAGACGATGGCGCCATGCGCCTTGTTGGTCTTCAGCGCCGATTCGAAGGCGCGCAGGGTCGCCCACCAGTCGGTGACCGAGCAGCGGTCGGGGCGCGGAAAGTCGAGCACCAGCATGTTGAGGTCGAAACCACCCGACACCATGGCGGTGAAGGTTGCGGTCATCGCCGGCTCGTTGTTCCAGATGAAAGTGTGATAGTCGAGCGGATTGGCGACCGCTACCAGCGGCCCGAGCGTCGACTTGACATGGGCGCGATGCTGCTCGGTCAGGGCGGGGAAGTGCACCCAGCGCCCCTCCGCGCTGTCGGCCATGACCGAAGCCTCGCCGCCCGAGCAGCTCATCGATGACAGTTTATAACCGGGCAGCGGGCCGGTGATATGCAGCAGTTTCAGCGCCTCGATGAAGGCGGGAATGGAATCGACGCGCGCAATGCCAAGCCGTTTCAGGAAGGCGCCGGACGCTGCGTCCGATCCGGCAAGCGATGCCGTATGCGACACCGTCGCCTGCCGCGCCTGCTCGGAACGGCCGACCTTCATGGCGATGATCGGCTTCTTCAGCTCCCGGGCGCGTGCCGCGAGCCTTTCGAAGCCGGCTACCGAGTCGAACGCCTCGATGTGCAGGCCGAGCGATGTGACGCGCTCGTCCTCGATCAGGCCGAGCGCCATTTCGGAAAGGCCGGTCTGGGCCTGGTTGCCCGCCGTCATCAGGAAGGCGATCGGCAAGCCGCGCTTCTGCATCGTCATGTTGATGGCGATGTTGGAGGACTGGGTGATGATGGCGACGCCCTTGCCGCCCTCCTCCAGCCGGATGCCGCCATGCTGGTCGGGCCACAAAAGCGCGCCGTCGGCATAGTTGATCAGGCCGTAGCAATTCGGACCGATGATCGGCATCTGGCCGGCGGCGGCGACGAGCTCGGCCTGCAGCCGTTCGCCATCGTCGTCATAGGCTTCCGTTTCGAGAAAGCCGGCGGCGAAGCAGACGGCGCCGCCCGCGCCACGCTCGGCCAGCGCCTTGATCACCTCGATGGTCAGATGCCGGTTGACGCCGACGAAAGCGGCGTCCGGCGCGCCGGGCAGGTCGGCCACGGAACGATAGGCCTTGCGGCCGGCGACCTCGTCCTTGGTCGGGTGCACCGGCCAGATCTCGCCGGCAAAACCCATCTTGATCGACTGCGCGACCACAGCGGCGGCTTGTACCCCGCCGAAGACGGCAATCGATTTCGGCCGCAGGAGACGCTCAAGTTTATGCATGAATCAGGCTCCGAACGGGCGCAGCAGCGCCCGCGAAATGATGTGACGCTGGATTTCCGACGTGCCTTCCCAGATACGCTCGACGCGCGCATCACGCCAGATACGCTCCAGCGGCAAGTCGTCCATCAGCCCCATGCCGCCGTGGATCTGGATGGCCTCGTCGGCAACGTAAGCCAGCATTTCGGTGGCCTTGAGCTTGGCCATCGCCATGTCCTGGTCGGTGACGGTGCCCTGATCGTACTTCCAGCCGGCTTCGAAGACCATCAGGTCGGCGGCCTTCAGCTCCGTCGCCATGTCGGCGAGCTTGAACGAGACGCCCTGGAACTTGCCGATCTGCTGGCCGAACTGTTGGCGCTGCGCGGCATATTCGATGGCATGACCAAGCGCCCGCTCGGCGCGGCCGAGACAGGTGGCGCCAACCTGCAGGCGCGTGGCGCCGAGCCAGGAATTGGCAACGTCGAAACCCTTGTGGACCTCGCCAAGCACCTGTGAGGCCGGCAACCGGCAGTCGTCGAATTCGAGAATGGCGTTGGTGTAGCCGCGATGCGAAACGTTGCGATAGCCGTCACGCACCGTAAATCCCTTGGTGCCCTTGTCGACGAAGAAGGCGGTGATCTTCTTGCGCTTTCCACGCGAGGTCTCTTCCTCGCCTGAAGCCATGAACACGATGGCGAAATCGGCGAGGTCGGCATGGCTGATGAAGTGCTTGGTGCCGTTCAGCACCCAGTCGTCGCCGTCCTGCACAGCTGATGCCTTCATGCCGCGCAGGTCGGACCCGGCGCCCGGCTCGGTCATCGCCAGGCAATCCCATTTCTCGCCGCGTATGCAAGGGAACAGGTATTTTTCGCGCTGCTCCGGCGTGCCGGCGAGCAGGATGTTGGAGGGGCGCGCCACGCAGGTCCAGTGCAGCGCGTAATTGGCGCGGCCGAGTTCCTTCTCGTAGAGCAGCCAGGTCACCGTATCGAGCCCCGCGCCGCCGACATCGGCCGGCATGTTGGCGGCGTAGAGACCGGCCTCAATGGCCTTGGCCTTGAGCTCTTCGATCAAATCGCGGCGCAGAACGCCGGTGCGTTCCACCTCGCGTTCATGCGGGTAGAGCTCGTTTTCGACGAAGGCGCGTGTCGTCTCGACGATGAGCTTCTGTTCTTCCGACAGACCGAAATCCATGCTCTCAGCCCTTCTTCTTGCCGGTCTTCTTCTTCGGCTTTTCGGCTTTCTTCACCGGCTTGCCTGCCTTGGCCTTCTCGGCCGCCTTTGACGCCACCGGCTTCTTCGCCGCCAGCTTGGCGAGCTGCCTGGTGTAGTCCTTGTGCAGCGCGCCGGCGCCCCAGCCCTTGCCCTTGTTCTGCTTGGACAGCGCATCCATGATCGCGACCAGATTGTCGTCGCGGATCTTTTCCAGCTCACGGATCGAGAGGCCATACGCCTGATCGTCAGACTGGGTGGCGATGAGGTCGACCAGTTCGTCATTGAACTCCGGCACGTCCATCAGCTTGGTCCACGGCCATTTCAGGCAGGGTCCGAACTGGGCCATGAAGTGGCGCATGCCGGCTTCGCCGCCGGCGACGCGATAGACCTGGAACATGCCCATCTGCGCCCAGCGCAGGCCAAAGCCGTAGCGCATGATGTCGTCGAGTTCCTCGACCGTGCAGATGCCGTCCTTGATCAGCCACAGCGCCTCGCGCCATGCCGCCTCGAGCAGGCGGTCGCCGACGAAGGCCTCGATCTCCTTGCGGATGACGACCGGCTTCATGCCGATAGAGGCATAGATTTCCTTGGCGACCTCGACCGCTTCGGGGAAGGTCTGGTCGCCGGCGACGATCTCGACCAGCGGCAGGAGATAGACCGGGTTGAACGGATGGCCCACGACCAGCCGCTCCGGATGCTTCTTCATCGCCACCTGCATGTCGGTCGGTTTGATGCCGGAGGTGGAGGAACCGACAATGGCATTGGCCGGCGCGTGGGCGTCGATCTCGGCCAGCACCTTGTGCTTGAGGTCGAGACGCTCCGGCACGCTTTCCTGGATGAAGTCGGCATCGGCCACCGCCTCGGCGATGGTCTTGGCGAAGGTCAGCTTGCCTTCCTTGGGAAGCCCGCCCGGCACCATCTGCTTGTAGGCCCGGCGCGCGCCCTTCATCACTTCCGAAACCTTGCGCGACGCCTCGGGATCGGGATCGAAGATCGCCACGTCGATGCCGTTAAGCAGCAGGCGCGCGACCCAGCCGGCGCCGATGACACCGCCGCCGATGGCGGCTGCCTTGTTGATGATGCTCATGCGGAAGCTCCGGTTCTTGTCTTGGCTGTCTGGGGATCGATGAGGGGCACGCGCTCGCCGGCGCGGATCACCGCCGGGTCGTAGGCCTTGCGGGCGAAGACTTCGAGCACGAAGGGCCGGAAGAACTCTATCGGCAGCGTCTCGTAGTCTGGATCGAAGCTCGACTGGTCCCAGCGTTCGCAGAACTGGTCGCAGTCGTCGAAATAGGCGTGGCCGGCGAAACGGTCTCGCGCATGGCGATTGCCGCCGAGATGATGGGCGTAATAGAGCCGCTGGAAGTCGCCGTGCTTTTCCACCACCCAGGTGCATTGCTCGCGCACGAAGGGCTTCAGGATCGAGGCGGCGTATTCGTCGTGATTGTAGGGCGCGTAGATGTCGCCGATGTCGTGCAGCAGCGCGCAGGCGATCCAGTCGGTGTCGGCGCCGTCGCGCCAGGCGCGCGTCGCCGCCTGGAGCGAGTGGCCGAGCCGGGTGATCTTGTAGCCGGACAGACCTTCGTCGAGCTGGACAAGCGCATCCAGCAGCCGGTCGCCGGTCTTGGCGGCATAGTCGATCTCATGGGCGGTCAGGAATTCGTAGTCTTCCTTGTCGCCGTCCTTCATCGCGGTGAACTTGACTGACGTCATTCGGACCTCCTCCCCAAGATCGACTTATGCAGCTATCGGCGCCCGCTTGGTCAGGTTGAGTTTCTTGCGCACTTCCTCCGGCCCGATGACCCTGGCGCCGAGATTGGTCACGATCGAGGCGGCGCGTTCGACGAGCTGCGCATTGGTGGCGAGCACGCCCTTGTCGAGCCAGAGATTGTCTTCCAGCCCGACGCGGACATTGCCACCGGCCAGCACCGCCGCTGCGGCATAAGCCATCTGGTTGCGGCCGATGGAGAAGGCCGACCAGTTCCAGGTCGAGGGCACGTTGTTGACCATGGCCATGAAGGTGTTGAGGTCGTCGGGCGCACCCCACGGCACGCCCATGCAGAGCTGCACCAGCGCATCGGCGTTCAGCACCTTCTCCTCGACCAGCTGCTTGGCGAACCAGAGATGGCCGGTGTCGAAGGCCTCGATCTCGGGCTTGACGCCCAGCGCCGTCATCATGCCGCCCATGGCGCGCAGCATGCCGGGCGTGTTGGTCATGACATAGTCGGCCTCGGCGAAATTCATCGTACCGCAGTCGAGCGTGCAGATTTCAGGCAGGCACTGGCGCACATGCTCCATGCGGTTGGTGGCGCCACCCATGTCGGTGCCCTTCTCGTTGAGCGGCAGCGGCGCTTCCGGCGAGCCGAACACCATGTCGCCGCCCATGCCGGCGGTGAGGTTGAGCACCACGTCGACATTGGCGTCGCGGATGCGCTCGGTGACCTCGCGGTAGAGATGCACATCACGCCTGGGCTTGCCGGTCTCGGGATCGCGCACGTGGCAATGGACGATCGCCGCACCCGCCTTGGCGGCGTCGATCGCCGAATCGGCGATCTGCTTGGGGGAGCGCGGCACATGCGGGCTGCGGTCCTGCGAACCGCCGGACCCGGTCACGGCACAGGTAATGAAAACCTCGCGGTTCATCGCAAGCGGCATGGAATTCTCCTCCCAATCGAAACAGGCGCCAAGCATCGCTCGACTTGATCGCGACTGCTTTGCGTTTTACGAAGGCGATATGATCAAAAGCGAAAGATCCGTGTTTCGTCCGGAGCGCGAGACACTCAAGGTGACATTCCTGGTGTTCTCCGGCTCGTCCATCATGTGTGTCGCATCGGCAGTCGATCCCCTGCGCGCCGCCAACCGCATCTCCGGCGAGATTCTCTTCGACTTCAAGCTGGTCTCGGTGACCGGTGAGGCGCCGGTCACCACGTGTGGCCTGCCTGTCGCGGTCAGCGGCCGTTTCGATGCTGCCGAGCCGACCGACGTCCTTGTCGTCGTCGCCGGTTTCGGCACCCAGAATTATGCCACATCGGCGCTGCTCGCGGGGTTGCGGAGAGCGGCGCGCGCGGCCCGCGCCTGCGGCGGTGTCGAGGCCGGCACCTGGCTGGTGGCGCGAGCTGGCCTGTTGGAGGGCCGCAGCGCCACCACCCATTGGGAGGACATGGAGGATTTTTCCGCGGCGTTCCCGGGCGTCGACGTGCGGCCGGACCGCTATGTGATCGACGGGCCGGTCTTCACCTGCGGCGGCGCTTCGCCGACCTTCGATCTGATGCTGCATCTCGTGCGCACAAGGCTCGGCATGGCGGCCGCGCTCGATGTCGCCAGCGTCTTCATCTACGACCAGGCCCGCGCGGCGACCGATGCGCAGCCGCTGGTCTCGCTCGGCCGGCTAGACGGATACGATCCGCGCCTGGCACAGGCCATCCGGCTGATGGAATCGCATATCGACCAGCCACTCACCATCGAAGCGGTGGCAAAGCGCACCGGTGTCACGGCGCGCACCCTGGAGAGCATCTTTCGCAAGTCGATCGGCGAAACGCCGGGCGCCTACTATCTCAGGCTGCGCCTCAGCGCTGCGCGGCGCCTCGTGGTCGATACAAGGGTGGCGATGGCCGACATTGCCGGGCGGACCGGATTTTCGTCCGCCGCGGCGTTTTCGAGGGCTTTTTCACGGGCTTTCGGTGAAGCCCCGGTCAGATTGCGCCGGGGCTGATTGCGCATGCCGGACCGCGGCGTGCGCAACAGGAATATCAGGCAGCGTTCTGCCGGTCCGAGCCGGCGTCGATCTGCGAGCGCATCTGTCTGGCCAGATGAGTCTCGAAACGGCTGGCAACGGCGCGATCCCATTCGTTCAGCCGCCGCGCGCCGTCCTTCGGATGCGGCATCGCCATCAGCCGGTCGATGATCGACCCGGCCGCTTCAGGTGAGAGCAGGGCGTCGATTTCACGTTCGTTCTGCATATCGGTTCGCCTCCTTCTTCCTCTCCCGCCACGCATCGTCTTTATACGAGATACGTGACGGCAGTTTGAAGGCAAGAGCGAGGTCATTGAGGGGCGGCGGAGGGCAAAACCTTGTCGTCCGATACACCTTTCCAAGCAAATCGATTCCTGACGCGAAACGCCCGAATCAACCTCGATCAGACGAGTTGCTTGACAAACAGCACCGTGGTGAACCCGCTGTCCCATTCATCGTCGGGATAACGGTCTTTCTCGACGTAGCCGACCGCCTTGTAGACGCTCTGGGCGCGCTCGTTGAACGTATCGGTCTCGAGCCGAGCCTGCTGGAAACCGCCGGCACGAATTGCCTGTTCGGCGTGCGACAGCAACCTGCCGCCGACACCCTCCCCTTGATGGCTTGCTCCGACATGGACGGCCTCGATGAAGTCGCCGCGCCAGTGAATCATGCCGGCAATGTCGCCATCGATTTCGGCGACGGTGAACTCAGGCCAGCTTTCCTCGACATAGCGCCCGCCAATGTCGGTCTCGACATAGCGCCGGGCCGTCGCCTCGGTGATGTGCGGCAGCCAGGTGCCCTCGAAGGTTTCCCGCAGCACCTGCTTCAGCGCCGGGATATCCCCGGCCTGTGCGGGGCGCACGATGATCCGCGCTTTTTGCATTGCTTTCCGCTCCATCAAAATGTCCTTTGGCTAGGCAAAGAACACTTTTTGATTAACAGAACGGACCTGAGGTGGCTTTCGGCCACCTCAGGCAGATATAGGTCCAGATATCAGGCGCGCCCTCAGACGTATCTGTTGACGATGTTTTCGAGCAGTTCCTGGCGACCGGAGCGCGGCTGCGGCTCGATCTTCTTTTTCACCACGCGCTCGGCGATGTCTTCCAGCGTGCGCTTGCCCGACAGCATCGCCTTGGCCTCGGCGCTGTTCCAGCCGGCATAACGCTCGGCGAGCGGACCCGACAGCGCCTTGTCCTCGACCATCCTCGCCGCCGCCTTGAGGCCCCGCGCGCAGGAATCCATGCCGCCGATATGGCCGATCAGCAGATCCTGCGGGTCGAGCGACTGGCGGCGCAGCTTGGCGTCGAAATTGGTGCCGCCGGTCTTGAAGCCGCCGGCCTGCAGGACCTGGTAATAGGCCAGCGCCATTTCAGGTACGTTGTTGGGGAACTGATCGGTGTCCCAGCCCGACTGGTAATCGTTGCGGTTCATGTCGATCGAGCCGAAAATGCCAAGCGCGTTGGCCAGCGCCAGTTCGTGCTCGAAGGAATGGCCGGCCAGGATGGCGTGGCCCTGCTCGATGTTGACCTTGACTTCCTTCTCCAGACCGAAGCGCTTGAGGAAGCCGTAGACCGTGGCGACATCGTAATCATACTGGTGCTTGGTCGGCTCCTGCGGCTTCGGCTCGATCAGGATTGTGCCCTTGAAGCCGATCTTGTGCTTGTAGTCGACGACGAGGTTGAGGAAGCGGCCGGCCTGTTCCTGCTCGCGGGCAAGGTCGGTGTTGAGCAGCGTCTCATAGCCCTCGCGGCCGCCCCACAGCACGTAGTTCTCGCCCTTCAAGCGCTTGGTGACGTCGATGCAGGCCTTCACTGTCGCCGCCGCATAGGCAAACACATCCGGATCCGGATTGGTGGCGGCGCCCGCCATGAAACGGCGGTGCGAGAAGAGATTGGCCGTACCCCACAGCAGCTTGACGCCGGTCTGTTTCATCTTGCCGGCGAAATAATCCGCGATTTCGTCGAGACGGGCGGCGCTTTCGGAGAAATCCTTGCCCTCGGGCCGCACATCGGCATCGTGGAAGCAGAAATAGGGCGCGCCGAGCAGCGAGAACATCTCGAAGGCGACGTCGGCCTTGAGCTTGGCCAGTTCCATCGTGTCGATGCCGCCGGCCTTGGGGAACCAGGGGCGGTCGAAGGTCTGGCCGCCGAACGGATCGCCGCCCGGCCAGGCGAAGGAGTGCCAATAGGCGACGGCGAAGCGCAGATGGTCTTCAAGACGCTTTCCGGCCACCACCTCATCGGGATTGTAGAACCGGTAGGCGAGCGGATTGGTCGAATCCGGCCCCTCATATTTGATCTTCTGGATGTCGCCGAAAAATCCGCTGCTCATGATTTCCTGTCCTCTCTCGAATAGTTCGTCCTGATTACCTCAGGCGTAATTGGTTTCGCTCCCGCATCGGCCGAAAAGGGTCATGTCAAAACCGTCAAACACAGGAGACAGACCATGACCGACCTCAACAAGATCGCCGAGGGCTACATCACCGCCTGGAACGAAAGCGATGCCGGCCGCCGCGCCGAATTGCTCAAGGCGACCTTCACCGAAGACGTCAGCTATCGCGACCCGATCATGCAGGGCGACGGCCACGAAGGCGTCGCGGCGCTGATCGACGGCGTGCAGCAGCGCTTTGCCGGCTTCCGGTTTTCGCTGAAGGGTACGCCGGACGGGTTCGGCGACAAGATCCGCTTTTCCTGGAACCTCGGACCTGAGGGCGTGCCCTCGGTCATCGAAGGAACCGATATCGGCATCATCGAGAACGGCCGCCTGAAGAGCGTTACCGGGTTTCTGGACAAGGTGCCGGCGCAGTGAAGGCAATTTCGGAGGGGCGGTGCGAGGCCCCCCTCTCTGGCCTGCCGGCCATCTCCCCCTCAAGGGGGGAGATTGGATGTCACTTCGGCTTTCGCCAATCTCCAGCGTCGCAGGAATGAGCGGGGCGCCCGAACTGCCAATCTCCCCCCTTGAGGGGGAGATGCCCGGTAGGGCAGAGAGGGGGGCCTGACGCCAGCTCACGCTATTACAGCTCTTATCGCCGGGTATAGAGCCCGATAGCGCTGATAGGCATCGGCGAAAGCATCAGCCAGGCCAGCATCCGGTTCCACCGTCGCATCCGTCCTCGGCGCCGAGCACACCGCGAGCGGATCGGCCCCCGTCGCCGCGATCAACCCCAGCCGCGCCGCACCGAAGGCGGCGCCGAAATCGCCGTCGGCCGGAATGTCGACCGGCAACCGCAGCGCGGTGGCGATGGCCTTCAGCCAGTAGCGCGAGCGCGAGCCGCCGCCGATCGCCGTCACGCGAGTCAATTCCGTGCCGGCTGTCTTCAGGGCCTCCAGGCTGTCGCGGAAGGCGAAGGCCACACCTTCGAGCACCGCCTGGGTCAGGACGGCGCGACTCGATTCATGCGCCAGACCGGTGAAGGAGCCACGAATGGCCGAATCATTGTGCGGCGTGCGCTCGCCCGAGAGATAGGGCAGGAAGGACACGCCGGTCGGCGCTTTCAGGGAGTCCCCCAGCTCCGATGTCAGGTCACCCGCGCTTTTGCCCGTGATTTCGGAAAGCCAATTGAGCGAATCGGTGGCCGACAGGATAACGCCCATCTGATGCCAGGTGTCGGGCAGCGCGTGACAGAAAGTGTGCACCGCGCTTGCCGGGTTGGGCAGATAGGAAGCGTTGGCGGCAAACAGCACACCGGACGTGCCCAGCGAGACAAAAGCATGGCCGGCGCCGACCGTGCCCATGCCGCAAGCGGAAGCCGCATTGTCGCCGGCACCGCCGGCCACGGGGATGCCGGCCGCGATACCCCATTTCGACGCGAGCTCGGCGCGCAGACCGCCGGCCCTGGCGGTGCCTTCGACCAGCGACGGCATCTGCTTCTCGTCGAGCGACGTAGCGGCCAGCAGATCGGGCGACCAGCGGCGCTGGCCGACGTCGAGCCAGGACGTGCCGGCCGAGTCAGACATTTCCGAGATGTATTCGCCGGCGAGCCAAAGCCGCAGGAAGTCCTTCGGCAGCAGCACCTTTGCCACTTTCGCGAAGCCGGCGGGCTCGTTGTTCTTTACCCAGGCAAGCTTGGGTGCGGTGAAACCGGGAAAGACGATGTTGCCGGTCAGCTTGCGGAAGCGCGGATCGGCATCGAGCGCCGCCGCCTCGACGTGGCTGCGGGTGTCGTTCCAGAGAATGCAGGGGCGCAGCACCCTGTCGGCGGCGTCCAGCAAGGTCGCACCATGCATCTGGCCGGAGAGACCTATGCCTTTGACCGCGGCAAGCTGCGCCGGATGGGAAGCTTTGAGCTCGGCGATCGCGTCCTCGCAAGCGCGGACCCAATGGGCCGGGTCCTGTTCGGACCAGCCGGGGTGCGGCCGCGAAACGTCAAGCGAGCCATGGCCGGAGCCGATGACGGCCTGTTCGCCATCGATCAGCAGCGCCTTGACGCCCGAAGTGCCCAGGTCGAGGCCGAGATACATGTTTTCCTCCCACGCCATTATTTTTTTCGAGTCTCGAAAAAATCTGGCCGAGCCAGTTTTTAAGGCAAGATCGGCTTCGGGTCAATTCTCCGACAAATCGGCCGCGCGCCGCGAGAACAGTGCGGACAGCGGACTGTCGGGCCGCGCCGCCGAACGCTCGGCCGCAAGTACCCTTGCCAGTGCGCCGTCACCGGCCCGCAGCGCCGCCTCGATCAGCGTCAGGTCGATGACGTCGCGTTGCGCGTGGCTGCCGCCGAAGCGGTGGGCGATCGCCCGGATCGGCAGGATCAGGCGTATGGTTTCGGCGTAGTTGCGCTCGCCGAACGCCTTGATCGCAAGCGTCAGCGGATTGCCGACATCGCGTGTGAAAGCCGCGTTGTCGTCACTGCCATGCATGGCCTCACCCTGCGCCTGGAGCAAGGCCCGGGCGGGCTCGTCCAGCCCTGCGCCGACAAAGGCCATCATCGCGTGGGCATCGTTGAAGGCGTAATTCCCGGCCCCGGCCTTGGGCGCCCAGTTGGCCGCCAGCGCCGCCCAGCGCTCGCCGACATCGACGCCGCCAAGATGGAGCCGCCACAGGATCGCCGATGCGTCGACCATGTTGAGCGCCAGCGTCGACCCGGCGCCATAGATGGGACCGTCATAGAGAGCCAGAACCTCGTCCGTCTCGCCGAGATCGTAGTGAAACAGCGCGAGATGCCACCAATTGTGCACCTTGAGAAAGCTTTCCTTCGTCCATGCTTCGGGATCCGCGCGCATCCAGGCGATGCCATCCCTTTGCCGGCTTTGCATTTCCATGACATGGGCCACCGCATGCTGCGCCCAGCCATCGCGCGGTTCGAGTTCGACCGCCGTGCGGCCGAGCTTTTCGGCCGCGATGTATTCACCCATCTCCTCCAGTCCGAAGGCCTGCATGCCGAGAATGGCGTGGTAGCCCGGCATCCCGCTTTGCCAGGACGGCAGCGCGCGGCCGATGCGGTCGCGCAGCATGAGGGCATTGCCGGTGAAGAAATCGATCTGGTGGCCGACCTGCAACGCCACGGCATCGAGCGGGTGGTCCGCCGCGACGGCTTCGAGAATGGACGAGGCCTCATGCCAGCGCCCGCTCGCGAGGTGGCCAAGAGCCGAAACATGCGCCTGCTCGCGCACTGTTGCGGCCAGCGGCAAGGCCGCCTCGTGGCAAGCCCTTGCGACAACCATCGCCTCCCGTTCGGTGGCGAGCCCGTAGAGATAGCCCTTGAAGACATGCGCCATGACAAAACCGGGATTTTCCGCGATGGCGCGGTCGACGGAGCCGACGGGATCACCGATGAAGCACTGCAACTGGCTTACCGCCTGGCTGTAGGGCGCGAAACCTGCTTGCGTTGCTCCCGACAAGGTCAGGCCGAATGCGTCCTTGATCGCCATCGGAGATCCTTTCAAGGCCATTGTCGCTCCCAGGCTCACAGCCCAAGAAAATTGGCCCTCTTCAATTGCCGGAGCGCATTGCCACGGTGGCGATGCCGGCGCCGACCAAAAGCGTGCCGCCGGTGCGGTTGAAGATGCGGATCGCCTTGGGGTTGCGCACGACGTTGCGGGCGCGCGCCGCGATCAGCGCGTAGCCGAAGGCATTGGCGAAGGCGAGCGCCAGGAAGGTCGTCTCGAAGATCAGCATCTGCGTCCAGAAGTCGGCATGCCGGTCGAGGAACTGCGGCAGGAAGGCGACGAAGAAGGTGATGCTTTTCGGATTGAGCGCGGTGACCAGCCAGGCATGCGCCATCATCCTGGCGGAAGACACCGCATCGGTGCGCGGCTCGGCCTTCAACGCGCCGCCGGCGCGGAACAGTTTTACGCCGAGATAGATCAGATAGCCGGCGCCGATCAGCTTCAGGATGGTGAAGACCGTTGCCGAAGCCGCCAGCAGAGCACCGATACCCAGCATCGACAATGTCATGGCGGTAAAGTCGCCGAGCGCCACGCCGACGGCCATCGGCAGGGCCGTGCGCCAGCCCTGGCCCAGCGCATAGGACACGACCAGCAGGATGGTCGGGCCGGGAATGATGAGGAGAATGGTCGAGGCGGCTGCGAAGGCGGCCCAGTTTTCGAAGGACATATCTGTCTCCCTTGAGCTCAAAGAAGAGGATAAATCCTTGGGTCCGGGAGAATGTAAAGCGTTTTGTTTTCGCGCAATTTCGGGGCAGAAATCGCACGCACCTCTCCCGGAATTGCCCGCGTCAATTTCGCCAGCGGCAGATGGGCGTCAGTTCACGCCGCTCAGCGCGCTCAGGATGTCGGCCAGGCTGACATCGGCACCGAGGACCGTGGCCGCCGCGACAATGGCGGCCGCAAATAGCGTGATGTCGGCTTTTAACGTCTTGCACATGGAGGCCCCTCGCTGGTCGCCCGACGGGTAGGAAACGGCCGCGCCGGGATTATGGCCTGAGCTAGGTCCATTTGTGCAGGAACGCCCCGCCGGCGGCCATCGCGGGCGGCCGGGCACCGCCGGATAGGGCCCAAACGCAGACAGGGCAAGGCGTTCACGCTTTATCAACCATGAATGATGAAAATGCCTTCCATCCGGCCGGACCGTGCTTCCCGCCGACAGCGTAGGGTTTGGGTATATGCGTGAGTTGCCGCAAGGTCTGACGCCGCCACGAAACGGCGACGCAATCGAAACCGATCTTCTTCTTTCCCGCCGCGCCGTTCTGTCCGGTGCAGGCGCTCTGGCCCTGCTCGGCGTCGCCGGCTGCTCGACCTCGGGCGGCGGTGGCGACCTGCCGGCGCTCCAGCTCGACGATACCGTCACCGGCTCGGTGCGGCCGATCCGGCCTTCGATCAGCGTCGACAAGAACATCACCAGCCCCGATGTGATGTACGCCGCCCTGACCGATAACGGCTTCAACGTGCCCGAAGTGCCCTATCTGAAGGTCAAGCCGGAGTTCCGCCGCCAGATCGTCGTCGACACCACAGGTGAGGCGCCCGGCACCATCGTCGTGCATCTAAACGAGCGCATGCTCTATCTCGTACAGCCGGGCGGCGACGCCATCCGCTACGGCGTCGGCATCGGCAAGGACGGCTTCCGCTGGTCCGGCCGCGCCAACATCCAGTACGGAAGGGAATGGCCGACCTGGACGCCGCCGCCCGAAATGATCCAGCGCAAACCCGAACTGGTGAAGTGGCAGGGCGGCCAGCCCGGCGGCCTTACCAATCCGCTCGGCGCGCGTGCGCTCTACATCTACCAGGACGGCAGGGACACCGGCTACCGCATCCACGGCTCGCCCGAATGGTGGAGCATCGGCCAGGCAATGTCGTCGGGCTGCGTGCGCCTGATCAACCAGGACATCATCGACCTCTACAGCCGCGTTTCGAAGAAAAACCCGGTCGTCGTCATGTGATCCTTCCGCGGCGTGGTGACGCCGCTCGAAACTCCCGTTGCGTGATCCCGCAAGACAGGCGAATGTGCCTGCCAGATCCACTGCCGGGAGAGCTTGAACAATGGCCGGAACCTTCGTCATCGCGCAGGGCGGCGGCCCGACCGCCGTCATCAACCAGACGGTCGTTGGCGCCACGCTCGAAATCCGCAAGCGGCATCCCGGCGCCAAGGTGCTGGGCTCGATCCACGGCGTGCGCGGCATTCGCGACGGCAATTATGTCGACCTTTCCGCCATCCCCGAGGACCGGCTGCGGCTGATCGCTGGCACGCCGAGCGCGGCACTGGGCTCGACGCGCGACAAGCCGGACGCCGCCTATTGCGAGGTCATCCTCAAGGGCCTGCAGAAGGCGGGCGCCGATGCCTTCATCTATATCGGCGGCAACGACACGTCGGGCACGCAGCAGATCCTGACCGACGCGGCCGGCGGCAAGATCGCTTTCGTGCATGCGCCGAAAACCATCGACAACGATCTCGAGGAAAACGACCACACGCCGGGCTTCATCTCGGCGGCTGAGTTCGTCGCCGGCGCCTTCCTGTCCGTCGATCTCGATTTCCGCGCCCTGCCCGGCATCTATGTCGGCATCGTCATGGGCCGGCACGCCGGCTTCCTGACCGCCGCGGCCGCCGCCTGGCAGCTCGACCCCGACAGCGGCCCGCACCTCGTCTATGTGCCGGAACGGCCGTTCTCGGCCGCCGGCTTCATCGACGACGTGCGCGCCTCGCTCGACCGCCACAAGCGCTGCATCGTCGCCGTCTCGGAAGGCGTCAGCACCGCCGACGGCAAGGCGCTGGTCGAAAGCCTGGTGCCGCCGGAAAAGCTGGAACGGGACCAGCACGGCAATGTCAAACTATCGGGCAGCGACCTGCCGGCCGCGCTTGAGCGCGCATTGGCCGAAGGCCTGCCGGGCAAACGGGCCCGCGTCGATGCGCTCGGCTACATGCCGCGCGGCTATGTCGGCGCGATCAGCGCCGTCGACGCGCAGGAAGCCTTCGATGCCGGCGCCTTCGCCGTCAGCGTCGCGGAACAGGGCGGCGGCTCGGTCGCGCTGCAATATGACGGCAGCAAGACCGTGCTCAAGAAAGTCCCGCTGAAGAATGTCGCCGGCAAGACGCGCCACATGCCCGACAATTTCATGAAGCCCGACGCCAACCAGCTGTCTGAGGCTGGCATGGCCTATCTCCGGCGGCTGGTACCGGAGAAGTACAAGGTCGGAAAGCCGTTCGTCTGATGCCCGGCTCACACCTGATGCCGGGCGCGCATCCGATGTCCATGTCGCGGTCCGTGCCGGATTGGTTCAGCAAGCACATCGTCGACGACAGGACGACGATGCTTACCGAGCCGTTCGTGCACGATTATGTACGGGCCAACATCTGGCACTTCACGGGCAAGGACGCCGACCTTCTGGTCGACACCGGCATGGGCATCTGTCCGCTGGCGCCGCTGATAGAGACGCCCGCCGGCAAGCCGCTGCTGGTCGTCGCCACCCATATCCATCTCGACCATGTCGGCTCGCTGCACGAATTCCCGTGGCGGGCGGGCCCGAGGATGAGCGCCGCGCAATTCGAGACCATGGATGACGCGGCGACCTACGCCTACATGTTCCACGACCTCGAAGGCGCGGTCTCGAAACTGCCCGAGCCGGGCTGGAAATCGGCCGACTACCGGATACCGCCGGCGCCGCTGACGCGGACGCTCGACGAAGGCGACGTTATCGATCTCGGCGACCGCCAGTTCCGCGTGCTGCATCTGCCCGGGCATTCGCCGGATTCGATCGCGCTGTTCGACGAGGCCGATGGCTTGTTGTTTAGCGGCGACGCCATTTATGACGATACGCTGATCGACAGCCTGCCGGATTCCGACCGTAGCGCCTATGTCGACACAATGCAGCGCCTGCTCGACCTGCCGGTCTGCATCGGCCATGGCGGCCATGGGCCGAGTTTCGACGGCAAGCGTATGCGAGAGATTGCAAGGGCTTACATAGGGCAGGCCGGCGACGTTTGAGCTTGCCGGCGCCATTGTGGCGGGGCAAGCCCTACGCTCCAAACATTACCAACCCTGCGCGCAGAATTAAATCTTTGTAATATAATCGAAAAAACCTAATTCGTCCGCATCCGCGTCCTAGATTCCGGTTTCATCGACCTGAGCGGCCGCCGCATGAAGCGAGACAGGCAGCCGTGACGGCCGATACGCCGAATGGGCCGTTTCCCTCCCCAGACAGCCACGGCGCCGAACCCAATGTCTCGCACGGACAACGACCATGTCATCCCTCAACATTCTTCGCAGACATCGCGTCGCCGCATTGCTGGGCGCCGCCCTCATCATCAGCCCTGTCGCCTTTTCCGTCGTCAGGACCAATCATGCCGTGGCCGGGACCATGACCCCTGTCGCCGGCGTTACCGCCCCCAACGGCTCGTTCGCGCCGATCGTGGCCGCCGACAAGCCGGCGGTGGTGACGGTCACCACCGTCATGAAGGCGCAGCCGGCAAGCGCCGATGACGGCATGCCTCTCGGCAACTCGCCCTTCGACCAGTATTTCCGCCAGTTCTTCGGTGACCAGGGCATGCCCGCTCCGCAGACGCCGCCGCAGCAGGCGCAACGCGCCGAGGCGCTGGGCTCAGGCTTCATCGTCGGCGCCGACGGCACGATCGTCACCAACAATCACGTCGTCGACGGCGCTTCCTCGATCAAGGTGACGCTCGATGACGGAACCGAACTTCCCGCCAAGCTGGTCGGCCGCGACGCCAAGAACGACCTTGCAGTGCTCAAGATCAAGGCCGACAAGCCGCTGCCGACGGTCAAATGGGGCGATTCCGACAAGCTGATGACCGGCGACCAGGTGCTGGCGATCGGCAATCCCTTCGGCATCGGCACCACGGTCACCGCCGGCATCGTCTCTGCGCGCGGCCGCGACCTGCACAGCGGGCCGTTCGACGATTTCATCCAGATCGACGCCCCGATCAATCACGGCAATTCGGGCGGGCCGCTGGTGGATGTGAATGGCGATGTCGTCGGCATCAACACGGCGATCTATTCGCCCAATGGCGGCAGCGTCGGCGTCGGCTTCGCCATACCGTCCGACCAGGCCCAGAAAGTGGTCGCCAAGCTGATGAAGGACGGTTCGATCCAGTACGGCTATCTCGGCGTCGAGATCCAGCCGGTCACGCCTGACGTGGCGAGCGCCATCGGGCTCGACCATGCCGGAGGCGCGCTGGTCTCGCAGGTCAATGACGGCTCGCCCGCGGCCAGCGCCGGCGTCCAGACCGGCGACGTCATCACCGCCTTCGCCGGACAGGACGTGAAGGATCCGAAGGACCTGTCGCGGGCCGTCGCCGATGTCGCTCCCGGCGCCAAGGAATCGATCGATGTGTGGCGCAAGGGCAAGGCCATGCAGATCTCGGTCGACGTCGGGCGCAACAGCGACGATGTGAAGACCGCTTCGGCCGGTGATTCCGACACGCCGAGCGCCGACCAGGGCTCGCGCGCGCCGGCCATCGGCCTCGGGCTGATGGATATCACGCCCGACATCCGCCAGCAGATGAACCTTGCCGACAACGAGCACGGCGCCGTGGTCGCCCGCGTCAATCCGGACAAGGCGGCGGCCGCCGCCGGCATCCAGCCGGGCGACATCATCGTCGCCGTCAACCAGGCGCCGGTGAAGAACGCCAGGCAGGTCACGCAGGCAATCGCGCAGGCCAGCAAGTCGGGCCGCAAGTCGGTGCTGTTGCTGGTCGAACGCGACGGCAGCCAGATCTATGTCGCCGTGCCGTTCGCCAACGGCTGAGACCTGATGATGCAGCCGGCCCGTCACCCGAATGGTGGCAGGCCGGTTTTGCTTGAGAACGCTAGCCTTCAGCCGCGATCGGCGATGTCGGCGCGGATGAACACCGTCACCGAAGGACTTTGGTGCAGAAGGCGATAGTTTCGCAGCACTTGCGCGATCGCCGGAGCGTCGTGCAGGGACGGCACGGTGGGCTGGTCCTTCAGGTTCAGCAGCACCGGCGGACGCGGTCCGGTCGTTCCATCGTCGATGATGATATCGGGCCGTTTGGCCGCGAGTTCATCCGCGATAGAGGCCGTATACTTTTGCCTGAGATCCGCCAGGGCCTGGCGCACCTCCGGATCGGGTTCGATCGCCATCAATATCGCGGCGTCGTTGATCATCCAGCCGGATTGCTGGCGCCCCACGAAGCGGCCGCCCGCCATGCGGGTGAGCGGGTTGCTGAACTGCAGCTGCGAAGCGATCGAGATCATGGTGGGATGATCGACCGCGCGCACGATCGCGGCGGTCGCCGCATCGAGGTTGCGGCGTGGCTGCGTATAGGCGAGCCCTTGCTGCAACGCCGTCAACAGCACGATCGAAAACAGGCCGAGGGCAGCGCCCGCCTTGACCGGCAGCGGCAGGCTTCGGAACGGCCTCAGCCTGCTATATTGCAGCATCAGCGCCAGCACGCCCAGCGTCAGGAACGGTATCGCCTGATAGGTCCAGCCCTTGCCCATGATGACGAAGGCCGGGATATAGGCGGCTCCCGCCAGCAGCATTATCCCGGCATGGCGATCAGGCCCGCCGGGATAGGCCATGGCCAGCGTGGCGACCGTCATGGCCACGAACATCGTCACCTGCCACAGCATCAGCACGTCGACCGTTGACATGCGCATCGGCAGATAGACCTGACGCAGCAACGGCATCACGTCGGTGAAGAAAGGCTGCATGAACACGGCGAGCGCGGCGAGATAGGCCAGGGTAAGGATAGCCCCGATGACATTCTCGGCCGTGAAAAGCGGATGCAGCGAACGCCGCCTCAGCGCGACGACCAGCGCCGGCAAAGCCAGGGCAAGAACGCTGTAGGGCGGCTTGATCATGACGAAGATGCCGGCGCCCACGCCGGCGACGATCCGCTCGGCCAGACTGCCGGCGTCGAAATCGATAGTCCGGTCGCGGGCCGAAAACAGGGCTAGCCATGGCAGCAGCATGATCACGGCTATCTGTTCGCGCTGGCCGAAATCGACGGGAAACAGGAACAGCACGAAGAAAACCGCGGCCGGAACCATCCAGATGTGAGGTTTCAGCGTTTGATCCGAACGCGCTACAATGCGCGCCGAGTACCAGACCGAGGCAATCGCCAGGGCGGCCACGCCGGCGCTCACCCAAAACTCGGCCGGCAGGCCGGTCAGCCGCTCGAGCAGCACGAAGGGCAGATAGAGCCAGATCGAAAAGGCCGGGTTGACCTCGATGATGTCGACCGAAAGGCGCTCGCCGTCGAGCACGCGTTCGCCGATCGTCAGCAGCCAGGACACGTCGACATTGCCGGGCAGCACAAGGAAGGAGGCAAGGACCGCATAGGCGGCAATCAACAGCGTGACGATGACCGGCCAGACGAGACGGCCAGCCGGTACGGTGCTGACGGACCGCAAGCCGACCGGTTCGTCGGAAGCAACGAATGGCGCGTCCATGGCCGCGATCCTCACCACCAAAGCAGCAGTCAAGCAGGACATGTAGCAAACGGTGAGTTAAGGCCGTTCTAACTGGCAGTTGAACGCAGCCTAGACTTCAAAGCTTGCGCAGCGCCACTTCCTCGATCAGGTGGTCGGCGCCCTTGCGCAGGATCAGGTCGGCGCGAGCACGCGTCGGCAGGATGTTTTCGCGCAGGTTTTTCAGATTGATGTTGGTCCACAGGCCCTCGGCGATCGCCTTGGCCGCATCCTCTGACAGCTGCGAGTAGCGGTGGAAGAAGGAGTCCGGATTGCGGAACGCCGTCTCGCGCAGCCGCATGAAGCGGGAGATATACCACTGGTGGATCAGCTTCTCGTCGGCGTCGATATAGATGGCGAAGTCGAAGAAGTCGGACAGGAAAGGCACGATCTTGCCGTCCTGCGGCAGCTTGCCGGGCTGCAGCACATTGATGCCCTCGAAGATCAGGATGTCGGGCCGGTCGATGGTGACGAACTCGCCGGGGATGACATCATAGGTGAGGTGGGAATAGACCGGCGCGCGGACATCGCGCTGCGCCGACTTGATGCCCGAGAGGAAGCGCAGCAGCGCGCCGACATCGTAGCTGTCGGGAAAGCCCTTGCGTTCCATCAGGTTTTCGCGACGCAGGACTTCGTTTGGCAGGAGGAAGCCGTCCGTGGTGATGAGATCGACCTTCGGGCTCGACGGCCAGCGCGTCAGAAGCTCCTTCAGCACGCGGGCCGTGGTCGATTTGCCGACCGCGACGGAACCGGCAATGCCGATGATGAAAGGCGTCTTGACCACGTCGACCGCGTTGAAGAAGGCCTGGCGCTGCCGGAACAAGAGCTGGCTCGCCTCGACATGCGCCGACAAAAGCCGCGACAGCGACAGGTAAATCCGCTCGACCTCCGCAAGATCGACCGGGTCGTTGAGCGAGCGCAGGCGGCGGAATTCATCGTCGCTCAGCGTCAGCGGCGTGTCGGCGCGGAACTGCGACCATTGCTCGGCGGAGAAGAAACGAAAGGGGGAATATTTCTCGGTCGGCGCGAGCTGGTCCATCGAGCTTCCTGTCCTCCCTCGCGGTCAGCCCTTCGGCCGCGACGCCTTCTCGGAGATGCCCGAACGCCCGGTGCGGCTTTCGAGCTCCTTGAGCACGTCGCTCAACGGCACCCCCGAGATGCCGAGAACGACAAGCCAATGATATATAAGATCGGCGCTTTCCGAAACGAGGCCTTGCCTGTCGGCCTTGACAGCGGCAATCACCGTCTCGACAGCCTCTTCGCCAAGCTTCTGCGCCGCCTTGTCGATGCCGCGCGCGAACAGTTTCGCCGTCCACGAGTCAGGGTCGCCGGAATCGGCGCGTTCTCTGATGATTGTCTCCAGATCGGAGAGCGAAAATCCCGCCATGGCGTCCAAGGCCTTTTTTCTTAGCCGGAATGCCTCTAGGGCCGATCAGCCGACGAGTCCAGCCGCATCGGCAGGCCAGCTGCGGCCATGTGCGCCTTGGCCTGGGCGATCGTGTAGGTGCCGAAATGGAAGATCGAGGCCGCCAGCACAGCGCCGGCATGGCCGTCACGAATGCCCTCGACCATGTGGTCCAGCGTGCCGACGCCGCCCGAAGCGATGACCGGCGCGCGCACTGCGTCAGCGATCGCACGCGTCAGGGCGATGTCGTAGCCGGCCTTGGTGCCGTCGCGGTCCATCGAGGTCAAAAGGATCTCGCCGGCGCCGCGATCGACCATTTTACGGGCGAATTCGACCGCGTCGATGCCAGTCTTCTCGCGCCCGCCATGGGTGAAAATCTCCCAGCGAGCGGCCTCACCCGGCCCGGACACCTTCTTGGCGTCAATGGCCACGACGATGCACTGGTTGCCGAATTTGTCGGCGGCTTCCGCGACGAAATCCGGGTTCTTCACCGCCGCCGTGTTGATCGACACCTTGTCGGCGCCGGCCAGCAGCAGCTTCCTGATATCGGCGACCTGGCGCACGCCGCCGCCTACGGTCAACGGCATGAAGCATTGCTCGGCGGTGCGGGCGATGACGTCGAAAATGGTTTCGCGGTTGTCCGACGACGCGGTGATGTCGAGGAAGCATAGTTCGTCGGCGCCGGCCGCGTCATAGGCCTTGGCCGCCTCGACCGGGTCGCCGGCGTCGATGAGGTCGACGAAATTGACGCCCTTGACGACACGGCCGTCCTTGACGTCGAGACAGGGGATGACGCGGGCCTTCAGCATCAGCGGCCCTCTATCGTGGCGATGAGATCGTTGAGCAGCTGGCCGACCAGCGGCGGCACGTCGGCCTGGGCGTCGAAGGCCGGGTCGTAGGCGGACACGGTGATGCCGACGATCGGCACGGCAAGCGCCATGGCGCAGGCCGCATCGCGCAGTTGCTCCGGGTTCGGCCCGCCAGGAGTGACGTAACGGTTGGCCTGCAATTCCTTGGGGTCATGCACGTCGAGATCGAGATGCATGTGCACGCGCCTGGCGCCGGCGGCCTGCAATGTCTCCGTCGCGCGCGCCACGCCTGGACATTCGGTGCGGATGACCGGCAAGGTCTGGAGAAGTTTTTCCTCGGCCGGGTCGAGATCGCGCGCGTTGACGAGGACGCAGCGCGAGGGATCGATCGGCTGGAAACCCGGGATGGCCCCGGCCATCGGGCGCCAGCACAGGCCGAGCACCGTCGACAGCGCCATGCCGTCGAGAAAGCCGTATATGGAGGTTTCGGGCGTGTTGAGGTCGCCATGCTGGTCGGCCCAGATGATGGCATCGGCCCCTTCGCCGGCGACCGCGCCGGCCGATGTCAGGCAGTTTCCGGCAAGCACGATGGGAAACCGGCCCCGGTCACGGGCAATGCGGACCTCGCCCGAGACGGCGTTGCAGACGGCGAAACCAGTGGCGATCTCGCGCTCCTGGGCGTCGCCGACCTTGCCGATGTCCTGGACGGTCACGTCATGGCCGGCCATGGTCAGCGCGTCGACGAGACCGCCCGCGATCAGCGCATCCGGGCCCTGGCCCATGCCGCCGTGATAGTGGCCACTGTCATAGGAGGCCAGGATGATGGTGATGTTCACGGCCGCGCCTCCATTGCTGCCCGGCCTTGCAGGACCGCCAGCGCCTCGGCCGGATCGATGCGGCCGTCATAGAGCGCGCGGCCCGATATCGCGCCCTCGAGCTTTTGCGCGTCCGGCATGGTCATGCGCACGATATCGGCGATCGAGGCGAGCCCGCCCGAGGCGATGACCGGGATCGACACGGCCTCGGCGAGATCGATGGTGGCATCCCAGTTGATGCCGGTCAGCACGCCGTCACGGTCGATATCGGTGTAGATGATGGCGGCGACGCCGGCGCCCTCGAATTTCCTCGCCAGTTCGACGACGCCGAGGCTGGAGGCCTCGGCCCAGCCCTCGACGGCCACCTTGCCCCCCTTGGCGTCGATGCCGACGGCGATCTTGCCCGGGAAAGCCTTGCAGGCCTGTTTGACGAGGTCTGGATCGCGCACCGCCACGGTGCCCAGGATGACGCGGGCAAGCCCCCGGTCGAGCCAGTCCTCAATCTGTTCGAGCGTGCGGATGCCGCCACCGAGCTGCACCGGGTTCTTCGTCGCCTTGAGGATGGCGCCGACCGCGGCACTGTTGACGCTTTGGCCCTTGAAGGCGCCGTTGAGGTCGACCACGTGCAGCCATTCAAAGCCCTGATCCTCGAAAGCCCTAGCCTGCGCGGCGGGATCATCGTTGTAAATGGTCGCGGTCGCCATGTCGCCGTGCTTGAGGCGCACGCATTTGCCGTCCTTGAGGTCGATGGCGGGAAACAGGATCATGCTGCGCTGCGCTCCTTGAAAGCCTGGGCGCCAGAATTGCCAATGAGGGACAGCGCCATCGTCCGGCGCGAGTGGCTCATCACGGCCTCCATCTCAGGAAATTGGTGATCAGCGCCAGGCCAAGCGTCTGGCTCTTTTCCGGATGGAACTGCGTGCCGGCGAGGTTGTCGCGGGTAACGGCGGCGGTCACCGGACCGCCATAGTCGGCGACGGCCAGAACCTCGTCCGCCTTGAGCGCATCGAGATGATAGGAGTGGACGAAATAGGCGTGCAGCCCCGCAGGTCCTGTCGGAATGCCGGCAAAGAGCGGGTGCTCGCGCCTGAGTTCGATGGTGTTCCAGCCGATCTGCGGGATTTTCAGCGCGGGATCGGCCGGCGTGATCTCCTTGACGTCGCCCGATATCCAGCCAAAGCCGTTGGTGATGGTCTTCTCCAGCCCGCGACCGGACATCAATTGCATGCCGACGCAGATGCCCAGGAACGGCCGCCCCTTACGAACAGCGACGTCCTCGACCGCTTCCCACATGCCGTCGACCGCGCGCAGGCCGGCCGCGCAATCGGCATAGGCGCCGACGCCGGGCAGCACGACGCGGTCGGCTGTGCGCACCCGGTCGGCGTCGGCCGTCAGGTCGATCTGCGCCTCTATGCCGGCTTCGCGCGCGGCGCGTTCGAAGGCCTTGGTGGCCGAGCGCAGATTGCCCGAACCGTAGTCGATGATTGCTACCCGCATCTCAGGGCCGTCCCGGAATGTGATTCAGTCCCAGCGCCATGCCGGGCTGCGCCGGGCGCGCCAATGCGGCATCCGGGACCATGCGGGGCGCGGCCGCGGCTTCGTCGGCATGGCCTTCGACTTCGAGGGCATAGCGCGTGTCCGCGTCATCGATGCGGCCGGCATGAACCACGCCCCATTCATGCCACCCGCGCCGACGCAGGGCCGAGATGCGCAGGCCCTGCCCTTCCAAACCGACATAGAGCGAGACGAGCAAGGACAGGAGCGAACCGGCGACACCCAGGCCAAGCTTCTGGCCGAGCATGGAAAGCGCGCCCATGACAACAAAGGCAAATCCTGCCTCGACCCAGAGCCGATTCCAGGCAAGCCACAGCGGCGGCACCAGAAACCCCAGCCAGGTGAAGCCGTCGCGGATGAAGGCCGTAGTGTCGACCTTCTCGCTGCGGCCGGGCGGTTCCATGACGACGTAGGCAGCCATGACGCTATCCCTTCAACGAACCCTTGGTGGAAGGAACCGCGTCCGGCTGGCGCGGGTCGCGTTCCAATGCCGCACGCAGCGCGCGCGCCACCGCCTTGAAGCAGGTTTCGGCGATATGATGGTTGTTGGCGCCGTAATGGTTGGTGACATGCAACGTGATGCCGGCATTCTGGGCAAGCGCCTGGAAGAATTCGCGCACCAGCTCGGTGTCGAAAGTGCCGATCTTGGGCGACGAGAACGACACGTTCCAGACCAGGAAGGGGCGGCCCGAGACATCGATCGCCGCACGCGTCAGCGTCTCGTCCATGGCGAGGTCGATCGAGGCGTAGCGCATGATGCCGCGCCGCTCGCCCAGCGCCTTGGTCAGCGCCTGGCCAAGCGCGATGCCGGTATCCTCGACGGTGTGGTGGTCGTCTATATGCAGGTCGCCCTTGGCCTTGACCGTCATGTCGATCAGGGAATGGCGCGAGAGCTGGTCCAGCATATGGTCGAAGAAGCCGACGCCCGTTGCGATGTCCGACTTGCCGGAGCCGTCGACATGGACCGACACGGAAATGTCGGTTTCCCTGGTCTTGCGGCTTGCTTCGGCGGAACGGGGCGCCATCATTTCATCCTTGTCCCAGTGGTTCACATGGTGGCCGGTTCACGGGCTTCAAGTGCCCGCGGGCTTGAAAACGAAAGCCTTCTATCAGCATGATCCGGCGATTGCCAGTTGCGTTGCGCCGGGCTATCGGCCGTGCCGGGGACGCGATTTGCAATCATTGGCCCCATGCATACATATGGCCGATCAAACTTTACTCGTACCGCGCCAATCGCCTTTTTGGGATCGCGCGAATCGGAGCCAGGACATGTCCAATGAACTGACCATGCACGCCACGACCATCGTGACGGTGCGCAAGGGCAACAAGGTGGTGATCGCCGGCGACGGCCAGGTCAGCCTTGGCCAGACCATCATGAAGGGCAATGCCCGCAAGGTGCGCCGCATCGGCAAGGGCGGCAATGTCATCGCCGGTTTCGCCGGCGCCACGGCGGACGCCTTCACGCTGCTGGAACGGCTGGAAGCCAAGCTTGAACAGTATCCCGACCAGTTGACGCGCGCCTGCGTCGAACTCGCCAAGGACTGGCGCACCGACCGCTATCTGCGCCGGCTGGAAGCGATGATGCTGGTGGCAGACAAATCGGTGTCGCTGGCGCTGACCGGCAATGGCGATGTTCTCGAACCCGAACATGGCGTCATGGCCATCGGCTCGGGCGGCAATTACGCGCTGGCCGCGGCGCGCGCGCTGATGGACACCGACAAGGATGCCGAGGAGATCGCCCGCAAGGCGATGCAGATCGCGTCCGACATCTGCGTCTACACCAACAACAATTTCGTCGTCGAAACGCTCGATGCCGCCTGAACATTTTCAGCCATACGATTTTCGGCCGGTCACGCAAAAGGACCTGCCGATGATCGCCGGCTGGCTCAGACAGCCGCATGCGGCGCAGTGGTGGGACGATGCGGACAAGGAAATCGCTGATATCCGCGAGCACATCGATTCCGTGTCGGTCGAGCCGCTGATCGTCGAGCTCGACGGCATGCCGATCGCCTATCTGCAGAGCTACGATCCGCACCTGGAGGACGATCATCCCTATGCCGACCAGCCGTTCGGCACGCTCGGCATCGATCTGATGATCGGGCCGCCGGAGCTGGTTGGCATCGGCCATGGCTCGGCAATTGTGCGCCAGTTCGTGGAAGAGCTGTTCGAGGAAGGCGTGCCGCGCGTCATCATCGATCCCGATCCCGCCAATATCAGGGCCATCCGCGCCTATGAAAAGGCCGGGTTCCGGGCCGTCGACCGCAGGCATTCCATCTATGGCGACGTCGTGCTGATGGCGATTGATGCCGAAGAGGGCGATGCCGAAGACGTCGACGCGCAAGAGGGGGAATAGCATGAACGCATCCGGCGAGGATAAGGACCTCTCGGCCTACGAAAACAGCTGGCGGATGGGGCTGCTGATCGTCGCCGGCCTGATCGTCGTCCAGGCGGTGACGCTCTACCTGATGGGTCATCCGCCGATCTGCACCTGCGGCTACGTCAAGCTCTGGCATGGCGTGGTGAACAGCTCGGAGAATTCCCAGCACATTTCGGACTGGTACACCTTCTCGCACATCATCCATGGCTTCCTGTTCTATGCGCTGGCGCGCTTCCTGTTCCCGCGTTCGCCGATCGGGCTCAGGCTGGCATTCGCCGTGCTTATCGAAGGCGGCTGGGAGCTGCTGGAGAACAGCCCGTTCATCATCGACCGCTACCGCGCCGGCACCATCTCGCTCGACTATTACGGCGACTCGATCATCAATTCGGTGTCCGACACACTGGCCATGGTGCTGGGATTTGTGATGGCGCGAAAGCTACCTATATGGGTGATCGTCAGCCTCGCCATCCTTTTCGAACTGGGTACCGGCTACCTCATCCGGGACAATCTGACACTCAACGTGATCATGCTGCTGCATCCGTTCGAGGCCATCAAGCAGTGGCAAAGTGGAATTTGAGTGATATGAGCACATTCTCCCCCCGTGAAATCGTTTCGGAACTCGACCGTTTCATCATCGGCCAGAAGGACGCCAAGCGCGCCGTGGCCATTGCGTTGCGCAACCGCTGGCGCCGCCAGCAGTTGCAGGGCCAGATGCGCGAAGAGGTGATGCCGAAGAACATCCTGATGATCGGGCCGACCGGCGTCGGCAAGACCGAGATATCGCGCCGCCTGGCGCGGCTCGCCGGCGCGCCTTTCGTCAAGGTCGAGGCCACCAAGTTCACCGAGGTCGGCTATGTCGGCCGCGATGTCGAGCAGATCGTACGCGACCTTGTCGAGGTCGCCATCGGCCTGGTGCGCGAGAAGATGCGTGAGGACGTCAAGGCGCGCGCCCATGTCAACGCCGAGGAACGGGTGCTGGAAGCGCTGGTCGGCAAGACGGCGAGCCCGGCGACCAAGGACTCCTTCCGCAAAAAGCTGCGCGACGGCGAACTCGACGACAAGGAGATCGAGATCGAGGTCGCCGACACCGGCACCGGCGGCATGCCCGGCTTCGAGATCCCCGGCATGCCGGGCGCCAATATCGGCGTGCTCAACATCAACGACATGCTGTCGAAGGCGATGGGCGGCAAGAAGACCAAGCAGCGCAAGACGACGGTCAAGGAATCCTACGACCTTCTGGTCAACGACGAATCCGACAAGCTGCTCGACCAGGACGAGGTGGTGCGCCGGGCGCTCGACGCAACGGAGAATGACGGCATCGTCTTCCTCGACGAGATCGACAAGATCGCCGCGCGGTCGGACATTTCGGGTGGGCCTTCGCGCGAAGGCGTGCAGCGCGACGTGCTGCCGCTAGTGGAGGGCACAACGGTGGCGACTAAGTATGGACCGGTGAAGACCGACCACATCCTGTTCATCGCCTCGGGCGCGTTCCACGTTTCCAAGCCGTCGGACCTGTTGCCGGAATTGCAGGGCCGCCTGCCGATCCGGGTCGAGCTGCGCGCGCTGGAGAAGGAAGACTTCGTCCGCATCCTGACCGAGACCGAGGCCAGCCTGATCAAGCAGTATATCGCGCTGATGAAGACCGAAGGCGTCGAACTGACCTTCACCGACGATGCCATCGATTCGCTGGCCGGCATCGCGGTCGATCTCAACGCCAGCGTCGAGAACATCGGCGCGAGACGGCTGCAGACGGTGATGGAGCGGGTGCTGGACGAGATTTCCTACGACGCGCCCGACCGCAACGGCACCGCGGTCACCATTGACGCCGCCTATGTGCAGAAGCATGTCGGCGACCTCTCGAGGAACACCGATCTGTCGCGCTTTATCCTTTGAAGAACAGCGCCGGCACCTCCCGGCGCCGGTCTTTGCCTCCGACATCCGCACTGTGGCCAGATGGTACCATCTGGCCACCTTTCGTCTTGCCGGGCGAAGTGGCGCTCTCGACTCAACCCTGAGCTTTACCTAGTTTGCCCGCGATATATGCAGGCGGCGGGCGCATGAAAAAACTGGTGCTGGTCATTCTCGGTTTGACGCTGGCGGCGACGATTTTTGCCGCCGAGGCGGCGACATTGGTGCCGCCGGGAAATCGCAATGCCGAGCAGCCGGACATTCCCGGCGCGTCCAGCCGGCGCACGCAGGCCACCAACACCACCTTCCAGGCCAAGTATCGCAAGGTCTATGCCCTGCTGCAGAACGACCCCGACCTGCGCGCCAAGATCAAGAAGGCGGCGAGTGCCTACGGCATCGATCCCATGCATATCGTCGGCGCCATCGTCGGCGAACACACCTACAATGTCGACGCCTATGACCGGCTGCAGACCTATTACGTCAAGGCGATCTCGTATCTCTCGAGCAAGCTGTCCTTCGCCTATAATGGCGAGGATGTCAGCGATTTCGTGCAGCGGCCGGAATTCAAGAAATGCGCCTCGATGTCCGACAGCTATGATCTGTGGGAATGCCGCGAGCAGGTCTGGAACCGCGCGTTTCGCGGCAAGACCGTCGGCGGCGAGGACTTTCCGGACAACCGCTTCGGCGCCACCTTCTTCCAGCCCTACTATGCCGGCCAGACCTTCGGCCTCGGCCAGCTCAATCCCCTGACCGCCCTGCAGATGAGCGACCTCGTGCACAAGGTTTCCGGCCTGCCGAAGCTCGACGTCGCCGACCCCAATTCGGTCTACAAGACCATCATGGATCCCGATCTGACGCTGCCTTACGTCGCGGCGACGATCAGGAAATCGATCGACGCCTATAAGAGCATCGCCGGCTTCGACATTTCGGGCAATCCGGGCCTCACCGCCACGCTCTACAATGTCGGCAATCCGGAGCAGCGCGCCTATGCGCTGAAAGCCGAAAACGACAAGCGCCGCGCCGCCGGCGAACAGGCGAAGCTGCCCGAAGAAAATTATTATGGCTGGCTGGTCAACGACAAGCTGCCGGAGCTGAAGGCGCTGTTCTAGACCTGTTTCCGGCCGTCGCCGCCTTCGGTTGCGGCGCGCGCGTTCAGATCTGCCTCGGTGATTTCGGCGCCCTCTCCGTCCAGGATCATGATGCCTGCGGCATTCCCGCTCCGCAACGCTGCGAGCCGCGCGATCGCCTCTTCGGCGGTGGCGAAATCATCCATGATCTGGGCGATCGAGAGGCCATAGAGAACCGAATAGGGCATGAGCGGCGACCTTGAGGAACCTGCTCAAGCTAGCACGCCTCAGGCCGCCAGCAACGCCTTCAGCTTGACTTCGGGCGATCCAAGCGCCTCCGGCGCCGGGCTGGCCCGTCTGGCGATCAGCATTTCGGCCAGCCTGATATCGCGCGCCACCGCATTGCCCGGACCTATGCCGCTGGCCGCCACCAGCCTGCCATCCCCGGCAAGGTGAAAGAGAATGAAGGCGCTTTCGCCGAGATCGCGGCGCACCATTGTGCGGCCTTCATCGGTAAGCCCCGCGATCTGCAGCGACAGGCCATACTGATCCGACCAGAACCACGGCACATCGGCATGCGCCTCGCCAGCGCCGAGCATGTTCCTGGCCGCCAGCGCGCCCTGTTCCTGCGCGTTGCGCCAGGCTTCCAACCGCACGCGGCGGCCGCCATAGACGGCGAGCGGGAACGAACAGCAGTCGCCGGCGGCGAAGATGTCTGGATCGCTGGTAAGGAGTTGCGCGTCGACTGATATGCCATTGTCGATCGCCAGGCCGGCTTCAGCGGCGAGACCGGTGACCGGCACGGCGCCGATGCCGATGATGGCGAGATCGGCCGTGATTTCCCGGCCGCCGGCAAGCGTTACGCACACCTCCTTGCCGTTGTCGGCAATGGCGGCAATGCCGTCCCCGCAGAGGATGTCGACGCCCTGGGCGACATGCGCGTCATGAACGACTGCCGCGATCTCGGCCGGGACGCCACGCATCAGGATGCGCGGCTGCGCCTCGATGACGGTGACAGAAGAGCCCAGTTTGCGGGCGGACGCGGCGAGTTCGAGACCGATGAAGCCGCCGCCGATGACAGCGACACGGTTGCCGGGCCGAAGGTGGGCGCGGATGGCGAGCGCGTCGGCGAAGGTTCTGAGGTAAACGCAGCGCGCGCCAAGGCCGGGCATCGGCAGCTTGCGCGGGGTCGAACCTGTCGCCAGCAGGAGCTTGTCATAGGAAAGCGAAGACCCGTCCGAAAGGCGCACCTCATGCGCCGCTCGGTCGATCGCCACTGCGCGCACGGAATGGAGATGCCGGATCGATTTTTCGGCCAGCAGGTCGTCGCTGGCGATCGCCTTGATCTCGGGCGCGTCGCTCGCCATTGCCTCTTTCGACAGAGGCGGCCTTTCGTAGGGCAAATGCGGCTCGTCGCCGACCAGTGTCACCGGCCCGTCATAGCCGAGGTCGCGCAGCGCGAGCGCGGCCCGCCCGCCGCATTCGCCGGCGCCGATGATGACCATTCCCCGCGCCATCTCGGTCATCCGATCTGAATGAGGACTTTGCCCGCGTCGACCTTGACCGGATAGGTTCTGAGGTTGACGCAGACGGGGGCGCCCCTGGCCGCACCGGTCTTGTAGTTGAAGCGGCCATTGTGCTTGGGGCATTCGATGATGTCGTCCATCACCAGCCCGTCGGCCAGATGCACCTTCTCATGCGTGCACAGGCCATCGGTGGCGAAAAACTCGTCGTCGGGGCTGCGATAGATGGCGAAGGTGCGCCCGCCATGGTCGAAGCGCATCACGTCCTCTTCGTCGATATCGTCGGCGGCGCAGGCCTCGACCCAGTCGCTCATTTCATCCTCCCATGCGGTCGTTCGGTGTCATTCCGCCGCAGCGGCGACGGCGTCATTGTGGAATTCCTCGCGGTAGGGCCTGGCGGTCGGCGGCAGCTCTCGCTTGAGGAAATAGTCCTCGTTGCGCAGCTGGCGCAGGAACACCGGGATCATCTCGCGGTAGCCAGCCAGGATCGACGGGGTCGGCGCCGGCAGATCGTGCTTGATCAGCTCATGCAGCCTGGGCAGCGCATGATAGGGGACCATCGGGAACATGTGATGCTCGACGTGATAGTTCATGTTCCAGTAAATGAAACGGCTGACCGGGTTCATGTAGACGGTGCGGCTGTTGAGCCTATGGTCGGTGACATTGTCCGCCAGGCCGCCATGCTGCAGCAGCCCGACCATGACGTGATGCCAGGCGCCATAGAGCCTGGGCAGGCCGACCAGCATCAAGGGCAGGAAAGACCCGAAATACAGCGCCAGGACGACGGTCGCGGCATAGATCGCGGTCCAGATGCGGGCGATGCGGATCGCCTTCTTCTGTTCCTGCTCGGGAATGAAGGTCTTTTCGGCCGCGCTGATATTTCCGGCGGTGTTGCGCAGCATGTCCGACATCGCGTGCCAGGCATCGAGCACCCCGACGAAGCCAAGAAGCGCGCGCACAAGGTCCGGCGGCCGCATGACCGAGATTTCCGGATCGCGGCCGACGATGATGGTGTCGGTGTGATGACGCGTATGGCTCCAGCGCCAGGTCACCGGATTGCGCATGATCATGAAACAGGCGATCTGATAGACCGCATCATTCATCCATTGGGTACGGAAAGCCGTGCCATGGCCGCATTCGTGCCAGCGGGAATCGGTGGATGAGCCGTAAAGCACGCCATAGACGAAGAAGAACGGCACGCACCACCAAGTGCCCCAGAACCAGGCGCCGCCGGCGCCGCTGATAATGAGGGCGGCGAGCCATATGGCCGTGTCGCGGATCGCCGGGCCGTCGGAGCGCTGCATCAGCGCCTTCATGGTCTTGCGCGGCACGTCGTTGCCGGTGTCGTAGACCA
>NZ_JAFKIC010000379.1 GCF_017306585.1 Mesorhizobium sp. | reverse complement strand
CCCGCCACCATCCAATCGTGGCGGGCGACCTGGAATACCGTGGAGGAACGCCTTGTGGCGTTCGCGCGGCGTTCGACAATTAGACGCGGCGCTTCTTGCGCGGGCGGCAGCCATTGTGCGGGATCGGCGTCACATCACGGATCGAGGTGATGGTGAAGCCGGCGGCCTGCAGGGCGCGCAGCGCCGATTCACGGCCCGAGCCCGGTCCGCAGACCTCGACTTCGAGCATGCGCATGCCGTGTTCCTGCGCCTTCTTGGCAACGTCTTCGGCTGCCATCTGGGCGGCGAACGGGGTCGACTTGCGCGAACCCTTGAAGCCCTGGGCGCCAGCCGACGACCAGGCAATCGAATTGCCCTGCGCGTCGGTGATGGTGATCATCGTGTTGTTGAAGGTCGAATTGACGTGGGCAACGCCCGACGAGATGTTCTTGCGTTCGCGGCGGCGAACACGTGCGGCTTCCTTGGCCATGGTAGTCCTTTCAGTTGATCTCTACACCGCCGTAATGCCAGCGGCTCCACCTAGGAAAGGCAGTAGGGGAGTAAGGCAGTAAGGGAATAGGGAAAACAATCCCTACTGCCTTACTGCCCTATTCCCCTACTCCCCTAAATTACTTCTTCTTGCCGGCGATCGACTTGGCCGGGCCCTTGCGGGTGCGCGCATTGGTGTGCGTGCGCTGGCCGCGAACCGGCAGCGAACGGCGGTGACGCAGGCCGCGGTAGCAGCCGAGGTCCATCAGGCGCTTGATGTTCATCGAGACTTCACGGCGCAGGTCGCCTTCGACCTGGTAGTCGCGGTCGATGGTTTCGCGGATCTGCAGCACTTCCGCGTCGGTCAGCTGGTTGACGCGGCGCTCGGCCGGGATGCCGACCTTGTCGACGATCTCCTGGGCGAACTTCTTGCCAATGCCGTGAATGTACTGAAGCGCAATGACGACGCGCTTGTTGGTCGGAATGTTGACGCCGGCTATACGAGCCATCTTCTTCTCTTCTCCATGTGGGCCAACCAGCCTGGAAAGGAGGTCGGGCGCTGTTCAAATTGCCCCGCGTCCGGTGGAGGCCGGCCCTTGCGGGAGTTTCCAGTTCAAAGCCATCGCCTTGCCCTTGCGGACAAGCAAAGTTCACGCCTGACTGGAAGACGGGCCGCCATACCTCAGCGGGCCGTCCCCGTCAAGCCAAAACTTAATTTTCCGCTTACCGCGCCTTGCCGGCCGCGGTCAGCACGCCTTCGATCTCGGCGGTCACCGCGTCGATGCTGGCCATGCCGTCGACGGTCTTGAGCTTGCCCTTGGCGTAGTAGTAGCCCGTCAGCGGCGCGGTCTTCTTGTAGTACTCCCGCAGGCGCTCTTCAAACACAGCGGGATTGTCGTCCTTGCGCACCGGCTGGCCGGCGGCCTTGGCGTCCTCGGCGCGCTTGACGATGCGTCCGACCAAAGCCCTGTCGTCGACGACCAGTTCGACGACCGTGTCGAGACCAATGCCGCGTTCGGAAAGCATCGATTCAACCGCATCGGCCTGCACCAGGGTGCGCGGATAACCGTCAAGGATGAACCCCTTGGCGCAGTCCGCCTGGTCGATTCGCTCCGCGACGATGGCGTTGACGATGGCGTCCGACACCAGTTCGCCGGCATCCATGACCGCCTTGGCGCGCTTGCCGACCTCGGTACCCGCCTGAACGGCGGCACGCAGCATGTCACCCGTCGAGAGCTGGGGTATGCCGTGCTTTTCTACCAGTCTTTGTGCTTGTGTCCCCTTGCCCGCTCCTGGCGGCCCAAGCAAAATCAACCTCATCTGGCTTTCTTCCCCCCGCGCAGCTTCGACTTCTTGATCAGGCCTTCATACTGGTGCGCGATCAGGTGGCCCTGAATCTGCGCAACCGTATCGAGCGTGACACTGACCACGATCAGAAGCGATGTGCCACCGAGGTAGAATGGTACGCCAGTCGCCGAGGTCAGGAACTCCGGCAGCAGGCACACCAGCACCAGGGAGATGGCGCCG
>NZ_JAFKIC010000378.1 GCF_017306585.1 Mesorhizobium sp. | reverse complement strand
GAACTAACCTTTGCCCGTCGCGCTATTTCCAATCCGGGGTTTGGACCAGTTGAGCATGCAGTCGCGCCTCGGCCTTGCGGCCGCCATCGCCTTTTCCCTGTTGCCGGCTCTGGCCGGTGACGCCCTCGCGCAGGGCCGTCAGCGCCCCTCGCAGATTCCGGACCAAGGACAGCCGGCGCCGCCGCCCAAGCAGCAGAAGAACTTCCCGCTCGATGCGTCCTGGACGGCGGTCCAGTTCAACGGCAAGCCGCTGAACGACCGGCGGATCACGCTGAAGGTCGACGCCAATCTGCGCGGCACCGGCTTCTCCGGCTGCAATACCTATTCGGCCTCGGCCTATCCGTTGCGCCAGCAGGGCTTTGCGGTCGGGCCGGTCGCAGTGACAAAGCGCGCCTGCGACAAGGCGGTGATGGATTTCGAGCGCAGCTTCCCGCTGGCGTTGCGCGGCGCCCGGCAATGGGACCTGGTCGAGGGTCGGCTCGTCCTGAAGACCGCCTCCGGCGAAATCCGCTTCGATCGCGGTATCTGAGGCGCGCTGGTCTTTCGGCGGCTAGAGCGCCGCGCGTCGGCTCGGACGCGGTCACGGTGATCTATCTCATTGTTATCGCATCGGAGTTTTCCGAAAATCGGAGTCCACTTTTCGGTCCGATGCTCTAGAGCGCGCTGATTTTTGGCGGAATCGGGATTCGCAAATCATCTTGATCGTGATTCAAGATATCTGCCGGGAGAAGGCGGCCGGCAGGTATGACGCGACCTTACTCAGAGGATCTCCGTGAGCGGGCTCTGGCGCGGTTCGATGCCGGGGAGAGTATCCGTTCGATCGGAGCGGCACTGAAGATCAGCCCGTCCTGTGTTTCGAAGTGGCGCAGGCTCAAGGCGCAGACTGGCTCGCTCGATCACGGCAAGATCGGTGGGCACAAGAAGCCGCGGCTGTCCGGGGAGGTGGCGGACTGGCTGCGCGAGCGCTGTGGGTCAGGCCCTTTCACGACGCGCGGTTTGACGGCCGAGTTGCAGGCGCGCGGGATCAAGAGCGACCGGCGCATGGTCTGGGCGTTCCTGCATGCCGAAGGGCTGAGCTTCAAAAAAAACCGTGCTGCCAGCCGAGCAGACCCGGCCTGATATCGCCCGCAAGCGTGAGCGTTGGAAGGCGCATCAGGCCAGGATCGATCCGCGCCGCCTCGTCTTCATCGACGAAACCTGGATCAAGACCAACATGGCGCCATTGCGCGGCTGGGGACCGAAGGGCCAGCGCCTTCCCGCCCTCACGCCGCATGGTCATTGGAAGACGCTCACCTTCATCGGCGCGCTCAGGATCGACCGCATCGACGCGCCCCTCGTCATCGACGGTCCGATCAATGGCGAACTGTTCGCGCTTTATGCCGAGCAGGTTCTGGCCCCGACGCTCGCCCAGGGCGATATCGTCATCCTCGACAATCTCGGCAGCCATAAGGGGAAGGCCGCCCGCCGCGCCATCCGCCAGGCCGGCGCGCACATGCTCTTCCTGCCGCCCTACAGCCCCGACCTGAACCCGATCGAGCAGCTCTTCGCCAAGCTCAAGCACTGGATGCGAAACGCCGAGCCCAGAACCGTCGAGGCAACCTGGCAAAAACTCGGCGATCTGCTCAACCTCGTCTCACCAGCAGAATGTGCAAACTACATCACAAACGCAGGCTATGATGCCGTGTAAACGAAGCACGCTCTAGATCTCTATCCCAAAGCCCAGTGGACGCCGCCAGCATGCTCGGCCACATTCGCTGCAGCGCAGCATGGAGCCGAACCTGAGCACGAAGACGCCCCGCCAGTTCTCCCGCCCCCTGGCGATCGGTGCGCCGGAGCCCTATCGGGAGCCGCCGCTGCGCCTGGAGCGGATGATCCATTTCGTCCCGCCCCATCTCGAAAAGGTGCGGGCCAAGGTTCCCGAGCTCGCCGGCCAGGTCGATATCGTGCTCGGCAATCTCGAGGATGCGATTCCGGTCGAGGCCAAGCAGGCCGCCCGGG
>NZ_JAFKIC010000377.1 GCF_017306585.1 Mesorhizobium sp. | reverse complement strand
AGGTGATGAACACGATCAGCATCGGCCTGGCGACGGCGCGCAAACTGCTCGGTCCGGGCATGAAAGTGACGATCACCGGGCGCAACCAGGAAAAACTCGTCAGCGCCTGGAAGACCCTCGGCGGCGCCGCCGACAAGGCGGCATTCGACGCTTCGAAGCCGGAAGAGGTGCGCCAGTTCTTCGAACGCCTCGGTCCGTTTGATCATCTCGTTCTGGCCGCGAGCGGCGGCAAGGGCCTTGGCCCGTTCGAGACCCTCGACCTTGCCGATATTGCCAGCGGCGTCGACGAAAAGGTGCGCCCGCAGCTCTCCTGCCTGCAGGCGGCCCTGCCGACACTAAGCAAGTCCGGCTCGGTGACCTTTATCTCCGCGGTGTCGGCGCAGGTCGCGATGCCCGGTGTCGCCGGCATTGGCGCCATCAACGGCATGCTGCTGACCGTGGCGCCGATCCTGGCGGTAGAGCTGAAGCCGCTGCGCGTCAATGTCGTGGCGCCCGGCGTCATCGACACGCCGTGGTGGGACTTTTTGCCCGATGATCAGCGGCAGGCGGTCTTTGCCGAATATGCGGAGAAGACCCCCGTGGGCAGGATCGGCCGCGCCGAGGATGTCGCCTCGGCGATAGCCTTCCTCGTCTCCAACGGCTTCATGACCGGCCAGGTGTTGACCTGCGACGGCGGCTTGCGGTTTGCCGCCTAGCTCCGCCCTTCAGAGCGACTGCGCGATCAGCGTCAGGAACCCGCCACCCAGCGCGACATTGCCGACGAAGCCGTTAATGCGCGCTGCCCGGTCCGGTCCCTGATGGTCACAGAAATTGTGGAACATCGGCGTGGCGGCGATAAGAAACAGCACCACCACGGCGCTGGCGATCCCGGTCCACAGGCCCGCCATCACCAGGGCGCCGGCAATGACCTGCAGGACGATGCCGGCCCACAGCGCCAGCCGCGCCTGCGGCACGCCGCGCGCGGCCATTAGGCCAGTGAGGAAGGCGGCGTTCTGGATGTTGCGCAGGCCGGCGAAGACGAAGGCGCCGCCGAGCAACAGGCGGCCAAGGAACAACAAAGTCGAAGGCAAATCGGCTGGCATGAAACTCTCCCCCTGAAATAACGGGAGCGCCGCCGCATCGGCGGCGCCTCCTGAAAAACGTGGGTGGCTCAGGCCGCCTTGGCGGCCGGCGTCGGATGGATCGCCTGGAAAGGGACGCAGAGCCGGTTCCAGGTGTTGATCATGCCGACCGCCACCGAGAGCTTGACCAGTTCCTCTTCCGAAAAGTGTTCCAGCGTCCTGGCGTAGAGCTCGTCCGGAACGCCATTGCCGGCGATCAGCGTCACCGCCTCTGTCCAGGCAAGCGCTGCGCGCTCGCGCTCGGAAAACAGCGGCGATTCCTTCCAGGCCGCGACGAGATAGAGCCGCTGCTCGGTCTCGCCATCTTGCCTCGCCTCGCGGCTGTGCATGTCGACGCAGAAGGAGCAGCCGTTGATCTGCGAGGCCCTGAGCTTGATCAGGTGCAGCAGGCTCACTTCGAGCCCGCATTCGTCGACCGCCTTGTTGAGCGCCGACACCGCCTTCATGATCTCGGGCGCCTTGGCGAAGAATTGCAGTCTCTGTTTCATCTTGATGTCCTCTAAATCTGCTTGGGGTTTTGCGGGGTGGAACTGGATTTCTGCGGCCGCTGGTGACGCGTCACGAAGGCGCAACTCGCGGCAAACGATCTGGGATCGCCCTGCGCCGCGTAGTCAGCCACGATGTCGGACAGCCTCGTTTCGGCGAGAGCCGCGCGATAGGCGCGCTCCGCCCTCAGCATCGCGGCATTGATGCCGCAGGGTTTGACATAGGCCGAAGCATCGAGCTTGACCGGACCGTTTTTGCGGATCTCGCCGCAGCGGAACGCCGGTTCACGGCCCTCGATGGCCAGCACGATGTCGAGCAGCGTGATGCGCTCGGCCGGCCGCGCCAGCCTGTAGCCTCCCGCCGGCCCAGGTACCGATTCCAGGATGCGTTCGGCAGTC
>NZ_JAFKIC010000162.1 GCF_017306585.1 Mesorhizobium sp. | reverse complement strand
ACCTGGTCGTCCGACATCGCCTTGGCAGGAGCGGGAGCGGCGGCCGCCGGCGCGGCAGCTGGCGCCTTGGCGGCCGGAGCGGCCTTCGCGCCACCACCAGCGATCGCGGCATCGACATCGGCCTTGACCACACGGCCATGCGGGCCGGTGCCTGATATGCTAGCGAGGGCAAGGCCTGCCTCACGGGCCAGACGACGAGCCAAAGGTGTTGCGCGTGCGCCCGACGGCAATTGGCCGATCTCCCCCCTTGTGGGGGAGATGCCCGGCAGGGCAGAGGGGGGCACGACAGAATGAGAGGCAGGAGGGACAGCGCCCCCCTCTGTCGGCTTCGCCGATATCTCCCCCACAAGGGGGGAGATTGGAGCCACGTCCTGCTTGGCCGCAGCGGCACCATCCCCATAAGCCTCGCCCTCGGCATAAATCCACGCCACCGGCGCGCCGACCGCGATGTCGACGCCTTCCTTGCCGGTCACATCGCGCAATATGCCGCTGGCGGGAGCGTCGATTTCCATCGCCGCCTTGTCGGTCTCGATCTCGAACAGCACGTCGCCCTTCTTGACCTGCTGCCCCTCGGTGGCGAACCAGCGCGAGATCTGTCCGGTCGCCATATCCATGTCGACCTTGGGAAGAATCACTTCGGTCGGCATGGATCAGCGAACCCCTTTCACGAGGTCGCGCGCGGCGCTGATGATGTCGGGAACCTGCGGCACCGTGGCCTTTTCCAGCTCCGGATTGTAGGGGATCGGCGTTTCCGCGCCACCCAGCCGCACGATCGGCGCGTCGAGATAGTCGAATGCCTCGCTCTCGGCGATCATGGCGCTGACCTCGGCGCCGATGCCCAGGGTCTTGACCGCTTCGTAGACGCACATCATCCGCGACGTCTTCTTGACGCTGTCGATGACGGTCTGCTTGTCCATCGGCCGGATGGTCCTGAGATCGACGACTTCGACGTCGATGCCTTCAGCCTCCAGCGTGGCGGCGGCGTCCAGTGCCTTCTGCACCATGATCGAGGTCGCGACGATGGTGAGATCCCGGCCCTCCCGGCGGATGTCGGCCTTGCCGATCGGCACGGTGTAATAACCCTCGGGCACCGGGCCCTTGGCCTTGTAGAGCAGCTTGTGCTCGAAGATCATCACCGGGTCGGGATCGGCGACGGCGGCCAGAAGCATGCCCTTGGCATCGTATGGCGTCGCCGGCTGGATGACCTTCAGGCCCGGCACATGGCCGAGCCAGGCCTCCAGGCTCTGGCTGTGCTGTGCCGCCGCACCGGTGCCGGAGCCGGCGGGGAAACGCATCACCACCGGCACGGAAACCTCGCCGCCGAGCATGAAGCGCATCTTGGCCGCCTGGTTGACGATCTGCTCCATGGCCAGCGTGGCGAAATCCGAGAACTGGAACTCGAAGATCGGACGCATGCCGGTCACGGCCGCGCCGACAGCGACGCCGGCGCCACCCAGTTCCGAGATCGGCGTATCCAGCACCCTGTCGGCGCCGTAGCGGTCGACCAGGTCGCCGGTCACCTGGAAGGCGCCGCCATAGACGCCGATATCCTCGCCCATCAGGAAGACACGCTCGTCCATGTCCATGGCGATCGCCATGGCTTCCTGGATCGCCTGGGCGTAGCTCAGTTCACGCACCATCGCATCCATCACGCCTGCTCCGTATAGACATAGTTTGCCGTATCGCGCACATCGGGCGACGGGCTCGCCTTGGCGAACTCGATGCCGTCGGCGATTTCCTTCGCCACCGCGTCGCGGATGGATTCGATGCCCTTGTCATCGATGAAGCCGAATTCCCGCAGCTCGTTTTCGAACAGCGTGATCGGATCCCGGTTCGACATCCAGTCCTCGATCTCTTCCTTGGTGCGATAGCGGTTGCGGTCGCTCTTGGAATGGCCGCGATGGCGATAGGTCTTGGACTCGATCAGCGTTGGCCCTTCGCCGGCGCGCGCGCGCTCGACGGCTTTATGCGAGGCCTCGGCGACTTCCGAGAAGATGTTGCCGTTGACGATGACGCCGGGCATCGAATAGGCGCTGGCGCGATCGGCGATGTTCTTCACCGCGGTCGAGCGGGCCGTCGACGTCGACATGCCGTAGCCGTTGTTCTCGCAGACGAAGATGACAGGCAGCTTCCAGACCGCCGCCATGTTGAGCGCCTCGTGGAAGGCGCCCTCATTGTTGGCGCCGTCGCCGAAGAAGGAGACCACGACCTTGCCGGTCTTCATCATCTTGGAGGAGAGCGCCGCGCCGACCGCGATCGGAATACCGCCGCCGACGATGCCGTTAGCGCCCAGATTACCCTTGCCGACATCGGCGATGTGCATCGAGCCGCCACGGCCCTTGCAGTAGCCCGTGGTCTTGCCGAAGAATTCGGCGAACATGCGCTTGACCTCGGCGCCCTTGGCGATGCAGTGGCCATGGCCGCGATGCGTCGAGGTGATCTGGTCATCCTCGGTCAGCGGCATGCAGATGCCCATGGCGCTGGCTTCCTGGCCGATGGATAGGTGCATGGTGCCGTGGATAAGGCCGCGCATGTAGCTTTCTTCCGCGCCCTCTTCGAAGCGGCGGATGAGGTACATCTTGTAGAGCACTTCCTTGAGCTGCTCGGCGCTGTACTGGCGGTAGACGAAAGGCAGGTTGGCGCGGCTGTCCGCGACGGCTTTGCTGGCTCCGGCCATGATCACGCCTCCACGGTTCCGTAGACGAGTTTGTCCTGGCGGGCGCGCAGCTCGGCGATCTTCGAGCCCGGCGCCGGCGCGGCGTTTGCGTAGGTGATGAGCTCACCCTTCTTGATCGGCGCGGTCACAGAACCGCCCTGCAGCAGCCCGCAGGGAATGGCCCTGGCGGCATGCGCTTCCGGCGCCGTCATGATCCAGGCGCGGTAGCAGTATTCGCCGATCGCATCGAGCTTCTCGCCCGGCTGCATGTCCTTCTTGGCCACGGCGGCGACTTCGGCCACCGGCTTCGACAGCGGAACCATGTCGGCCTTGCCGTAGAGCACGACGCGGGCGCAGGTCAGCGGCACTTCGAGCGAGGTCAGGTGATAGGGGCGGTGGAAGGTGAAGTACGGGCCCTTGCCCATCTTCAGATCCTCCATACGCTCCGAAATGCGCGGATGCGACATGTCGGCGACGACGAAGACGCCGGGCGCGACACCCTTGCCGATCGAATAGTCGACGACACCGACCCTGGACAGCACGCCGCCATCCTTCTGCGGCACCAGCACCTTGTTCAGTTCGCCCAGCGTCGCCGCCGGACCATGCATGCCCGCCTTGTCGGGCACCAGACCGGTGGCGTTGGCGATCGCGGCCATCTCGACCATGGTCTTGGAGCCATCGACGAACTCGACCAGCATGCGCACATTCATGTGCCGGCGCTTGGCTTCTTCCTCATAGGCGGGCGGGGTCGCGTCGATGTTGAGCGGATTGTTCTTGCCCTTGCCGGCGGCGACGATCGGATGGCCCATCGCAGAGACGAATTCGATCAGCTCCATGCAGGAGGACGGCTCGTCGCCCGCGCCGAGCGAATAGGTGACGCCGAGGCGGTCGGCTTCGCTCTTGAGATAGGCGCCGATGGTAACGTCGGCCTCGACATTCATCATCACCAGATGCTTGCCGTGCTCCATGGCGCGCAGGCCGATCTCGGCGCCGACCGCCGGAACGCCGGTGGCGTCGATGACGACATCGATCAGGTCGTTGTTGATGACCAGGCTGGCGTCGTTGGTGACCGCCACCTTGCCGGCCTCCATGGCCGCCGTCATCGCCGAAGCGTTCGACGCTTCGCGCGCATGGCCGGTTTCCTGGAAAGCGATGTCCACAGCCTTGCTGGCGGCAGGCAGGTTGAGTTCCGAAATGGCGCCGATCTCGATGCCCGACATATGGGCGACGCGGGTAACGATGTCGGTTCCCATCTCGCCAGAACCGATCAGGCCGATGCGGATAGGCTTGCCCGACTTGCCGCGTTCATCGAGATCGCGGGCAAGGCCCGTCAACGAAATATTGGAAGCCATACCGCTTATTCCTCCCACATTGCAGGCTTGTTCAAGTGCCTGACGGGTAGTGAACATCTGTATTTCTGTCAAGACTAATGTCCAAAATTACCGCACTTTCAGCTCCCATTTCGCTGACCCTCGAGCGCCAGGCCTGCCGCTCTTTTTGCCCACCGTTGGATCAAGGGGTTGTCCCTGGACACAGCTGTGCGTAAAAGGCGACATAGACATCGGTCAGGGGCTTTCCGATGAATGTTCAGCCAAGGGCGCGCGCTGTCGCGTCGCCGGGCGATGCGCCAGCACATGCGATTGCTGGTATTTTCGCCAGCGAATTGCAGGTTCCCAGCGTCGGTCTCGACGAAAATTTCTTCGATCTCGGCGGCGATTCGCTGATGGCCGAGACCCTGGTGCTTGCCGTGCAGAAGCGGTTCGGGGTCAAGCTGCAAACTTCCGTACTGCTCGAGGCACAGACACCGCGCGAGTTCGGCCGGTTGATCGCCTCGCTGGTGCCGATGCATCCGGCCCGCGAACTGATCGTGCCGGTCTCGGGCAGTACAGGTGACGAACCGATCGCCATGATCCACGGCATTACCGGCTCGGCGCTGTTCGCCAACCGCTTCAGCAGGCAGCTGAAGCAGAAATACGCCATCATGGCGGTGCGCGGCATGGGTACCGAGCCTGGCGAGACGCCCTATTCCGGCATGGCCGAGATCTGCTCGAATTACTTCGAGGCCCTGACATCGGTGACCGGCCGGCATCCCGACATTGTCGGCGGCATCTGCGTCGGCGGCCTGCTGGCCATCGAGGTCGGCCGGCTGAGCCACGAGGCAACCGGCAAGCGGCCGGCGATCGTGCTCATCGACCCACCCTCGCCGGGTTCGGCCTGGCTGAAGCCGATGCCCGATGATCGGCTGACCGAAGGCAGGCGGCGCAACATCGCCCGCAAGGTGATCTACTGGCGCCTCCTGCGCGACGCTCTGAAGACAGTGGGGCTAGGGCAGACGCGGCTTGGGCGGCACCTGCGCAAGAAGGCCTACAAGAGCACGCTGCTGCAGGCAGCCGCCGGCTTCGTGCCGTCATCCTACCCCTGCGACATCCTGATCCTCGCCAGTTCGGAATGGGGCGCCACGACGGTGGCGGACTACAAGGGCTGGGCATCCGACAAGGCCAGCGTGAAAACGGTTGTCATGCCGGGCACGCACAACAAATTCCGCAAGGCCAACATGGACGCGATCGACGCGGAAATTCTCGCTTTCCTGGCCGAACGGCGCGGCGCGGCGCGCGACGTTCGGCTCAATTCATGAGTTTTGGCCGGCAGCTTTTGGAGGCCTTCGCCAGCCATGGCGACAAGGTCGCGATGGTCGGTGACCGGTCACAGGTCACCTATGCCCAGGCGCTGGCGCAGATCGGGCGCCTGGCTGCCAATTTCGGCGCATCGGGCATCAGGCCCGGCGACCGCGTCGGCCTCGCCATGGTCGACAACATCGATGTCGTGCTCTCCATCATTGCCTGCTGGAAGAACAGCGCCACCCCTGTCGTCATCGACTTTCGAACGCCCAGAAGCCAGCGCGCCAGGCAGGCCCGCGACTTCGGCTTGAAGATCATTTTCGAAAGCCGCGCCATGCCTGGCGACGAAGTCTACCCCAACGCCCTCTTCGACGCTGGCTGGAAGACAGCCTCCTCGCCCGATCTCCGCGCCGAGGCGCCGATGGACGATGCTATTCCGGCCTTCCTGATCTTCTCGTCCGGCACGACAGGCGATCCGAAAGCCTATATCCAGTCGCATGAGGCGCTGGCCCGCCGCATCGCCGCGCGCCGGGCCGTCGTGGAAGGCACCGCCAAGCGCTTCCTGACGCCGATGGCCCTCTCCTATTCGGCAATGCGACACCAGGTGTTCGGCTATTTGCTCTACGGCGGCGTCGTGCGGTTCTTCCCGCCTCTGTTCACCCCTTCGGAGCTCATCGAGGCGCTGCTGTCGTTCCAGGCGAGCGGCACGGCGCTGGCGCCGTCGGTCATTGCCCGGATGGTCAAGGAGGTTGGCGAGCGCGCCACTCACCTGCTACCGCAACTGTCCGTGCTCTACAGCGTGGGCGGACCCGCCAGGGGCGAGGACAAGATCGCCGCCTACCGCTACATCTCGCCGGGATACCGCATAAGCTACTCGTCGAGCCTGACCGGCATCATATCCTCGCTCTCGGGCCTGGATATCCTGGCCAAGCCGGAAAGCGCTGGCAGGCCGGTGGCAGGCGTCCAGATCGAGATTCTCGATGCGGACGGCCGGGCGCTGCCGCAAGGCGAACGCGGCCTGATCAAGGCCCGCACCCCCACGATGGCGTCGGCGGTGCTGATGCCCGACAATCGCCCATTCGTCGATCCGCAGATCATGGGCGCCGACTGGGGCATTCCCGGCGACATCGGCTTCCTCGACGCGGACGGATTTATCACGATCGTCGACCGGGAAGCCGACATGATCGTTCGCGGCGGAGTCAGCGTCGCGCCACAGGAACTGGAAAAGCTGATCCGCACGCATCCTAAGGTGCGCGATGTCGCCGTCGCAGGCTTTCCGGACGAGACCATGGGACAGGAGATCGCCGCCTTCATCGTTTCAGAACAGGGGACGATCGAGGAGTTGCAGGCTTTCCTGCGCGCCAACATCGCGGCGGATCGGCGGCCGCGCGAGATACGGCTCGTTGCCTCCCTGCCATACAGCGACAACGGCAAGCTGCTGCGCCGCCAGTTGGTCGAAACGCTGGCGCGGAAATAAGCTAGAATATGCCCGTGACGCGCCCGAGCCAGGGCGTCGGCCAGGGTTGTGACGCCAGCATGTCGAAGACCGAATAGACAAATACCGTCGTGACGGCGGCAATCACGATCGGTTTGCGCCAGGACTTCACGCCAAGCAGCATGATGCTCCCGGCAACGAAGACAAATGTCGCCGCCAGATGCCCCACCAGCAGGATCAGGACAGCCAGGGCAAGGCACAGGCCTATGACTGACAGATTGCCCTTCATGGTCGGTTCGGTGGCCGGCGTCCATTCGCCATGGGCCTGAGACGCCTGCGATTCGGAGCCGGACGGCGCGCGGCGACGCCACCTCAGCGCCGTCTGCACGGTCGTGACCGATGAGAATACCGCCAGCAGTCCGGCCGTGATGATGGGGAAGATGGCGGCCTCGAAGGGGAAGCCTGTCGCGGCGGTCACCAGGGCGGCGAGCGCCAGCAGCGTCATGGCCGCGCCGGCGACGATGTCGGGCAGCGCGGGCGGCAGCGGGCCGCCGGCGTTTCTGGCCCTGATCCACGCGAGCGTCTGTCTGATGACGCCGACCACCGCCAGCCCGAGCAGCAGCAGCACCAGCGGCTGGGCAAGCCACGACCAGCCGGAAATCTGGTAGGCAAGGAAGAAATAGTTTTCGAGGCTCGGGCCGAGCACGAACCCCAGCGAGAAGGCCGAGCGCGGCCAGTTGAGTTCCTTCATCGCCATGCCGACAGCGCCGACGCCGATGACCAGGGCGAAGTCGAAAGCGCTCATATTGGTCTGGTATGCGCCGACCACGATGAAGGTCACCACCAGCGGCACCAGTATCGCGGCCGATACCTGCGCGATGCGGGCCAGCGGCCTCGTCAGCACGAGGCAGGTCACCGCGCCGACGATGTTCGCCACCGCGATGCTGAACACCATCGACATTGTGAGGGCGGCATTCTTGCCGAGCATGTCCGGGCCGGGAACGAGGCCATGCACCACGAATGCGCCGAGCAGGATGCTCATGGAAGCCGAACCCGGCACGCCGAAAGCGATGGTCGGGATAAGCGAGCCGCCTTCCTTGGCGTTGTTGGCGCTTTCGGGCGCGATGACGCCCCGGACATTGCCTTCGCCGAACTTCGGCCCGGCCCCCGGCCGGCGCGCGGCATAGCCATAGGCGATCCAATCCAGCACCGCGATGCCGACGCCGGGAACCGCACCGAGCAGCGAGCCTATGGTGCTGCAGCGCAGGACCAGCGGCCACTCCCGCACCGTATCCATGATGCCTTGCCACATGCCGGCATAGGTCGGCTTCTCGGCGTTGCCCTGAATGGAACCGCGCAACAGCAGCGAGGCGAGTTCGGGCAGGCCGAACAGGCCGAGAAACACCAGTGCGACCGGCAGACCGTCCCACAGGTAGATTTCACCGAACGTCCACCGGTCGATGCCGGCGATCTCGTCGATGCCGACGAACGAGGCCAGCATGCCGAACATCGCCGCCGCCAGCCCCTTGAGCGGCTGGCTTCCCGCCAGCATCGCAACGATCGAAAGGCCGAAGGCGCAGATGGCGAAGAAGTCCGGTGTCTTGAGATAAAGGACCAGCGGCCGCATCACCGGGATGGCCGCCGCGAGCACCAGTGCGCCGAACACGCCACCGATCATCGACGCGGAATAGGAGGCGCCGAAGGCGCGCGCGGCTTCGCCTTTCTTGGCCATGGCATGGCCATCCAGCACTGTTGCCGCGGCACCGACCGAGCCGGGAACGCCGAAGAGGATTGCCGGTATGGTGTCCGATGTGGTGTTGACCGACCCCATGCCGAGCAGCAGCGCGAAGGCCGCATAGGCGTCCATATTGTAGGTCATGGGGATGAGCAGGGCCATGGCGAACAGCCCGCCAATGCCTGGAACGACGCCGACAATCAGCCCGGCGAAAACCCCGGTCACCAGCATCAGCATGCGGAACGGCTGGGCCATCTCGACGATGGCGGTCAGGATCAGGTCCACCTTTCGAAGCCCCGCCCCAGCCTTATTTCACAAGATCCCTGGCGGTCTCGAACACCCCCGGATCCACCTGCAACTGCTTCGACACGAGCTGGCTTATCTCTTCGCCGCTGGTGGCGTTGACGGCCATGTCGCTGAGCTTGCCGATGTCTGCGAGGAAGGCGGGGTCGCGGACCATCTCCATGTACCCCTTGCGGAGCGCCTCGACGGTTTCCTTGGGAGTGTCCGTCGGAACGACCAGCGGGTGATGGAAGTGCAAAGCCGTCTCGATAAGCGTGGCCGCCTCCTGCAGCTTCGGATCCTGAATCCTGGCGGTAAATCGCTCGAACTGCTTCTGCCCCTCGGCCGGGCCGGAGCCGAACGTTCCGATGAGGTTGAGCGTGTCGCGGTTTCCCGAGATGTTGTAGCTGGAAACCCCGCACATCCCAGCGATCTCGCCGCGCTGCATGGCCAGTTCGATATCCGCGGTGCCGTCGAAGCCGGTGACGATCTTGAATTTCGCCTTCAGCCCGTTCTTGACCAGCGCCGCGAAAATATAGGTGACGCTGCTCTTGCCGGTCGCGCCGATCAGGAAATCGGACTGCAGGAACTTGTCCATCGTATCGATGCCGGTGCTCTTCGCGGTCATGCAATAGGCCGGCTCGTTAACGAGCGAACCGATCCATTGCAGCGCAAGCGGATCGAAATTCGCGTTCTGCGGGTCAAGCACCGGGGCGTAGGACATCGCCTCGCTGATCGACGCGATGACGCTTCCGTCCGCGGGCTCGCTGCCCAGCACCATCTTGGTGAGCTTGAGGCTGCCGCCGCCGGGAACGTTCTGGACGATGACATCCGGATTGCCCGGCAGGAACCGGCCGAAATGGCGCGCGATCACGCGCGACGTCTGGTCATAGCCGCCGCCGGGTCCGTAGCCCACCTTGATCGTGATCGTCTTGAATTCGACCGCTTGCGCCTGCCCGCATACAGCCAGGAAAAGACCAGCAAAGAGAACGCAAAGCGCGCGCGGCGCGCGAAAAATCATAGCCAGCATACCGACCCCCGCATGGACCCCCAATGCGGTTCTAACCCATGACCTTACAAATCGGTAAGAATTTTTCAGGGGGGTGATACGCGTATCAGATCACGATTGCGGCAGCGGTGCCGCGAGCCGGAACAGGCGTCGGCCTCCCATTGGCCGCTTATGCCTTATCCCACGGGAAAATCGTGGAAATGCACGATCACGCCATCCGCATCGATGAAGATGACGGCATAGGCGGGCGGCTCGTGGCCCAGCTGCCAGCTGTCTGAAAAATCGAGCCCGGTCTGGTGATTGGTGCTGCGCAGCGTGCTGACCGGTATGCCGCGCCAGCTGCCGGCGATCAGCCGATGGACATGGCCGGCGAAGATGTGGCGGACATTGCCGTGGCGCGACAGAACCTCATGCAAGGCATCGGCATCTGCGAGCCTGACTTCATCGAGCACCGGCATGTGTATGCGAAACGGCGGGTGGTGCATGAAAAGGAAGACCGGCCGGTCGCGCGCCTCCCGCAGCCGTTCGTCGAGCCAGCCGAGCCGCGACTGGCACAACCTGCCCTCGACATGCCCGCTGTCCAGCGTGTCGAGCAGGATCAGGCGTCCATCGGCGCCGTCGAAAACGCTCTGGACAAACCCGCGATCGGCCGGAGCATCCGGAAACATATCGAGGAAAAGCGCCCGGTCGTCATGGTTGCCGAGCATCAACCGGCAAGGCGGGGCGAATTTTCCGAGCCTGTCCCGCAACGCGGCGTAGGCGGCGCGCTCGCCATCATTGGTCAGGTCTCCCGATACAACCACCAGATCGGCATCGGCATGGTTCCTGCTGATGTCCGCGAGACATGCATCGAGCCTGGCAAGCGGGTCGGAGCCATACAGAAGGCCACCTGGCGCCATCAGATGCGGGTCGGAGAGCTGGATGATTTTCATGGGCAAAGGCCTGCGATTCGAGGATTTCGGAAGGAAGGTCATTCCGCGTGATGCGGCACGAAACTGCCGCGCACGACCAGCGGCACGTTGAAGCGCTCGCGGATGGGGGCCAGATCCGGCTGCCGTTGCCGAAGGTCGAGCAGTTCGACGGCCTTGGCGGCCATCAACTCAGGATCCTGACGGAAAGTGGTCAGCCGGTAGGCGAGCCAGCCGGCTTCGGGAACATCGTCGAAGCCGATCACCGACAGGTCTTCCGGTATCGCAAGACCGGCCTGGCGGGCATGATCCATGACGCCGAAGGCGATGAGGTCGTTGACGCAGAAGATTGCCTGCGGCCTGTCTGAACGATCGATCAGCAACCGGCCCGCCTGCAACCCGCCGGCATAATCCGTATCGTTGCCGCGCACGACCGCGACCTCCGCGCCGAGACGCTTTGCCTCGGCACAGAAGGCATCCTCGCGCTCGGTGATCGTCGGCGTGCCCGACAGCGATCCGGCCAGGCCGAGCCTGGTCATGCCGTGCGCGACGAAATGCGACGCGGCGAGTTTCGCCGCGGCGGCGCCGTCGGTCTGGATGTGGTCGGCCTCGGGTTCGGACCGGCCGATGACCACCAGCGGCTGGCCGTTGCGGCGCGCCAGTTCGAAGAAAGACGATGGCGGCGAGCCGGACAGGATGATCGTCGCCTCGGCGCGATGGCCAAGCAGCGTCTTCTGGGCCGCGATCAGCTCCTGTTCGGTCTGGCCGGTGTTGATCAGCACGGGAACATTGCCACGATGGATCAGCGCCTTGGTGAGCGCCGCCGCCAGATGGGCGCGGAAGCCCACTTCCGGCTTGGTCACCACCAATCCGACCAGCCGGCTCTGGTTGGCGAGCAGCCCGCGCGCCAGATCGTTGACCTGGTAGCCGAGTTCCTCGGCCGCGCGCATGATCTTCTCGCGCGTCTCTGTGGCAACGCTGGCGCCGGGCGTGAAGGCACGCGACACCGCCGAGCGCGACACCCCGGCCTGGCGCGCGACATGCAGCGCGCTGACCGAGCGAATCTTGTCCGGGGTCTTGTCGCCTGAATTCCTGTCTGCGGTCATCTGTGGATGCTCATGCTGTTCAATGGCCAACCCGCGACAAGACATCGGCCTTCAGGAATCGCTCGACGATCAGCATGAAGCCGATCGACGGGATGAGCAACAGAAGTGCGGTTATCGAGGCGATCTGGTAGTTGCCGCCGGCGCCCGCCGAGTAGAGCAGCAGCGGCAGCATGTTCACATCCGGCGCACCGACGAAATAGCTGCCGGTGAACTCATCGAGCGACTCCAGGAAGACGAAGATCGCGCTGGCCATCAGGCCTGGCATGGCGAGCGGCAAGGTCACGTCGCGAAAGGCGCGCAATGGACCGGCGCCAATCGAGCGGGCCGCCTGCTCGAGTTCGGGATCGACGGCGGAAAAGGCGGCCGTCGCGATCCACACCGCATAGACCAGGCCATGCACGGCATGCACCAGCACCACGCCGGTGATCGTGCCGTTGAGACCGATCTGGTAGAACAGGCGCGCGATGTTGACATAGACGGGCAGGTTCGGAAACGCCTGCGGGATCAGGAAGGCGAGCAGGATCAGGCTGCGCAATGGCAGCTTCAGCCGCGCCAGCGCGTAACCCGCCGGTATGGCGAGCGCCAGCGAGACGATCACCGTCAGCACCGCTACCAGAATGCTGTTCTGCAGCGAATCCATCGCATTGCCGCGCGGCGAGAACACCCGCGTCCAGACGCTGAAGCCATAATCGAGCGGCAGCACATGGGGAAAGTACCAGCGCTCCGCCACCGTCCACAGCAACAGGTTGAGAAGCGGGCCGAAGATGATGAAGGCGAGCAGGCCGAGGATGGCGGCCCTGGGCAGCCACCACAGGTCGACCCCCAGTTTCCGCCGCACGGAGAGTGTCGCGATGCTCATGCGCGCTCCTTCATCGTGTGGCGCAGGTAGATCCAGGCGACACCCGACGTGATGACCAGCGAGATCAGCCCGAGCGCGTTGGCGACGCCGTAGTCGCCATAGGCGTTGATGCGGAAAGCGATGTCGGCGGTCAGCATGGTCGGCGACTGCGCGTTGATCATCAGCGGCACCGACAGCACCGACATCATCGTCACGAAAGACAGGATAAGGCCGACCAAGAGCGTGGTGGCGACCTGCGGCACGACAATCTCGATCAGGATGCGCAGCCGCGAGGCGCCGAGATTGCGAGCGGCTTCGATGGTGCCGCGATCGATCGACGCCATGGCGCCGGCGACCAGCAGGGCGACGAAGGGCACCTGTTTCCAGACGAAGGCGATGACGATGCCGCGCCAGTCGAGAAAGGCGGTCGCCTGCATCGGCGTGATGACGCCGGCGCCGATCAGCAGATTGTTCATCAGGCCGTTCTTGGCGAGGAAGGTACGCAGGATCTGGCCCACGACGATGAAGGGGATGAACATCGGCCAGCGGTAGAGCCAGCGCAGGATCGCCACCGCGCGCGGATTCTCACCCAGCGTCAGATAGCCGCCGATGGCGATCGAAAACAGACCGATGAGCAGCGTCGACAGGCTGACGATGAGCACGGTGAAGACCGTATCGGCGCGGTAGAGTTCGAACGACTTGATGAAGTTTCCCGTGCCAAAACCGCCTTCAACCTCGAACGCGCCGACAACAGACGCGGCGAGCGGTACGATGAACAAGAGCACGATCACCGCCAGCGCGGGCAGCACGAGCAGCAGGCCGAGAAGCCGTTTCGACATCTTTGGTCCTTCGCTTGAAAACGGACGGGCGTGGACCGCCCGGCGTAGCCGGGCGGTCCGGGTTCAGCATTCAGCCCAGGCGCTCAATTCGCGGTCTGGCGCTCATAGGCTTCCAGGATCGCATTGTTGTAGGGGGCAATCGGGAAGGGCTTGCCGTATTTCGCCAGATCCTCCGGCGAGATATCGACGAACAGCTTGTTCCAGGTCGCCTCGTCGAGCTTCGGCTTGACGAACTCGGCGTCGATGCCCGGATACCAGTTGAACTTCTTGACGATGCCCTCGGCCTGTACCTGCGGGCTGGTCGCCAGCGCCACGAACTTCTCGGCCAGCGCCTCGTTCGGGCTCTTGGCCGGGATCACATAATGCATCGGCTGGCCAGGCATGCCGGGCGCCGGCAGCACCAGCTTGAGCTCGGGCGGGAGCCGCCCGTCAGCCTGCCAGGAATAGAACATGTCGACCCAGACCGGCCCCATGGCGATCTCGCCGCGCGACAGCATGTCGAGCGTGCCGGCATTGCCGGGGGTCAGCGTGGCGTTGGCCGTGAATTCCTTCAGGCCGGCGAAGGCCTTGTCCCACTTCTTGGTCTCGGCCTCGTCGAACGGACCGTTCATCAGCTTCTTGGCGTCGCCTTCGCCATAAGCGTAGATCCAGCCCATGACGAAGCTGACACCGGAGGCGCCGCCCTTGATGCCGTTATAGCCGAACTGCTTGGGGTGTTCCTTGGCCCAGGCGACGAGTTCGTCATAGCTCTTCGGCGGATTGGGAACCATCGCCGGATTGTAGGCGATCGCGGTCTGGCTGTTGAACATCGGCATGACATATCCGCTGACATTGGAGCCCAGCGCCATGTCGGCATTGGCGCGCGTCACCATCTTGCCGGTGTCGATCTTCGGCCGATAGGCTTCGAGATAGCCGGCGGTGACCATCGGACCGGCGAACTTTTCATGCACGACGGCGACGTCGGTGTCCCATTTCTGCGAGCCGGCATCCGCCTGCGCCTTGAAGCGCTCGGTGATTTTCTGCGAGCCGGCATCGCCGGGGCCGGTGCCGACAACGCGCACCGTATTGCCAGGATTTTCCTTCTCGAACAGCGGCCCGAGATAGTCGTTGATGTAGTCGACCATGTTCTGGTCGCCGGCGGTGAGAACGGTCAGTTCGGCTGCTGTGGCGGGCGACGCCACCAGGCCGATCGCCAGTGCGGCTTGCAGGATTGTCTTCACGGGAAAATCTCCAGTTTGGATGAAGAGGGTTCAAGCTTCGGATGCTTCCAGGGAGCGGCTTTTCTCGCCGCCCGGCCGGGAACGGATGGGCGCGGGCGACGAAGCCGCCGGCGCGTTGAAGAGGAAGAGAACGTCCGAGGGGATGCGGATCTTGACCGCGTCGCCGGCGGCGAAAGCCATGCCGGCATCGACCAGCACCACGTCGTCGCCGACCCTGACCGCATGGCGCCAGAGGCCGCCGGGATAACTGACGCTTTCGACGCGGCCGGAGAGTTCCAGCGTTCCCGCAGGCGCGGCATCCCTAGCGGTGCCGGCCAGAAGCTGCGCGGCTTCGGCGCGAAAGCGCGCCTCGACGAAGCCGCGCGCCAGCGGGCGGCCATCCAGCGGCACCGTGCAGACGGCATTCGCCGGGCCGCTCTCGATCTCGAAACGGCCTGAAGAGGGCTGGCCCCAGAGCTCCACCCGGTTCTCCGCCCCCATGAAGGCGGCGACGAAGGCGGAGGCCGGTCGGTTGTAGACCGCCTCGGGCGTTCCCTGTTGCGCGATACGCCCGGCGTCGAGAATGACGATGCGGTCGGCCATCACCATGGCTTCCTCGCGATCATGCGTGACGTGCACCGCGGTGATGCCGAGCCGCTTCTGCAAGGCGCGGATTTCATGGCGCACGGTCAGCCTTATGCGCGCGTCGAGATTGGACAGCGGCTCGTCCAGCAGCAGGATTTCCGGATCGATCGCCAGCGCCCGGCCAAGCGCCACGCGCTGGCGCTGGCCGCCTGAAAGCTGTGCCGGCTTGCGGTCGCCGAGCCCGTCGAGCCCGAGCAGCTTTTCCATCTCGCCGACGCGCCGCGCGATTTCGGCGCGCGGGTGCCGTTTGAGCTTCAGCCCGTAGCCGATGTTCTGCGCCACCGTCATATGCGGCCACAGCGCGTAGGACTGGAAAACCAGCGCCATGCCGCGCTTGTCGGGAGGCAGTCGGGTGACATCGCGGCCGGCGACCCTGATCGAACCGGCGCTCGGCGAAACGAAGCCGGCTATCGCCCGCAGCAACGTGGTCTTGCCGCAGCCGGAGGCGCCAAGCAGCGCCACGAACTCGCCCTTGGCGATGGTCAGCTCTATTCCGTCGAGAACCCGCGACGCACCGTACCCGGCGCTGATTTCGGCAAGTTCGAGGAAGTTTTCTTTCGTCATCTTCAACCCTTTGCACAGCTGTGCATCGACGGGCGCAGCTATGGTGTTCCGAGGCTCGAAATAGGAGGTCTAGGTAACGGCTTGATGACGGCTTGCAGGGAAAATTCCTCCCTCTCCCCTTTATCGTCCGCCGGTCCAGGACGCGGCGAGCGGCAACGGAGAACCTCCCGATTTCTCCACTGCCGCCGCCACGATACAATGATCCGGCGGCGATAGGGAAAGCATTTTTACGGGGCGATGGCCTGTAGCCCGAAACGGCCTTGATGGCTGCCTTACTGCGCGGTCCAGCCACCATCCATCGGCAGGGTCGTGCCGGTGATCTGCTTGGCCGCGTCCGAGCACAGGAACAGCGTCAGCGCCGCAAGTTCCTCGACGGTGACGAATTCCTTAGTCGGCTGTGCAGCAAGCAGCACGTCGTGCTTGACCTGTTCCTCGGTCATGCCGCGCGCCTTCATCGTGTCGGGGATCTGCTTTTCGACCAGCGGCGTCCAGACATAGCCCGGCGCGATCGCATTGACGGTGATGCCGTCCTGCGCCACTTCCAGCGCCACCGTCTTGGTCAGGCCCGCAATGCCATGCTTGGCCGAGACATAGGCCGACTTGAACGGCGAGGCGACCAGCGCGTGCGCCGAGGCGGTGTTGATGATGCGGCCCCATTTGCGGCTCTTCATGCCGGGCACCACGGCCTTGATGGCGTAGAAGGCGGCAAGCAGGTTGATGCGGATGATGGCCTCCCACTTGTCGTCGGGGAATTCCTCGATCGGCGCCACGTGCTGGATGCCGGCATTGTTGACCAGGATGTCGAGGCTGCCGAACGCCGCCTCGGCGTCATGCACCATGGCGCTGACCGCCGCGCCGTCCATCATGTTCGCGTCGGAGTAGCGGCACTTGACGCCGAAATCCTTCTCGATGCCGGCGCGCTCCTGTTCGATCGCCGCGGGATCGCCAAGGCCGTTGATGGTGACGTTGGCGCCTTCGGCGGCAAAGGCGCGGGCGATGGCCAGGCCGATACCGCTGGTCGAGCCGGTGACGAGGGCGTTCTTCGAAGACAGGGAACCCATGGTGATCTCGCGAGAGGTGGGAGGGAACAGGAGCATATAATTGTGCGTCGCAACATGACAATGACAGAGCCATGTGTCGGCGCGATTACAGCCAGATGACGGCGCGGGCGGGCCTTGAGCCCGTCCAAAAACCCCGGTCGTTGGGCTGACACGGCATTGTCATGGTGCCGTGCAACATATTTGCCAGCGCATTCGCGCGAGGGTCGTTTTTCAAAATCACGAGGACACGAGGATGGAAATCGCCGATGTCGTGAAGCGCGCCTATGCCATGCCGCTCACCAACCCGTCCTTCCCGCCCGGGCCCTACCGTTTCTTCGACCGCGAATACATCATCATCACCTACCGCACGACACGCGAAGCGCTCGAAGCCGTGGTGCCGGCGCCGCTGGAAATCGACGAGCCGTTGGTCAAGTACGAGTTCATCCGCATGCCGGACTCCACGGGCTTCGGCGACTATACCGAGACCGGGCAGGTCATCCCGGTGCGCTACAAGGGCCAGCACGGCGGCTTCGTCCATTCGATGTATCTCGACGACGACGCGCCGATCGCCGGCGGCCGCGAATTGTGGGGCTTCCCCAAGAAGCTCGCCAGTCCGAAGATCGTTCATGAGGGCGAGGTGATCGTCGGCACCCTTCACTATGGCAGCGTTCTCTGTGCAACCGGCACGATGGGCTACAAGCACAGGGAGGCCGATCACGACCACGTGCTCGCCTCGCTGGCCGCGCCGAATTTCCTGATCAAGATCATCCCGCATGTCGACGGCAGCCCGCGCATCTGCGAACTGGTGCGCTATTACCTCACCGACATCACGCTGAAGGAAGCCTGGACGGCGCCCGCCGCCCTCGACCTGCGGCCGCACGTCATGGCCGACGTGGCGAAACTCCCGGTGCTCGACATCGTATCCGCCGTCCATTTCAAGGCCGACCTGACGCTCGGATTGGGCGAGGTCGTCCATGACTATCTCGACCAGCGCAGCGGCCTCGCGGCCAGCACAAACATGCCGGAGAAAATTCGTGCTTGAACGCACCCGCAACAAGGAAGCAGCCGCCACCATCGAGGAAATCTCGGCCCAGTACGACCGCATCGCGCTGGTGTTCCAGGGCGGCGGCGCGCTCGGCGCCTATCAGGCCGGCGTCTACCAGGCGCTGGCCGATGCCGGTTGCGAGCCGACCTGGCTGTCCGGCGTCTCGATCGGCGCCATCAACGCCTCGATCATCGCCGGCAATGAACCCAGCCGCCGCCTGCAGCGGCTGGAACAGTTCTGGCAGACGATCTCGGGCCGCAAGATCTGGGCCTACACGCCGGAAGGCGACCTCTACCGCGATATCCGCAACCAGACCTCGTCGTTGATGACGATGACGATGGGCCAGCCCGGCTTCTTCAAGCCGCGCAATCCCAATCCCTGGTTCCAGCTTTCCGGGGCCGAAGGCGCCACCAGCTTCTACGACACCGCCGAGTTGAAGGACACGCTGGAGAGCCTGATCGACTTCGACGTGCTCAACGACGGCAAGAAGCGGCTGAGCGTCGGCGCGGTCAACGTGCGGACCGGCAACTTCGTCTATTTCGACACCGAGAAAGTGCGTATCGGACCCGAGCACATCATGGCCAGCGGCGCCCTGCCGCCTGCCTTCCCGTCGATCCGCATCGAGGGCGAGTACTACTGGGACGGCGGCATCGTCTCCAACACGCCACTGCAATACCTGCTCGACCAGGAAGAGGACCGCTCGTCGCTGGTGTTCCAGGTCGACCTGTTCAGCGCCCGCGGCGTACTGCCGCGCGGCATGGCCGACGTGCTGTCGCGCCACAAGGACATCATGTATTCCTCCCGCACGCGCCAGAACACCGACAATTTCCAGCGCATCCATGCCTTGAAGATGAAGCTGCTCGACGCGCTGAAGCGGGTGCCGCCGGACCAGCTCAAGGAAGGCGAGCAGGAACTGATCGCCGATTATTGCGACGCCGGCGTCGTCAACATTGTCCACCTGATCTACCAGCACAAAGGCTATGAGGGTCACGCCAAGGACTATGAGTTCTCAGGCACCTCGATGCGCGAACACTGGGAAATGGGCCTCGAGGACACCGAGCGCACGCTGCGCCACAAGAAGTGGCTGATGCTGCCGACCAATGCCGACGGCGTCACCATCCACGACCTGCATCGCGAAGATCCGACCTGAGATAGGCGGGTTACCTGCAATAGTTCAGCCTTGTTGGCCGGGATTCGTTTGAGCGGCCATCGTCAACGTTAGAGATTGGCTGACGCCTCCAAACTTCGTCATCCCTGGGCGAAGCAGGAGCGAAGCTCCGTCGCGAAGACCCTGGGATCCATGCCGCGACCTCAGCCGTGGAATACAGCGGATCAGAACTCTGCACTGCGGCAGCGCGCGGGAGTCCAGGCACAGATCCCTTGGGCTGCGGAGCAGCTCCAGGGGTCTGCGCCGCGTCGCTTCGCTCCTTGCTCCGCCGCCGGATGACCAACCGATGGACGTTTTGGCCAATTTCCCAGCTATGTGCCACGTCAGCAGAAACGAATACGTCCTCGCCCCCTGAACACGATGCTCACTCAAAGAAAAGGGCAGCGCCGGCGAGCGGCGCTGCCCTTTCTGACTTGCTGGTATTCCGCTCAGAACACCTGGCGGAAGACGATGAACAGCACGAAGGCCAGCGCGATCGAGCACGGCAGGGTCAGCACCCAGGCCAGCAAGAGATTGCGCACGGTCGACCATTGCAGGCCGGAGCCGTTGGCGGCCATGGTTCCTGCGACGCCTGACGACAGCACGTGGGTCGTCGACACCGGCAGGCCGAGCCGGTCCGCCATGCCGATGGTCACCATGGCGACGAGTTCGGCGGCGGCGCCCTGGCCATAGGTCAGGTGGCTCTTGCCGATCTTCTCGCCGACGGTGACGACGATGCGCTTCCAGCCGACCATCGTGCCGAGGCCAAGCGCCAGCGCCACGGCGATCTTCACCCAGAGCGGGATGAACTTCGTCGCATTGTCGACGGCCTTGTGATAGTCGGTCACCGCCTTGAGGTCGGCGGCCTCCATGGGCAGCAACTGCTTCTTGTCGATCAGCTTGAGCGCCTCACCGATCAGGTAGATGTCGTTGCGGGCGTTGCTGACGAGATCGGTCGGCACATTGTCGACCGAAGCGTAGGGTTGCAGCTCCGCCGTCGTGTTGTGGATGTAGGTCTGCAGCGCGACCGTCGTCTTGTCGCTCCAGGTCCGGGTGCGTACGGCGTCCTGCACCGCTGCCTTGGCGTCCTTGGCGTCGGCGACGGTAACGCCGGGCTTCACATATTTGCCCAATGCAGTTTCGACACCGGTCGAGGCCGCCTTGTAGGCCTCGAGATAGTTGATGTCGGGCGTGCGGTTGAGCGCATAGGCGGTCGGCACCACGCCGATCAGGATCAGCATGATCAGGCCCATGCCCTTCTGGCCATCATTGGAGCCGTGCGCGAAGCTGACGCCGGTGCAGGTGAAGATGAGCAGGCCGCGGATCCACCAGGGCGGCGGGGCGTTGCCCTTCGGCGCCTCGTAGAGGGCCTGGTTGCGCACCAGAAGCTTCATCGCGTAGAGCAGGGCGGCGGCGGCGAAGAAGCCGACGATCGGCGACACCAGCAAGGTGGTGCCGACATTGGTCGCCTGCGACCAGTCGACGCCGCTGGTGGCGCTGCCGGCCGGCGCCATGAACTGGTTGGCGAGACCGACGCCGATGATCGAACCGACCATGGTGTGCGAGCTCGAGGCCGGCAGGCCGAGGAACCAGGTGCCGAGATTCCACAGGATCGCCGCGACGAGCAGCGCGAACACCATGGCAAAACCGGACGAGGAGCCGACCTGCAGGATGAGTTCGACCGGCAGCAGCGACAGGATGCCGAAGGCGACCGCGCCGCTGGAGGTGAGAACCCCGAGGAAGTTGAAGACGCCGGACCACATGACGGCGAATTCGGCCGGCAGGGAGCGCGTGTAGATCACTGTCGCCACCGCGTTGGCGGTGTCGTGGAAACCGTTGACGAATTCGAAGCCGAGCGCGATCAGCAAGGCGATGCCGAGCAGGATCCACGGCACGGTCTTGGCCACCGCGAGGTCCTGGCTGAGCGCGTAGCCGACATAGATGACGCCGACCAGCACGAGTACGCCGAAAGCGGGCAGGAACCATTTGGCGCCGCCCGATTGATGCAGCGGGTGATCCGGCCTCGGAATACCCGCTTCGTTAGAAACTATGTCCACCATGTCCCACTCCTTTTGCACTGCAGCAAGGAACCGGGAAGGACGCTAAGTCCGCACGATGAACCCTGTGTGACGCCGACAGCCGGCTTTGATCCAGCTAGGCGGGACCGGATCGCGTCTTCAGGATCGCCGAGAACAGCGGATCGAAGGCTCGGCTGATCGGCGCCGCGGCGGCGCCCAGCGCGATCGACCAGGGATCGGTGGTGCCGAGTTGCAGGCGCGGCAGGTTCCGCCCCGGCCGGTCGGCGATCGACGGCAGCAGCGGATGCATCGCCTCGACGAGCCGGCGCGCCAGTGCTTCGGGCGCGCCGCTCGTCAGGATGACCGTCTGCGGATCGAAGATCGTTTCGATCAGATGCACGCTCCAGCGCAGATCATGCGCCGCGCCGTCGATCCAGGCCATCATCCCCGGATTCCCGGCCAGCACGAGGTCGTTCATCTGCTGGTAGATATCGCTATCTTCCGGATTGAGGCCGAGGTGCTGATAGAGTGATGCCAGCGACGCACGATGTTCGAGCGGCGTCGAACCAGGCCCGGCTGGCGACAGCAGCGCCATGCCGATTTCGCCCGCATTGCCGTGGCCGCCGCTGTAAAGCTCGCCGTTGAGGATCAAACCCGTGCCGATGCCGTAGCCAACATAAAGGCAGACCGCGTGGTCGACGCCGTGCGCCGCAGCCGCGATGCGTTCGGCCGTGGCGCAAGCGGCCGAGTCGTTCTGCAGGCCGACATTCAGGCCTGTCCCCGCCGCCAATGTCTCCAGCAGCGGAAACTTCTGCCAGGCCGGCATCATCCATTTGTCGTCCGAATTCTCCAGCCCGAAAGGACCGGGCATGGCGACGCCGAGGCCGACGAGCCGCTTTTCCGACTGAGAGGAAATCGTCGCCAGATCGCGCCGCACGCCGCCGATCAGGCCGAGAATGACCTCCACGCCCTTCGACGGTTCGTCGAAGGGCAGCTTGGCCTCGGCCCGCGCCAGCACGCTGCCCATCAGGTCGACCGCGACGGCGCGTGTCAGGTGACGGTCGATCTGCAGGCCGATGGCGAAAGCGCCTTCGGGCACCAGCCTGTAGGGGGTCGACGGCTGCCCCCTGCCCTTGCGCACGGCGTCCAGCGCCGCGACGAGGCCGTCGCTTTCAAGATCCTCGATGATGTTGGAAACCGCCTGCTTGGTGAGCTGCGTCGCCCGCGCCAGGTCGGCTCGCGACAGCGCGCCATTGAGGCGCAATGCCTCGATCATGACGCGGCGGTTATGCGCGCTGGTGCCTTCCTGATTGGTGCCGCTCTTGGCGCGGATCGGGCTGATATCGTCCACCGGCATTTTCCCCTCTTGACTCCATTAGGATATTGATCGACTAATTAAGTCAAGCGAATTGACTTAATAGTGTGCCGACTCTTGGGACAATCAGGTTCCATAGCTCGTCGGCAAAACAATAGGTCACGCGACCTCGACCCGGGAAGGCAGGGAACGCCGGCCCGACAACATCGGAAATGGGAGAAGAAGATGCTTAAATCGATCGGCAAGACCCTGTTGGGTGCCGTTTTTGCCGGGGGCCTGCTTGTCCCCCACGCTTTCGCCGAAACCACGCTCAATGCGCTTTTCATGGCGCAGGCCGCCTATAGCGAAGCCGATGTGCGCGCCATGACGGACGCCTTCACCAAGGCCAATCCCGACGTCAAGGTGAACCTCGAATTCGTCCCTTACGAAGGCCTGCACGACAAGACGGTCCTCGCCCAGGGCTCCGGCGGCGGCTATGACGTCGTGCTGTTCGACGTCATCTGGCCGGCCGAATACGCGACCAACAAGGTGCTGGTCGACGTGTCCTCGAAAATCACCGACGACATGAAGAAGGGCGTGCTGCCGGGCGCGTGGACGACAGTCCAGTATGACGGCAAATATTACGGCATGCCGTGGATCCTCGATACCAAGTACCTGTTCTACAACAAGGAGATCCTGGAAAAGGCCGGCATCAAGACGCCGCCTAAGACCTGGGAAGAGCTTGGCGCCCAGGCCAAGATCATCCAGGACAAGGGCCTCCTGAAGACGCCGATTGCCTGGAGCTGGTCGCAGGCCGAAGCCGCGATCTGCGACTACACCACGCTGGTCAGCGCCTATGGCGGCGACTTCCTCAAGGACGGCAAGCCCGACTTCCAGAACGGCGGCGGCGTCCTGGCGCTGAAATACATGGTCGACAGCTACAAGTCGGGCCTCACCAATCCGAATTCCAAGGAATTCCTCGAGGAGGACGTCCGCCAGGTCTTCGAAAACGGCGATGCCGCTTTCGCGCTGAACTGGACCTACATGTACAACATGGCCAACGACCCGAAGGACTCGAAGGTCGCCGGCAAGGTCGGCGTCGTGCCGGCGCCGGGCGTTTCCGGCACCAGCGAGGTGTCGGCAGTCAACGGCTCGATGGGACTTGGCGTCACGGCGGTGTCGAAGCATCCCGACGAAGCCTGGAAGTACATCACCTTCATGACCTCGCAGGCGACGCAGAACCAGTACGCCAAGCTCTCGCTGCCGATCTGGGCGTCGTCCTATGACGACCCGGCCGTCACCAAGGGCCAGGAAGAACTGATCGCCGCCGCCAAGCTTGGTCTCGCCGCCATGTATCCGCGTCCGACCACGCCGAAATACCAGGAACTGTCGACCGCCCTGCAGCAGGCCATCCAGGAATCGCTGCTCGGCACGTCTTCTCCGGAAGACGCCTTGAACACCGCCGCCAAGAACAGCGGCCTCTAAGCTTTGCTATCCGGTCACGGGCGGCCTTGTGCCGCCCGTGCTATGTCTGAAACCAAGATGAATTTAGGGAGAGGCTGCTCTGATGTCGGGCACCTGGATGACAACCCGTGCATGGCTGCTGATGCTGCCCTTGCTCGTGGTCATGGTCGCCGTCATCGGCTGGCCGCTGGTCGACACGATCGGCCTCTCCTTCACCGACGCCAAGCTCGTCGGCACCGGCGGCGATTTCGTCGGCATCGACAATTACACCAGCATGCTGTCCAGCCCGAACTTCTCGCGCACGCTGGTCACCACCACGCTGTTCGCTGTGATCTCGGTCGCCGCCGAGATGGTGATCGGGGTTCTGGCGGCACTTCTGCTCAACCAGGAATTCAAAGGCCGCGCCATCCTGCGCGCTTTGATGATCCTGCCCTGGGCACTGCCGACCGTGGTCAACGCCACGCTGTGGCGGCTGATCTACAATCCCGAATATGGCGCGCTCAACGCCGCGCTGACACAGCTGCATCTCATCGACGCCTACCGCTCCTGGCTCGGCGAACCGGGCACCGCGCTGGCGGCCCTGATCGTCGCCGACTGCTGGAAGAACTTTCCGCTGGTGGCGCTGATCGCGCTCGCCGCCCTGCAGGCGGTGCCGCGCGACATCACCGCCGCCTCACTGGTCGACGGCGCCGGGCCATTCAACCGTTTTCGCTTCGTCATCCTGCCCTATCTCGCCGGTCCGCTGATGGTGGCGCTGGTGCTACGCACCATCGAAGCGTTCAAGGTCTTCGACATCATCTGGGTGATGACGCGTGGCGGTCCCGCCAACAGCACGCGCACGCTGTCGATCCTGGTCTACCAGGAGGCCTTCTCCTTCCAGCGCGCCGGCTCGGGCGCCTCGCTGGCGCTGATCGTCACCTTGCTCGTCACGGTGCTTGCCGTCGCCTATGCGGCGCTGGTGAGGAAGACCGCGGGGGGTGCCGCCTGATGGAACGCAGGAGCCCCGCCTTCACCTTTTTCATCTACGCCTGTGCGCTGTTGCTCGCGGCCGTCATCCTGGCGCCGATCGCCTGGCTGTTCATCATGAGCATTTCTCCGGCCGCCGACCTCGCCGCCAAGCCGCTGCGCTGGTGGCCGCAGGCCGTCGATTTCTCACGCTACGGGCAATTGCTGTCGACCGCCGAAAACAGTGCCGGCGCGGCCTTCACCTCCTCGCTGCGCAACAGCCTGGAGATCGCGGGCATGGCGACGCTGGCAGCACTTGCCCTGGCGATCCCCGCCGGATGGGCGGTGTCGCGCACGCCCGCGGTGGGCTGGTCGCTGTCGATGGTCATCGCCACCTACATGCTGCCGCCGGTGGCGCTCGCCGTGCCGCTCTATATGGGCCTGTCGCATCTCGGCCTGCTCAACAATGTCTTCGGCCTGGCGCTGGTCTACCTCTCCATATTGGCTCCCTTCACCACATGGCTGATGAAATCCGGCTTCGATTCCATTCCGCGCGAAATCGAGGCTGCGGCAATGATCGACGGCGCCGGCCTGCTGCAGACCTGGCGCATCATCACGCTGCCGCTCGCCGCGCCGGTGATGGCGACATCGGCCCTGTTTGCCGTGCTGCTTGCCTGGGACGAATTCTTCTACGCGCTGCTGTTCACGTCCGACCAGCGCGCCAAGACCCTGACGGTCGCCATCGCCGATCTCGCCGGTGGCCGTGTTTCCGACTACGGGCTGATCGCCACCGCCGGCGTTCTGGCCGCCCTGCCGCCGGTCCTGATCGGGCTGGTCATGCAGCGGGCGCTGATCTCGGGCCTGACCAGCGGCGGTGTGAAAGGATGACAATGACTGTAGGGAAAACCCGCCCCGCCGGACTGGCCGCGATCGACCGCGAAATGGCGCGCCAGCACGCCGACGCGCTGGCGTCGTTCCGACAGAACACCGCCGAGGCGCAAACGATAGCGGCTTCGATCAGGCAAACGGGACGGCTGCTGCTGCTCGGCATGGGCGGCTCGCATGCCGTCGGCCGCGCGGTGGAACCGCTATATCGCGCGCTCGGCGTCGACGCCCTGGCGACGCCGCTCTCGGAGCAACTCGGCCAGCCGCTGCCGCTCGATGGCCGCAGCGTGATCGTAACCTCCCAATCCGGCGAGAGCGCCGAGGTCGTCAGGTGGTTTTTACAGGCCGGCGGCGTCTCGGATGTCTTCGGCCTGACGCTCGAGGGCGGCTCCTTCCTTGCCCGCACTGCGCCTGGCCTGGTCGGCGCCGGCGGCACCGAACTGGCCTTTGCCGCCACCCGCAGCCTGACCGTGACCCTCGCTCTGCATCTGGCCATCCTCGCCGCCCTGGGCGAGGATTCTGTTGCCGCCATCGCCGAGCTCGAAGCCCCCCAGGATTGCGACATCGCGGCGGCGCTCGCCACCCTTGCCGAGGTGGAGACCATCGTCACCTCCGGCCGGCGCCTGCAAGGTGTCGCCGAAGCCCTGGCGCTCGGCCTGACCGAGCTGTCGCGGCGGCCTTGCTTCTCCCTCGAGGGCGGCCAGTTGCGGCACGGCCCAATGGAAATGCTTGGCCCGGGGATCGGCGTCGTCCTGTTTCGCGGCAACGACCCGACATCGGAACTGGTGACCGCGATGGCCCTTTCGGTGGTCGAGACCGGCGCGCCGCTGGTGGTCTTCGACGCTTCCGGGCAATCGCCCGTGGCGGGCGCCGTGACGCTTGCTTTCAGGCCGGCTTCCGGCATGGCCGCGATCTTCGCCATGCTGCCTGTCGCCCAGCGCCTGATGATCGCCTTCGCCGACAGCCGCGTCGACAACGCCGGCACGCCCGTGCGCACGACCAAGATTACCAGGAGCGAATGATGCGTCCGCTCGCGGTGATCGGCAACGTCAATGTCGACCTGATCGTCGGCCCGGTCGCGCCATGGCCGAAGGCCGGCACTGAAACCGTCGTCGACCATGACGATCTGCGCGTCGGCGGCCAGGCCGGCAACACCGGGCTCGCCTGGCAGGCGCTGGACGTCGATTTCGAGATTGCCGCCAATGTCGGCGACGACCAGTTCGGCCACTGGCTGCGCGAAGCCTTTGGTGCCCGCGCCGACAAATGGCCGGTGCGCCCCGAAAGCACGACGCTCTCCGTCGGCATGACGCATCCCGATGGCGAGCGGACGTTTTTCACCACGCGCGGGCATTTGCCTCGCTTCAGCCTGGCCGATGTGCTCTGCGTACTCGACGGCAAGCGGCTCGGCGGTGGCTACGCGCTGCTGTGCGGCTCCTTCCTCACCGACGATCTCACTGGCGACTACGAGGCCTTCTTCGACTGGGCGGGCAGCCACGATATCGCCGTGGCGCTGGATACCGGATGGCCGATGCAGGGCTGGACGCCGGCCAATTGCAAGGCGGCGCGGGAATGGCTGGCGCGCTGCGATCTCGCGCTGTTCAACGAGGTCGAGACGGTGACGCTGGCCGGCACACCGGACCCCGTCGACGCCGCGCGGCGGATACAATCCATGACGAAGAAGGGCGCCACCGCCGTGGTCAAGCGCGGCCCCGAAGGGGCGATCGCCATCGGCCCCGGCGGAACGCTGGTCCGGGCGGCCGCACCCGACGTCAAGGTCATCGATACGATCGGCGCCGGCGATGTCTTCAACGCCGCTTTCCTGGCCGCGCTGGCGCAGGACCAGCCGCTCACCGCCTCGCTCGAAGCCGCGACGCGGGTCGCCTCGCGCGCCATATCGACCTTGCCTCGCAACTACGGCGAACCAATGCACCCCAGGGAAGCCACGCATGAGCGCGCTTGAAATCCGCAACGTCCGCAAGAATTATGGCAGCGTCGAAACGCTGAAAGGCATCGACATCGCGCTGCAGAGCGGTGAGTTCCTGGTGCTGCTCGGTTCTTCCGGCTGCGGAAAGTCGACGCTTCTCAACATCATCGCGGGCCTGGCCGAAGCGACGAGCGGCGACGTCCTGATCGGCGGCCGTTCGATCCTTGGTGTCCATCCCAAGAACCGCGACATCGCCATGGTCTTCCAGTCCTACGCGCTCTATCCGAACCTGACCGTGCGCCGCAACATCGGCTTCGGGCTGGAGATGCGCGGCGTCGCGGCCGATGAGCGCGAAAAGGCGGTGGGCGAAGCCGCGAAACTGCTGCAGATCGAAAGCCTGCTCGACCGCAAGCCGAGCCAGCTCTCCGGCGGCCAGCGGCAGCGCGTCGCCATCGGCCGCGCTCTGGTGCGCAAGCCGCAGGTGTTCCTGTTCGATGAGCCGCTGTCCAACCTCGACGCCAAGCTGCGCCTGGAAATGCGCACCGAATTGAAGCGGCTGCATCAGATGCTGCAGACCACCGTCGTCTATGTCACCCACGACCAGATCGAGGCCATGACGCTGGCGAGCCGCATCGCCGTGATGCGCGACGGCAGGATCGAACAGCTCGGCACACCAGAGGAGATCTACAACGAACCGGCGACGCTCTATGTCGCCGGCTTTGTCGGCGCACCGTCGATGAACATGCTGCAAGCGGTGATCGTGGACGGGAAGCTGGCCATCGCCGGCTCCGACGTGCGCATACCCTTGCCGGCTCGCTACGCCGGCTCGGCGCGCGAAGGCGCCCAGGTCGTCCTCGGCGTCAGGCCGGAAGCGCTCCGCGCGGTTGCGGGCGCCGCGACCGATCTGTCGCTGCCTGTCGAGATCGAGGTCGTCGAACTGACCGGCCCGGAACTGGTGACCACCGCCCGCATCGGCACGCAGCAACTGACGGCCTGTCTGCCGCCCAGGGCCTCCGTCGCCAAGGGCGACAAGCGCGACCTCGCTTTCGACGACGCAGCGCTTCGTCTGTTCGATCCGTCGACGGGCAAGGCCCTGCCGACGGCTTGAAACCGGCCGTGCACGCCAGCTCGGCGTGCACGGTCTCAAAGCAATTCCAGGAAAAGCGGGAACCGGTTTTCCGTCCGGAATTGCGACAGAACAAGGATCAGCGCGCCGGCGGCGCGTACATCAGCCCGCCGGCGTTCCACAGCGCATTGATGCCCCGCGCGATCTTCAGCTGGCTGGCCTGGCCGAGATTGCGTTCGAACATCTCGCCGTAATTGCCGACCTTGGCGACGATGTTATAGGCGAAGGCCGGCTCCAGCCCGAGCTGCTTGCCATTGTCGCCCTCGACGCCGAGAAACCGCCGGACCGTCGGGTTCGGCGACTTCAGCGAGGCTTCCGCATTGGCCTGCGTGATGCCTTCCTCTTCCGCTTCGATCAGCGAAAACAGCGTCCAGCGCACGACATCGAACCATTTGTCGTCGCCCTTGCGCACGGCGGGACCGAGCGGCTCCTTGGAGATGATCTCGGGCAGCACGGTGAAGGCGGCGGGATCGGTCAGCTTCAGGCGCTGCGCATAGAGCGCCGACGCGTCGGTCGTGTAGACATCGCAGCGACCGCTGTCGAAGGCCTTGATGATGCTGTCGGCGGAATCGATGACGACGGCTTCGTATTTCATGGCGTGGGCGCTGAAATAGTCGGCGACGTTCTGCTCCGTGGTCGTACCCTGTTCGGCGCAAACCGTGGCGCCGGAGAGCTTCAAGGCGCTGTCCACATTGAGGTTCTTGCGCACCATGAAGCCCTGGCCGTCATAGTAGGCGGTGCCGGCGAAATGGATGCCCATGCCGGTGTCGCGCGACAGGGTCCAGGTCGACTGCCGCGATAGGATGTCGACCGTGCCCGCCTGCAGCGCCGTGAAGCGTTCCTTGGTCGACAGCGGCACATAACTGACCTTGTCCGGATCGCCGAACACGGCGGCGGAAACCGCGCGGCAGAAGTCGATGTCGAAGCCGCTCCATTTGCCCTGGTCGTCGGGCGCCGAAAAGCCGGCCACGCCCTGGCTGACGCCGCACAGGATCGAGCCTCTCTGCTTGACGGTATCGAATGTGTCCGCCTTGGCCGGCACGGCCATCATGGCCGATGCCAGCGCGAGCGTGGCAATGATTGCATGTTTCATGGTTTCCTCCCTTTTCGAGGCAAAGCCTCTCCTCCCGCCGGCGCGTGAAGCACCGGACGTTCCTCAAAAATCGCTGCTCCCGAATTCCCTCCGCGCCACCTTTGGCGCGGTGCCAGTCCTACGCCCTTTCCGCCAGAACCGCCGCCAGCGTCTCATCGAGAACGCCGACCAGGTGATCGGCGTTGGCGCGGCTGAAGATCATCGGCGGACGCATCTTCAGCACATTGTCGTGCGGACCTTCGGTGCCGATCAGCACACCGCGCGCCCGCACGCCGTCATTGACGCGGCGGGCAAGCGCCGTCGCCGGCGACTTGATCCTGCGGTCCTCGACCAGCTCGATGCCGAGAAACAGCCCCTGGCCGCGCACGTCGCCGATGATGTCGTAGCGGGCCTGCAGATCCCTGAACCGGGCGAGGAGATGGTCGCCGATCTCCAGCGCATTTCGCCTCAGCCCGTCGCGCTCGATGACGTCGAGCACCGCCAAACCTGCCGCGCATGACACCGGATTGCCGCCGAACGTATTGAAATATTCCATGCCGTTGTTGAACGAGGCTGCGATCTCCCGGGTCGTCACCACCGCCGCCATCGGATGGCCGTTGCCGATCGGCTTGCCCATGGTGACGATGTCGGGGATCACGCCCTGGGTCTCGAATGCCCACCAATGACTGCCGACCCGACCGAAACCGACCTGCACCTCGTCGGCGACGCAGATGCCGCCGGCGGCGCGCACCATGGCGTAGACCTCGCCGAGATAGCCGTCCGGCAGGAAGACCTGGCCGGCGACGCTCGGTATCGATTCCGCCAGGAACAGGCCCGGAGCGTGGCCTTGCCTTGCCATCTCGGCGATCTGCTCGGCGACGCTCTCGGCAAAGCGCTTCGCATGCTCTTCGGCGGGCCATTCCGCCGGTGCATGGTAGCTGTCGGGAATGACCGCCTCGAACACATGCGCCGGCCGGCCCTTGCCGCCCTTGCGCTTGTATTTGTAGGGGCTGAGGTCGATCAGCTCCTGCGTCGTGCCGTGATAGGCCCAGTCGAGCACGATCGCCTCGCTGCGCCCGGTATGGGTTCGCGCCATGCGCAGCATCAGGCTGTTGGCCTCGCTGCCCGAACAGGCGAAGGACGCCACCGACAGCCCGGCCGGAAGCGTCGCCGTCAACCGTTCCGCATAGGTCACGATGGCGTCGTGCAGATAGCGCGTGTTGGTGTTGAGCTTCGCCGCCTGCCTGGCGATCGCCTCGACCACGTCGGGATGGGCATGACCGAGATGGCAGACATTGTTGAAGCAGTCGAGATAGGCGCGGCCGCGGTCGTCGATCAGCCAGGCGCCCTCGCCGCGCACGAATTTGATCGGCTCGGAATAGGAGATGGAGAGGTTGGGCAGCAGCGACGCCTTGCGCGCCGCGACGATCTCGGAACGGGCGCGGCCGCTCTGCCGGAAAGTTTCCGGCGGAATGCCGGCGAGGTCGGCGGCATCCGGAAACAGCTCCTTCCACACATCGAGATAGCGCTCCTCGCCGACCCCGAGTATGTCGCGCGCCGCGAGGCTTGCGTCCGTCGATATCTGGAAATGCAGATGCGGCGCCCAGCCGCCATTTTCCGCCGGCCCGCCCATCTCGCCGACAAGCGCGCCGGCTTCCAAACGGTCGCCCGCCTTCAGCCGCCGTCCCGCCTCATGCGCCATGTGGCCCCACAGCGTGACGAAACGCGGACAACCCGGCGGCGCGTGCTCCAGCGCCACCAGGCAGCCATAGCCGAGCGGATCCTCTTCGATCTCGACGCTTCTGACCGTGGCGGCGAGCGGCGTGTAAAGCCTTGCGCCCGCCGGCATGAAGAGGTCGAGGCCGAGATGATTGGCCCGCCGCGCACCGTCCACGAAACGCGACTGGAACATTTCGCCCGCATAGACCGTGCGCGCCTCGCCCCATGGACCGATGCCGAGCGCAACGCCATGCTCGGCGCAATAGGCGTCCCACCACGCGGTCGCCTCCTCGGGCTGCTGCGCGGCCGATGCCACGGTCATCGGATTTTGCGGGTCGCCATAAGGCACGAGCGCCTTGGCGAGCGTGGCCGGATGACGGTCGAGGATCGGCGCCAGCCGCGCACGGTTCGCCGCGATCCAGCCTGTCACGGCGCGGGCTCCGGGAGCCGCTTCGAAGCCGCAGGCATGGCGCAGGATGGCGGTGGCGAAGCGCCGGTTCATCCGGCCAAGACGATGCAGCAGCCGCCAGGCCGGCGCTTCCGAGATCGAGAGATAAGGATTGTCGACGGTACGGTCCCGGCGCGCGGCGGACAAGGTCACCGAGGTGACGAGACGCATCGCGATCAGATCGAAGAGCAGGTCGAGTTCCTCTTCGCGCAACGGATATTCGGCATGAAAACCTGATGTCAGCCGTGCGGCCGCGCCGATCGGATCCTCGGCGTCGAGTATGGCGTAGGCGCAGGCGACGGCGACCTCTGCTATCAGGACACTGTGCAGCGCATCGCCGAAGTCGATCAGCCCGGCGACGCGCTCTGGCCGGTCGGGGTCGACCAGCACGTTCCAGTCATTGGCGTCGTTATGGATCACCTGCGCGCGCAAGGCGGGCAGCCGGGGCGCGACCTCGGCATCGAAACGATCGAGGAACCGCTCCAGCAAGGCTCGGTCCTGGCTGTCATCGATATGATGAAGACGCTGCCGCCCGCCGCCCGCCTGGCGGATGTCCCAGTCGAACGAGCGCAAGGCACCGGGATGGATGAAGCCCTGCAGGGCCCGGTCCAGCCGGCCGAGCGCGCCGCCGAGGCTCTCGAGCAGCGCCGGGCTTGCCTCGCTCTCGGCCAGCGGCCGTCCCGGAAGCCACGACACCAGGCGCAACGCATGGTCTTCGCCGCCGGGGCCCCTTGCATGGGCGAGCGATGTTGCCTGTCTTGTTTTCCTGAGGCGCGGCACGGCGAGGTCCGGGCTGTGGCGTTCGAGATGGTCGAACAGGGCTGCCTGAAAATCGCTCTCGACCCGCGGCTCGCTGGCATTGACGATCTTGAGAATCCACAGCGAATGATCCGCCGCCGTCAGCTTGAAATTCTGGTCGCGCTCGCTGTCGAGCGGCGCGACGGTTCCGGCTATGCCGAAATGCAGCGCCGCAAGATCGACGGCTTCGCCGGGCGGGAAATGCGGCGCTGGGTGGGAAACGTCAGTCATGTGAAATCCGATCTGTCCTGTCGAAGCTTGGCACGGGCCAAAAAATCGGGCATCCGGCAAAGCGTCGGTTACGCCGGCACAATGACTGCTTTGACCGGCACATTAACGGAACCGCCTGGAGCATCGGGACATGAGGGAACTGGACGCCAAGGACAGGGACATTCTCGCCATCCTGTCGAAGGAGGCCCGCATCCCGCTGAAGTCGCTTGCCGGGCGCATCGGCCTGTCGCGCAGCGCGACCAGCGAACGCGTGGCCTCGCTGGAAAAGAGCGGCGTCATAAGGGGCTACCGCGCCGATATCGGCCAGATGGACGCGGGGCTTGTCCGCGCCTTCCTGCTGGTCACGCTGATCCGTACCCCGTCGATCGGCATCCTCGACCAGCTGGCGCGCTATCCGGAAGTGCGCCGGGTGTCGTCGGTCAGCGGTCAGCTCGATCTGATCGTCGAGGTCGAGGTCCAGTCGATCGACAGGCTCAACACGGTCCGCGATCTCGTTGCCACGCTCGGCGGTGTCGAGGACCTGACGACCGCGATCGTCCTGCGTCGCGACATCGAACGCGCCGTCGATTGAAGGGCCATCAGGCGTCTATTCGGCGATTTCCAGAAGCGACGACACCAGCAGCTCGCGCTCTTCCTTCGACAGCACGTCGGAATCGAACAGGTTCATGCTGCGCAGGCCTTCGATGGCCAGAAAGCAGACCAGCAGCGATCTGAGGTCGTTCCTGCCGCCCTTCAGCTTTTCGAACAGCTGGCGCTTGAAGGTCTTTATCGGCGTCATGAAATCGGGGTCCTCGGCGATCGCCGAGAATATCCAGGATGCCGATGGCTGCTTCTCCTCGCAGTCATTCGCCGACAACCTGATATAGACAGCGAGCGGGTTCTCGCCCTTGTCATTGCTGTTGGCGGCTTCCAGGGCCTGCTCGAACTCGCGCAGATAGCCTTCGACCAGCCCCTGCATCAATTTGGCCTTGGTCGGGAAATTATAGAGCAGTCCGCCCTTCGAGACGCCGGCGCGGCTAGCCACCGCTTCAAGCGACAGGCTGCCGGGTCCGGATTCCCGTGCAACATCAGCGGCCGCGGCGAGGATCTTCTCGCGCGAGTTCGGTCGTTGGGCTCTCATGACGCCTCCCTTCGCAAGCTTAGGCCCAATTGACAAGACCGTCCAGACGGTACAGTAAGGCCGCCACTATTTGAAATCGGGGCCCGCGGTCGATATGTGTCCCGATGTCCGAGCTTCGCGCCGGATTTCGACTGAGGGGACTTCCTTGTTCAAGCGCATACTCCGTATCTTCATCATCCTTCTGATCCTGCTCGTGCTCGGCGTCGTGGTCGGCGGCATCGTCTGGTTCAACTACTTCCGCGACGGCATGATCAAGCAGTATTTCGCCACGATGAAGCCCCCGGCGGCGACCGTGTCGACGACCATCGCCAAGCCGGCGAACTGGACGCCGGGCGTCGAGGCCATCGGCACCGTGCGTGCCGTGCGCGGTGTCGACCTGACGGTGGAAGTCAGCGGTATCGTCAAGGAAATACCCTTCCACGCCAACGAGAAAGTCGCGTCCAACGCGGTGCTGTTGCAACTCGACGACGCCGTCGAGCGCGCCGATCTCGAGGCGCAGAAGGCGCAGGCCGCGCTCGATCAGGTCTCGCTGACGCGCGCCATCGAACTGACCAAGCGCGGTGTCGGCTCCGATTCGACCCTGGACAGCGCGCGCGCCGCGGCCTCCGCCTCGGCATCGCAGGTTACCAGACTGCAGGCTGTGCTCGACCAGAAGCAGCTGACCGCGCCCTTCGCCGGCACGGTCGGCATTCCGAAGATCGATCTCGGCCAGTACCTGTCGCCCGGCACCTCGGTGGTGACGCTGCAGGACCTCGACACGATGCGGGTCGACTTCTCTGTTCCCGAACAGCAGCTCCCGCTGCTCAAGATCGGCCAGACGGTTCGCTTGGGCCTTGGTGGCGGCGACATGCCCTTCGCCGGCGCCATTCGCGGCATCGACCCCAAGATCGACCCGTCGAGCCGGCTGGTGAACATCCGCGCCGAGGTCGCCAATCCGGACGGCAAGCTGACCCCTGGCCAGTTCGTGCAGGTGCGCGTCGAACTGCCGGAGGAGCAGAACGTGCTGTCGCTGCCGCAGACGGCGCTGACCACCAGCCTCTACGGCGACTACATCTTCGTGGTACAGCCGGCCAAACCCGCCGGGGCGGCGCCCGCGCAGGCGGAAAAGCCAGCCGACGCCAAACCCGCGGATGCCAAGCCGGCCGCCGACGCGACCAAGCCTGCCGATCCCAAGCCTTCCGACCCCACGCCCGCCGACGCCAAGCCCGCCGATGCCAAGCCGGCCGATGCGGCCAAGCCTGCCGAGGCCGATAAGCCCGCGCTCGTGCTGTCTCAGGTCTTCGTCAAGCCCGGCCGCCGCAATCAGGGCATGGTCGAGATCGTTGAGGGGCTGAAGGCGGGCGAGGAAGTCGTCACCGCCGGCCAGAACCGCCTGTTCAATGGCATGACCGTGAACGTCGACAACACGATCGACCCGACCAAATCGGCGAACAAGCAGGCCGACCAGCAATGAGCGTTTCCGATCTTTTCATTCGCCGGCCCGTCCTGTCGACGGTCCTTGCCTGCATGATCCTGCTTCTGGGTTTCCAGGGCATCTTCAACCTGTCGATCCGGCAATATCCGAAGGTCGACGAGACGGCGATCACCATCACTACCGCCTATCCAGGCGCCAGCGCCGACCTGATCCAGGGCTTCATTTCCGCCCCGATCGCGCGCGCCGTCGCCTCGACGGAAAACATCGACTACGTCACCTCCTCGAGCAGCCCGTCCACCAGCACTGTAACGGTGCAGATGAAGCTCGGCTCCGACCCCGACACCGCGCTGACGGAAGTGCTGTCGAAGGTGCAGGGCGTGCGCGGCACCTTGCCTGACGCGTCCAAGGACCCGGTCATCGTCAA
>NZ_JAFKIC010000161.1 GCF_017306585.1 Mesorhizobium sp. | reverse complement strand
ATGATTTCCGAAACCATCGTCAGATTGGCGCCAAGCTGACCGCCCGGATGGAAGGTGCGGAAATGGTCTGGTGTGAAGCCGCGCGCCTCGAGCAGCGCGATCGCCAGCGCGTCGCCGACGACCAGCTGCAGCAGCGTCGACGTCGTCGGCGCCAGGCCGTGCGGGCAGGCTTCAGGCGCACGCGGCAGGAGCAGCACGACGTCGGCGGCACGCGCCAGCGCCGATGTCTCGCCGGAGGTGATCGCGATGAGCGGAATGGAAAAACGCCTGGAATAGGCGACGATGCCCATCATCTCCTTGCTCTCGCCCGACCACGAGATGGCGATGATGGCGTCGTCCTTTGCGATCATGCCGAGATCGCCGTGATTGGCCTCGACGGGGTGGACGAAGAAAGCCGGTGTGCCGGTCGAAGCCAGAGTCGCCGCGATCTTCGAGCCGATATGGCCGCTTTTGCCGACGCCGGTGACGATGAGCCGGCCTTCGATGTTGGAGATCAAGTCGACGGCTTGCGCGAAGGGCGCGGCCAGTCCGTTCTCCAGCGCTTCGGCCAGGGCGGCTATTCCCGCCTGCTCGGTTGCCACCGTTCTCAGTGCCGATTCGATCGACGCCTGGCCATCCAGGGGCTTCTTATCGAGAGGTCTCGCATGCATGGCTGATGCGATTAGCGCTTTGCCGGCCGCCTGTCCAACGGAAATGGCAATCACAGCCGGACCGCTCAACGCTGGAGCGCATCACCCGATGCCGCAAACAGCGGCGCTTTAACCCGTCGGAAAGCCGCCGCCTCAACCCTCCGTTAACCATCCGCATTTACGGTTCGGTAAGTATGGCGCGCATGCGCCGCGCAAGCAGTGGTGGCGATGTCCGGGGCCCAGCGAGAAAAATCGAGAGCACGGCAAGGCAAGGCGTTCTGCGCCCTGCTACTGGCGACCAGTATGTTCGCGCTGCTGCGCCCGACACCCCTCCATGCCCAGGAAGCCGAACTGCGCGGCGAAGTGTCGGAATCGGCGATCCTGTCCGACCAGCAACGCAAGGCCAGGCAGCTTGCCATGGCCAGCCAGGGCCAGCAGCCGCCGGCCGCGCAGGACAACGCCCCGCCTCGCACCTATCTGCCGGCCAGCGCCGGCGCCGTGCCGGACAATACGGACCCCAACGACGCTACCGCCACCGGCAGCGTCTTCGATCCGCCCGCCGCGACCGACGACAGCGCCGCGGACAATCCGACACCGCCAAAGCCGCGCCGTCGCCCCTCGGCCACCGATCAGAAAGCGGCCGACCAGGACAAGGGCAAGACCGCCGCCACCTCGAAAAAGAAGAAAAAGAACCCCGCCAAGGCGACGGACCCGACAACGACCGGCAGCGCGAACGCGGCTGACGACAATGGCGATGCCGTCACCGACCAGGACGCGGCCAACCGCCGCGCGCTGACCATCGACAGCGTCGACAGGCAGAAGCTCGACGCCGGCGCCGAGCGCACCGCCGCCATAGAGGGCCAGAAAAAGAAGGCAGAGGACGATCCCTTCGCCGCACCCGGCGTCAAATGGGGTTCCTTCGTCATCCGTCCGACGATCGAACAGGGCCTGACCGCGACCACCAACGGTGATTCGAGCAGCGCCGGCACCTCGGCCTTGCTGTCCGAAACCGCGCTGCGTTTCTCGGCTGTTTCCGACTGGCGTGAAAACTCCGCCACCATCGACGGCTATGGCCTCTTTCGCGAAACGCTGTCGGGCTATCAGGTTCACAATGCGCAAGGCCGCATCGAGGGCCAGCTCAATGTCGATCTCGACAATGAGCTGCGCGCCATCGCCAAGCTCGGCTACGAAGCCGTGCCGGAATCCGCCTCTTCTCCCGATGCCATCGCCGGCGTCAGCACGCAGCCGCTGCGCCAGACGATCGACGGCAGCCTCGGCGTCGAAAAGGCCGTCGGCAAGATGCAGTACACGCTCACCGGCGCGGTCTCGCACGACTTCTACGGCGACGCCAAGCTCTCGGACGGCACCTCGCTGTCGCAGAAGGACCAGGACAACACGCTCTACACGGCAACCCTGCGCACCGGCTACGAGATCTCCCCGGCCCTCACGCCGTTCACGGAGATCGAGGTCGGCCGCCGGATCTACGACCAGCGCATCGACAATGAGGGCTTCGAGCGCTCCTCGACGCGCCTCGGCGCGCGCGCCGGCGTCCAGCTCGACATGGGCGAGAAACTGTCGGGCGAATTCTCGGCCGGATGGCTGCGCGAAGCGATCGACGACAAGACCCTGGAGCCAATTTCGGGCGCCACCGTCAACGCCGACCTCAAATGGTCGCCCGAGCGCGGCACCACGATCGGCCTGACCGGCAAGACCACCGTCGAGACCACGACCACCGCTGGCGAAAGCGGCGATATCCTCTATTCCGGCCGCCTGACGGCCGAGCGCCAGATCCGCGCCAACCTTACCGCCAATGCGGCCCTCGGCCTCGACTGGCGCGACTATGTCGGCATCGACGGCCATGACCGGATCCTGAGCGCCGAGACCGGGCTGACCTGGTGGCTGAACCGCTATGCCGGCCTCACGACCCGGCTCAGGACCGAGAAGCTGACCAGCAACCTGCCCGGCCGCGACTATACGGCCAACAGCATCTATCTCGGCGTGAAGGTGCAGCGCTGAGCAGCTTACGCACCACGCCAAGGATGTGTTGAGATTCAGGTCAGGCCGAGTCGAGAATGGCTGATACCGAGAACCGGAACGGAGCGTATGTTTGGGTACGTGAGTTCGATCCTACTGCGGCCACGCAGTAGGATCAGGGAAGCGGAGGACACCGCCATTCGCAGGCCGGCATCACCTGAATATCAGCACATCCTTAGAAGGCGGCCCCACGACGCTCCGACGGCTTCATCTCGTCGAGCAGCGTGCGGATGACGCCGGCCATGCTCTCGTTCATGTCGTTGCGCCACAGCGCGAAGGCGACATTGGCCTCGACGAAGCCTTCCGGCGATCCGCAATCGAAAGTGCGGCCCTGATAGTGGTAGCCGTAGAAGGGTTGCTGCTTCTCCAGCTTCAGCATCGCGTCGGTGAGCTGGATTTCGTTGCCGGCGCCCTTCTCCTGGCCCTCGAGAATCCCGAAGATTTCGGGCTGCAGGATGTAGCGGCCGTTGATGTAGAGGTTGGACGGCGCGGTGCCGGCCTTCGGCTTCTCCACCATCTCGGTGATGCGGAAGCCGTGATGCGTGTCCTCGCCGCGGCCGACGATGCCGTATTTGTGGGCCTCGGCCGGATCGCATTCCTGCACGGCGATGATGTTGTTGCCGGTTTCCTGGTAGAGCTCGACCATCGTCTTCATGCAGCTTTTCTCCGACTGCATGATCATGTCCGGCAACAAAAGCGCGAACGGCTCGTCGCCCACCAGTTCGCGCGCGCACCAGACGGCATGGCCGAGCCCCATCGGCACCTGCTGGCGCGTGAAGCTGGTTTGTCCGGGAGCGGGCTGCAGTCGCTGCAGGCGGGCAAGCTGGTCGTCCTTGCCGCGCTGGGCAAGCGTGTCATAGAGCTCGAACTGGACGTCGAAATGATCCTCGATGACCGCCTTGTTGCGGCCGGTCACGAAGATGAAATGCTCGATGCCCGCCTCGCGCGCCTCGTCGACGACATACTGGATGACGGGCCGGTCGACCACGGTCAGCATTTCCTTGGGAATCGCCTTGGTGGCGGGGAGAAACCGCGTGCCCAGACCAGCGACCGGAAAAACTGCCTTGCGAACTCTCTTCATACGTCAATTATCCTTTTGATGGCGGGCTCCGCAATCCCCGTCTGGCGACATTTTCACGCCGGAATTGAGGACTACTTGGCGATTGGAGAGGAAATGTCAGCGGTAAAGCATCGAGGCGTGTTTTCGTTCCAGGCGCCACCTATGGTAAACTAATTCCTAACCTGCTTCGGCGATGAATGGTCTTTCCAGAGACAGAGAAGGAGGAAAATATGTCCGTTCGCAATGCCGCTAAGCGTTTCACCAGCGTCATGACGGCAGCCAGCCTCTCGCTCGCTCTGCTGATGCCGGCCGGGCCGGCCTTCGCCGATGCCGGTTTCCGGCAGTGGGTCGCCAGCTTCCGCGCCACCGCCGTGGCGGGAGGCGTTTCGGGTGCGGTCTACGACCAGGCCTTCAGGAACATCAAGGAACCGGACCCGGTGGTGCTGGAAAAGGCGCGCACGCAGCCCGAATTCACCGCGCCGGCCTGGGATTACTTCGACAACCGCGTCCATGACCAGTCGGTCGCCAACGGCCAGGCGATGGCGAAAAAGTGGAAACCGTGGCTGGACAAGATCGAAGCCAGGTTCGGCGTCGACCGCTATATCCTGCTCGCCATCTGGTCGATGGAATCCAATTATGGCGAGATCCTCAAGCGCGACGACATCATGCGCAACGTCATCCGCTCGCTGGCGACCCTGGGCTATGGCGACCCGAAGCGGTCCAAATACGCCCGCACCCAGCTTGTCGCGGCCTTGAAGATCCTGCAGACCGGCGACATAGACGAAAGCCATCTGATGGGCTCCTGGGCGGGCGCCATGGGCCAGACCCAGTTCATCCCCACCAGCTACCAGCACTACGCCGTGGACATGGACGGCAACGGCAAGCGCGACATCTGGAACTCCATACCCGACGCCCTGGGAACCGCCGCCAACCTTCTGAAGAAGAACGGCTGGCAGGCTGGCAAGACCTGGGGCTATGAAGTCACGCTGCCGGCCGGCAAGCTGCCGGGCGGCGCCAAGACGCTGGCGCAGTGGGAGACGCTGGGCGTCGTCAGGGCCAATGGCAAGCCGTTCAGGAATCTCAGCGACAAGGCGACGCTGAAAGTGCCGGATGGCCGGGGCGGCCCCGCCTTCCTGATGATCCGCAATTTCTCGGTCATCAAGGCATACAACAACGCCGACAAATATGCGCTGGCCGTCGGCCTGCTCGCCGACGAGATCGCCGGCGGCAACGGCCTTGTCCAGGATTGGAAGCGGCCCTTCACCAAGCTTACCTTCGAGGAAAGGCAGGAGCTGCAGAAGCGGCTTTCCCAACACGGGCTTTACGACGGCAAGTTCGACGGCAAGATCGGCGACGGCTCGAAAACAGCCATCATGGCCTATCAGGCAAAGGTCGGCTTGACCCAGGACGGCTATCCGAGCATGGAAGTACTGAAATGGCTCAGGCAAAAATAGAGCCATCCGGGATAAAGTAGGGAGGGAGTTGTTGGTTTCGGCCGCGCGTATCGCGATACTTGTTCGTCGCACGCCGATCCTCATTCTGGCGATCGTCCTGCTGGCGATCGCCGCCTCCAGTGCCTTGCACGCGCCCGCCATGGCGCAGGAGCAGCCGCAACAGAGCCATGGCTGGTCGTTGCGCGACCTGCTGTTTCCACGCCGCAGCGAACGGGTCGAGCCGCCAGCGGATGTCCAGAAGGCGAAACCGAAGCCGCGCAAACCCCGCGTCCCGCGCGCACCCGTCGAGCCGCAGACCCCGATAGCGGAAAAGGCGCCGGACGCCCACGCCGTCCTGGTGGTCGGCGACTTCATGGCATCCGGTCTCGCCGAAGGCCTTGACGCCGCCTTCGCCGACAATCCGGCCGTCAGGATCGTCGTCCGTTCCAACGGCTCGTCCGGCTTCGTCCGCGATGATTTCTACAATTGGCCCGAACAGATCAAATCGCTGATCGAGACCGAGAAGCCGGCGGCCGTCGTCGTCATGCTGGGTTCCAACGACCGCCAGCAGATGAAGGTGGGCGATGTGCGCGAACAGCCTCGCTCCGAGAACTGGACGAAGGAGTATGAACGCCGCACGGATTCCCTGGGCAAGGCCATCGCTGACGCCAAGGTGCCTTTCCTGTGGGTCGGCATGCCGGCTTTTCGGGTGCCGAAGATGACATCCGACATGCTGGCCTTCAACGATATCTACCACAAGGCCGCCGAAAGCCATGGCGGTGAATTTGTCGATGTCTGGGACGGCTTCGTCGACGAGAACGGCGCCTTCATCACCAGCGGCCCGGACATGAACGGCCAGCCAGTGCGGCTGCGCGCCGACGACGGCATCAACGTTTCCAAGGCCGGCAAGCGCAAGCTCGCCTTCTACACCGAAAAGCCGCTGATGAAGATCCTCGGCCTCGCCGGGCCCGGCGGCGTGGCGCCGGCTGCGGCGCCGGCGGGCGCACCGGTCGAAGCGCCCGCGCCCGCGGCCGCCCCCATCGTCATCGATCGCACCCAGCCGATGCTGCTCAGCGATCCGGCGCTGGACGGCGGCGCGGAACTGCTAGGCGCCGCGCCCCCGGCAAAGGCCGATCCGGCGCTCCCGGGCGAAAAACTGATCATCGAAGGCAAGGCGCCGGAGGCCTCCCCCGGCCGCGCCGACGATTTTTCCTGGCCGCCAAAGGCAAACCCGGCTGCCACGGCCGCCGCAGCAGGAACGGTGACGGCCGCCACACCTTGATGGGCGTTCCACCGGAAAACGGCCTTGAAGAAATGCCGATCCTGTAGTCGTCCGGCCAGCCGACCAACCAGTCTGCCAGGGACTTTAAGCGGACATCGCGCTCACACTGCCGCGCGACAGGGTTTCAGTCAGGAATGAAAGCAGCGGCTGCACGATGCGTGCCTCCACGGTTTCCTCCCCGATAACCACGATCTCCGTCATCGGCAGCACCGGCCAGAGCTCGGAGGGAGGAATGATCCGCAGCCCCTCCTGGACAAAGGAGCGGCCCAGCACCGTGACGCCGAATCCTCCCGCCACCGCCGCGCGCGCGCCGTTCAGACTGTTGACGGTGCACGCCACGTCCCAGTCGCGCCTTATCGAATCGAGTGCCCGGATCGCGACCCCGCGATAGGTGCAAGGTGTCGGCAGAAGCACCAGCGGAACAGGCTCCGACGATTGGCGCGGATAGCTGGCCGAGGCGATCCACACCAGAGGTTCGCGCCAGATGACCCGGCCACGCTGGGCACGGCCATCCTTCTTGGCGATCACCACGTCGAGCCGGTCGTCTTCATATGCCGACAGCAGGTGACAACTGAGGCCCGTCATCAGTTCGAGACGCACAGCCGGACAGAGGGCGGCGAACTTTGCCAGCAGCGCCGGCAGATGATGGGGAACGAAGTCTTCCGAAATGCCGATACGCAGGCGCTTGATATCAGCCGGTTCGACCAGGGTGCGCACCGCCATGTCGTTGAATTCGAGCAGGCGACGCGCCGCCGACAGCAGCCGCTCCCCTTCCGCCGTAAGGGCCAGGGAACGGCTCGTCCGGTTGAACAGCGGCCGGCCAAGCAGCTCTTCCAGGCGGATGATCTTCTGGCTGACGGCGGATTGCGACCTGCCGACCACATCGGCTGCGGCGGTAAAGCTGCCTGTCTCGGCCACAGTGGTGAATGCGCGCAGCAGATCGATTTCCAGGTCGGGGTAACGCATCGGGCTTCCTCTGATGCCGAATGCCCTGAGTCTTAGCTAGAAACATTCCAGATCGATACCATTAGATTTATGCGTTTTCGTTCAACTGTCCGAAGCGGCAGACTCCGCCTGTGTCTCAGGTCGGGAAGATCGAATGCGTGCAATGGTACTGAAGGCTGTCGGCGGACCGGAGAATTTCGAACTGGCTGAAATCGGCATGCCGCGCCCTGGCTCTGGAGAGGTGTTGGTACGCTTGCACGCCAGCGCACTCAACCCGGTCGATGCTCGCATCCGCAACGGACTGCCGATCGGTCCAGCCTTGCCGGCTGTTCTCGGCGCAGATCTCTCCGGAACAATTGAAGCTGTTGGCGACGATGTTTGCGACCTGTCCCCGGGAGACGAAGTCTATGGCTGCGCCGGAGGCGTGCGCGGCCTTGGCGGCAGCTTCGCCGACTATATAGCGACCGATGCCCGCTTGCTCGCCCGCAAGCCGCGCCGTCTTTCGATGCGCGAAGCCGCTGCCATGCCACTGGTGTCGATCACCGCCTGGAACTGCATGGAACGGGCGGATGTCGGCGCCGGCGACCATGTCCTGGTGCATGCCGGCTGCGGGGGCGTCGGCCACGTCGCCGTGCAATTGGCGAAAGCGCGGGGCGCGCGCGTGACCACCACCGTTTCCTCCCCTGAAAAAGCCGCGATCGCCCAGGATCTCGGCGCCGACCACACGGTCCTCTATAATCAGGAGAGCGTGGCGGATTATGTCGGGCGGCTGACCGGGGGCCGTGGTTTCGAAGTCGTGATTGACACTGTGGGGGGCGAAAACCTCGACCGTTCCTTCCAGGCGGCTTCGGTCGGCGGCCGCATTGCGGCGACCGCCGCGCGCAGCACGCACGACCTGTCGCCCCTGCATGCCAAGGCGCTGTCGCTGCATGTCGTCTTCATGCTCATTCCGCTGCTTGAAAACGTCGGCCGGGAAGATCACGGCCGCATCATGCGGGACATCACCGCGCTCGTGGAAAGTGGCAAGTTACGCCCACTGGTCGATCCCACCGACTTTAGGCTGGACCAGCTTCCCGACGCCTTTCGCCATCTTGAAAGCGGAAGGCCACTCGGGAAAGTCGTCGTGGATGTGATGCGAGGCTGACATGGTAGCGACACCGAACGGACTGACGGAACTCGAAATTCGTAACGCGGCGGAGGCGATCCTGCGCGCCGAGCGCGAGGGCCAAGCCATGCCGCCGCTCAGCGGTCAGCACTCCGGCCTCAGCCTTGATGACGCCTATCGCGTCCAGGACCTGCTGACGCGGATGCGACAAGAGCAAGGCATCGTTCTCGCCGGCTACAAGATCGGCCTGACATGGCTGACCACGCAGATCGCCTGCGATCTCGACGCGCCGATCCACGGCCGGATCCTGCGCCATGCCGTCCACCAGAGCGGCGCGAGCCTGCCGGCGAAAGGCCTGGTGAAACCGCATGTCGAGGTCGAGCTTGCCTTCATCATGGGTCGGGACATCGACCACCCGGTCGAGAATCTCGACGACATCCTCGCCGCCACCGACTGCATCATCCCCGCGCTGGAACTCGTCGACCACCGGATGGCGCCGCCGCGCATCGTGGCGGATACCGTCGCCGACAATTCGGCTTTCGCCGGTGTCATCCTGGCCGAACAGCGTTTTCACCCGCGCGACATCGACAGCCGCTGGGTCGGCGCCACGCTGTCTCGCAACGGCGTCGTGGAAGAAACCGGCCTGTCGGTCATCGGCATGGGCCACCCCGCCATCTGCGTGGCCTGGCTCGCCAACACATTGCTCAAGCGAGGCGAGCATCTGGCCGAAGGCGACATCGTCATGTCGGGCGCCTTCGCCAGGGCATTGCTGGTCGTAAGCGGAGACGTCTTCACCGCCGATTTCAACCAGTACGGCAGGCTCGACGTTTCGTTCACCTGAGCAATCGATATCCGGTCGCGGCCTGCTTCAACACGATACGACTGCACAAACAAATCCGACGGTTTGGTCGGTCATGGGAGAAAACAGATGGACACGCGCAACAGCCCCGAAAAGCCGGTCCCGGCACCCGTCGCGCAGATGGCGGCGATGGTGCGGGAAAGCCGGATGGACCGGCGTGAATTCCTCGCCATCGCCAGCATCATGGGCGTGAGCGCGGCCGGCGCGTACGGGCTCATCGGTCTGGCGGCGCCCGTGCCGGCGCGGGCCGAGGAGCCGAAGAAGGGCGGCGTCATCAGGATCGCCATGCCCGTCAAGGAGCTAAAGGACCCGCGCACCTTCGACTGGGGTGAAATGGGCAATCTGGGACGCCAGTTCCTCGAATGCTTTGTCGAATACACGCCCGATTTCACCTTCGAGCCGCGGCTGCTCGAAAGCTGGGACGTCAACGCCGACGCGACCGAATATGTCCTGCATCTGCGCAAGGGCGTGAAGTGGAGCAATGGCGACGATTTCATCGCGGAGGACGCGCTGTTCAACCTCAACCGCTGGTGCGACAAGAAGGCGCCGGGCAATTCGATGGCGGGCCGCCTGGCCGCCCTTGTCGATCCGGCAACCGGCAAGGCGCGCGAAGGCGCCATCACCAGGGTCGACGATAACACGATCAGGCTGAGCCTCTCCAAGTCGGACATTTCGCTGATCGCCAACTTCGCCGACTTCCCGGCATTCCTGGTGCACCGCAGCTACGAGGCGACAGGCTCCGATCTGGTGAAGCATCCGATCGGCACCGGGCCTTTCGAACTGGTCTCGCACGAAACATCGGTGAAGGCTGTCTACAAAAGGCGCGAGCAGCACCCATGGTGGGGCGGCGAAACCCATCTCGACGGCGTCGAGTTCATCGACTACGGCACGGATCCCAATGCCATCGCCAGCGCCTTTGAATCAGGCGAGATCCATGGCAATTTCGAAACGACTGGCAACCAGGTCGACCTTCTGGACAGCATGGGCCTGCAACGCAGCGAGACCCAGACGGCGGCGACAGCCTGCGCGCGCTTCAACGTCAAGAACAAGCCGTATGACGACCAGCGTGTACGCAAGGCACTGCAGCTTGCCGTCGACAATGCCGCCGTTCTGACCCTGGCCTACAGCGACCGCGGCACCCCGGCGGAAAACCATCACGTTGCGCCGATCCACCCGGAATATTTCCCCTTGCCGAAAGTGGCGCGCGACATCGAAAAGGCAAAGGCGCTGCTGGCCGAAGCCGGTCAGCAGGACTATGAGCACGATCTGATCAGCGACGATGACGAGTGGCACAAGGACACGGCGGACGCCATTGCCGGACAGTTGCGCGAGGCCGGCATCAAGATCAGGCGAACCGTTCTGCCGACAAGCACCTTCTGGAACGACTGGACGAAATATCCCTTCTCGCTGACCGGCTGGACCATGCGACCGCTCGGTGTCCAGATCCTGGCCTTGGCCTATCGCTCGGGCGAGGCCTGGAACGAAACCGCGTTCTCGAACCCCGAATTCGATGCCAAGCTGAACGACGCTCTGTCCATCGCCGATGTCGAAAAGCGCCGCGAGGTCATGCAGGAGATCGAAAAGATCCTGCAGGACTCCGCCGTGATCATCCAGCCCTACTGGCGCAAGATCTATACGCACTCGACCAAGGCGGTGAAAAACCGCCGCGCCCACCCGCTCGACCAGGTATTTCTGGAGAAGGTCTGGCTCGACGCCTGATAAGCTTGAAGCCGGACGGATTCATCCGGCGCCGCATGCCGAGGGCGTCGCTCAAAAGTTTCCGTGAAGCGATGAAGTGCCCCGTAACCGCTCGAAGCTCGATAGGCTTCGAGCGGCTCCGCGCCTCTAACTGGATTGTCGGCGGTCTCCGCCTCAGCGCGGCAGGACGCTCGTCCCCATCAGCGCCTCGTCGATCGAGCGGGCCGCTTGGCGGCCTTCGCGGATCGCCCAGACCACAAGCGACTGGCCGCGGCGCACGTCGCCGGCGGCATAGAGCCGGTCGACACTGGTCTTGTAGTCGCGGTCATTGGCCTGGACATTGCGCGAACGGCGGCTGTCGGTGATGATCTTCATCTCGCCTTCCAGTTCCTTGGCCACGCCCGCCGCCGCCGGTCCGGCAAAGCCGATGGCGATGAAGGCGAGATCGGCGCGGATGACGAATTCGGTGCCGGGTATCGGCTTGCGCTTCTCGTCGACCTCGCAGCATTTGACGCCGGTCAACTGGCCCTCCTCGCCGATGAATTCGAGCGTCGCCACCTGGAACTCACGCTCGGCGCCCTCGGCCTGCGAGGACGAGGTGCGCATCTTCGTTGCCCAATAGGGCCAGACCGCCAGCTTGTCTTCCTTCTCGGGTGGCTGCGGGCGGATGTCGAGTTGGGTGACCCGGACGGCACCCTGGCGGAAAGCGGTGCCGACGCAGTCGGACGCGGTGTCGCCGCCGCCGACGACGACGACATGCTGGCCGCCGGCGATGATCGGATGCGAGGGCCACGCCACCGACTGGATCGGCTCGCCGCCGACGCGGCGGTTCTGCTGCACCAGATAGGGCATGGCATCATAGACGCCGCCAAGATCGTCGCCCGGAATATTGGCCGCGCGCGGCGTCTCGGAGCCGCCGCAATAGAGCACGGCGTCATGTTCGGCGAGCAGCTCGGCCACCGGCTTGTCGACGCCGACATTGACGCCGCAATGGAAGGTCACGCCCTCGCCCTGCATCTGCTCGATGCGCCGGTCGATATAGTGCTTCTCGATCTTGAAGTCGGGAATGCCGTAGCGCATCAGCCCGCCCGGCCGGCTCTCACGCTCATAGACATGGACGTCGTGCCCGACGCGGCCGAGTTGCTGGGCCGCCGCCATGCCGGCGGGGCCGGAGCCGATGACGGCGACGCGCTTGCCGGTCTTCTTCTCCGGCGGATAGGGCCTGATGTGGCCGGTCTCGTAGGCCTTGTCGGCGATCGCCTGCTCCACCGTCTTGATGGCGACAGGAATGTCCTCAAGATTCAGCGTGCAGGCTTCCTCGCAGGGGGCGGGGCAGATGCGGCCGGTGAATTCCGGAAAATTGTTGGTCGAATGCAGGTTGCGGATCGCGTTGTCCCAGTCCCTGTTGTAGACGAGGTCGTTCCAGTCGGGGATCTGGTTGTGGATCGGACATCCGGTCGGCCCGTGGCAGAACGGAATGCCGCAATCCATGCAGCGCGCGGCCTGTTTCTCGACCTCCTTGTCCGACATAGGCAGCGTGAACTCACGGAAGTGCCGGATGCGGTCGGAAGCTGGCTGGTACTTGTGCACCTGCCGGTCGATTTCGAGAAAGCCTGTTACCTTGCCCATAGTCCAGTTCCTGCTGTCCAGATGGTGCGGTTTTCGTCGCACCCGTTAACCCCTTGAGGCTGCCGTGGCAACCTTGCACCCGAGGTCAGACTGTCGATGAAGGTGGGCCGGGAAGCCTGGGCTCCCCGGCAGTTCTCTGAAAGCCTATTCGGCCGCGACGCCCATGCGCATGCGTTCCATCTCGATCAGCGCGCGGCGATATTCGACCGGCATGATCTTGCGGAATTTCGGCCGGAACGTCGTCCAGTCGTCGAGGATCTCGCGGCCGCGCACCGAACCCGTGAAGTGGACGTGGTTCGAGATCAGCTGGTAGAGCCGTTCCTCGTCATGACTGGTCATGTCGCCCGACACGTCGACGCGGCCCTTATGGTCGAGATCGCCGCCATGGTGCAGCAGCTTCTCCATCAGGTCGTCTTCTTCCGGAACCGGCTCCAGTTCGACCATAGCCATGTTGCAGCGCTCGGCGAAATCGCCGGCCTCGTCCAGCACATAGGCGACGCCGCCCGACATGCCGGCGGCGAAGTTGCGGCCGGTCTTGCCGATGACGACGACGACACCGCCGGTCATGTATTCGCAGCCATGGTCGCCGACGCCTTCGACGACGGCGGCGACGCCCGAATTGCGCACCGCGAAACGCTCGCCCGCGACCCCGGCGAAATAGGCCTCACCCTCGGTCGCGCCGTAGAGCACCGTGTTGCCGACGATGATGGAGTCCGCCGCGACGATCTTGGCTTCCTGCGGCGGACGGATGACGATGCGCCCGCCCGACAGGCCCTTGCCGACATAGTCGTTGCCGGCGCCCACGAGATCGAACGACACGCCGCGCGCCAGGAACGCGCCGAACGACTGGCCGGCCGTTCCGGTGAGCTTCACCTGGATCGTGTCCTCGCGCAGCCCCTTGTGCTTGAAGCGCTTGGCCACTTCACCCGAGAGCATGGCGCCCGCCGAACGGTCGACATTGCGGATCGGCAGTTCGATGCTGACAGGCTGCCGGCTTTCCAGCGCCGGCTTGGCCAGTTCGATCAGCTGGCGGTCCAGCACGTCGTCGATCGGATGCTTCTGGCGCTCGGTCCAGTGCGCGGCCTCGTGCGGCACGTCGGGCTTGTAGAACATCTTCGAGAAGTCGAGCCCCCGCGCCTTCCAATGCTGGATGACGTCGCGCTTTTCGAGAAGGTCGCTGTCGCCGATGATCTGGTCGATATGGGTGAAGCCCATTTCGGCCAGCAGCCCCCTCACCTCTTCCGCCACGTAGAAGAAGAAGTTGATGACATGCTCGGGCGTGCCCTTGAAGCGCTTGCGCAGCACCGGATCCTGGGTGGCGACACCCACGGGGCAGGTGTTGAGATGGCATTTGCGCATCATGATGCAGCCGGCCGCGATCAGCGGCGCGGTCGAGAAGCCGAATTCGTCGGCGCCGAGCAAGGCGCCGATGATGACGTCGCGCCCGGTGCGCAGGCCGCCATCGACCTGCAGAGCCACGCGTGAGCGCAGCCCGTTGAGAACCAGCGTCTGGTGGGTTTCGGCCAAGCCCATTTCCCACGGGCTGCCGGCATGCTTGAGCGAGGTCAGCGGCGAAGCGCCGGTGCCGCCATCATAGCCCGAGATGGTGATGTGGTCGGCGCGCGCCTTGGCGACACCCGCCGCGACCGTGCCGACGCCGACCTCGGACACCAGCTTGACCGACACGTCGGCCGCCGGGTTGACGTTCTTCAGATCGTAGATCAGCTGCGCCAGATCCTCGATCGAATAGATGTCGTGATGCGGCGGCGGCGAGATCAGGCCGACGCCGGGCGTCGAGTGCCGGACCTTGGCGATGGTCGCGTCGACCTTGTGGCCGGGCAACTGACCGCCCTCGCCGGGCTTTGCGCCCTGCGCGACCTTGATCTGCATCACGTCCGAGTTGACGAGATATTCCGCCGTCACGCCAAAGCGCCCCGAGGCGACCTGCTTGATCGCCGAGCGCTCCGGGTTCTTGCCGCCACCGGGCAGCGGCAGGTAGCGGTCGGCCTCTTCGCCGCCCTCGCCGGTGTTCGACTTGCCGCCGATCTGGTTCATGGCGCGCGCCAGCGTGGTGTGCGCTTCCCTGGAGATCGAGCCGAACGACATCGCGCCCGTCGAGAAACGCTTGACGATCTCGGCCGCCGGCATGACGTCGTCGAGCACCACCTTCTTGCGGCCGGTCTCGTCGGCCAGCCTGATCTTGAACAGGCCGCGAATGGTCTGTGCCCTCGCGGTCTCGCTGTCGATCTGCGCGGAATAGTCCTTGAACGTGTCCCAGGACCCCTGGCGCACGGCGTGCTGCAGGGTGGCGACCGCGTCGGGCGACCACATATGCGCCTCGCCGCGCATGCGGAACATGTATTCGCCGCCGACTTCCAGACTGTTGCGCAGCACCGGGTCGTTGCCGAAACCATCCGTGTGGCGGCTGAGCGTCTCGGCCGAGATTTCGTCCAGCCCGACGCCTTCGATCAGAGTCGCGGTGCCGGTGAAATACTGCTGCACGAAGTCCGACTTCAGCCCGATGGCGTCGAAGATCTGCGCGCCGCAATAGGACTGGTAGGTCGAGATGCCCATCTTGGACATCACCTTGAGGATGCCCTTGCCGATCGACTTGATGTAGCGCGAAACGACCTCGTAGGCATCGACCTCTTCCGGCAGTTCGCCGCGCTTGTGCATGTCGAGCAGCGTGTCGAAGGCGAGATACGGATTGATCGCCTCGGCGCCATAGCCGGCAAGGCAGCAGAAATGATGCACCTCGCGCGGCTCGCCGGATTCGACGACGAGGCCGACCGCGGTGCGCAGCCCCTTGCGGATCAGGTGATGATGCACTGCGGCCGTCGCCAGCAGCGCCGGAATGGCGATGCGGTCCGGCCCGACCTGGCGGTCGGAAAGGATGATGATGTTATAGCCACCGGCGACCGCTGCTTCCGCGCGCTCGCAGAGCCGGTCGATGGCGCCCTGCATGCCGGCCGCGCCCTCGCTCGAAGCGTAGGTTATGTCGATCGTCTTGGTGTCGAAACGATCCTCGGTGTGGCCGATGGAACGGATCTTTTCCAGATCGCCATTGGTCAGGATCGGCTGGCGCACCTCGAGCCGCTTGCGGCGCGAATTGCCGACCAGGTCGAAGATGTTGGGCCGCGGCCCGATGAAGGACACCAGGCTCATCACCAGCTCCTCGCGGATCGGGTCGATCGGCGGGTTGGTGACCTGGGCGAAGTTCTGCTTGAAATAGGTGTAGAGCAGCTTCGACTTGTCCGACATGGCCGAGATCGGCGTGTCGGTGCCCATCGAACCCACGGCTTCCTGGCCGGTGGTCGCCATGGGCGACATCAGCAGCTTGGTGTCTTCCTGCGTGTAGCCGAACGCCTGCTGGCGATCGAGCAGGCTGACATCCTTGCGCAGAGCGCGCGGTTCGACCGGCTTCAGGTCCTCGAGGATCAGCTGCGTGTTGGTAAGCCAGGTCTTGTAGGGATGCTTGGTCGCGATCTCCGACTTGATCTCCTCGTCGGGCACGATGCGGCCCTTGGCAAGATCGATGAGAAGCATGCGGCCGGGCTGCAGCCGCCACTTCTGCACGATCTTCTCCTCCGGCACCGGCAGCACGCCGGCCTCGGACGCCATGATGACGCGATCGTCATCGGTGACGATGTAGCGTGCGGGGCGCAAACCGTTGCGGTCGAGCGTGGCGCCGATCTGGCGGCCATCTGTGAACGCGACCGCGGCCGGCCCGTCCCACGGCTCCATCAGGGCCGCGTGGTACTCGTAGAAGGCCTTGCGGTCGGCATCCATGAGCTTGTTGCCGGCCCAGGCTTCCGGGATCAGCATCATCATGGCATGGCTGAGCGAGTAGCCGCCCTGGAACAGGAACTCGAGCGCGTTGTCGAAGCACGCCGTGTCGGACTGGCCGTCATAGGAGATCGGCCAGAGCTTGGAGATGTTGTTGCCGAACAGTTCGGAATCGACCGAAGCCTGGCGCGCCGCCATCCAGTTGTTGTTGCCGCGCACCGTGTTGATCTCGCCATTGTGCGCGACCATGCGGTAGGGATGCGCCAGCTTCCACGACGGGAAGGTGTTGGTCGAGAAACGCTGGTGAACCAGGATCAGCGCGGTCTCGAAGCGCGAATCCTTGAGATCCTTGTAATAGGCGCCGACCTGGTAGGCCAGGAACATGCCCTTGTAGACGATGGTGCGCGCCGACAGCGACACGCAATAGGCGCCGACGTCCTTGTTGTTGTTCTCGGCGTAGATGCGCCCCGAGATGACCTTGCGCAGCAAATAGAGCCTGGCCTCGTATTCCTCGTCGTCTGGAATATCAGCCGTGCGGCCGATGAACACCTGGCGGTGGAACGGCTCGGACGCAACGATGTCGGGCGCCTTCGACAGCGAGGAATTGTCGACCGGCACATCGCGGAAGCCGAGAAGCGGCAGCCCCTCGGATTGCGCCGACTCGGCGATGATGTCCTCGATATGGGCGCGAAGGGTCGCGTCCTGCGGCATGAACCAGTGTCCGACACCGTACTGGCCGGCCGGCGGCAGTTCGATGCCCTGGGCCGCCATTTCCTCGCGGAAGAACTGGTCGGGAAGCTGCACCAGCACGCCCGCGCCGTCGCCGACCAGCGGATCGGCGCCGACAGCGCCGCGATGCGTCAGGTTTTCAAGCACGGCAAGGCCGTCCTTGACGATCTCATGCGACTTGACGCCCTTCATGTTGACGATGAAGCCGACGCCGCAGGCATCATGCTCGTTGCGCGGATCGTACAGGCCCTGGGCGGTCAGGCCGCCGGTGGTCGGGTTGAATTTGGTGGCGGTATTTTTGACGGCTGCCGCTTTCGTCTGCGCGGCCTGGCCGTGGATCGCAGCGTGCGTCAATTCCGTCATTGTCCTGTCCTCTCCGTTTCCGTTCCGCGCCCCGTCGGGCGCTGGCCATTTTTCTGTCGCTGGTTTGCCTCGGCGAGCGCTTGGCTCACCCTTCATCCTTGCGGCACGTCTTGCGAAATCCTTGCCGAGCCATGCATCGCTTCGCATGGTTCGCGTCTGGTATCGTACTGGCCAGTTGCCGGCCGTCCACCTGTCGCTCGCGGCAACAGCCGGAGAGGCCCATATGTTACGCCAATCCAGCCTGTTTTGTGCGACAAAATAAGACAGCACTACTGTCCTAAATTTTTATGGCAGAATTCCCCGGGACGCACAAGACCGATTCACAAAAAACTTGAGCCTTCGGCGACATAAAATTACCTGAAGTTGACAAAAAACGTAAGCTTCAGTCGTTACCTTGAAGGCCACGCCCGGCATTGGCTTCAACGATTTTCCGGTCCGTGGCCCTTGCGGCGGGCGCGTGAAACCGGTCAACTCCGCGCCGATTTCCCCAACACAGGCAGATGCATGTTCTTCGCTTCCGACAATTGGGCAGGCGCCCATCCCAACATCGTTTCCGGCCTGTCGGCCGCGGCCGGCGGCTTTTCAACGGCCTATGGCGACGGCGCTCTCGACCAGGCCGTCTACACCAGGTTCAGCGAGATTTTCGAGCGTGAGGTGGCCGTGTTCTTCGTGGCGACCGGCACGGCGGCCAACTCGCTGTCGCTGACCACCTTCAACAAGCCTGGCGGCATTTCCTTCGCCCATCGCGAATCGCATGTCATCGAGGACGAGTGCGGTGCGCCGGAATATTTCTCGGGCGGCTCGCGGCTGCACGCCGTGGATGGCGCGCTGGGAAGGATCGAGCCGCACAATCTGGAAAAGGCGGTCGGCCGTTTCGCCGGCGAGGTCGTGCATTGGGGCCGGCCGATGGCCATCTCGATCACTCAGTCGACCGAGGTCGGCACTGTCTACGGGCTGGACGACATTGCCGCGATCTCGGCCATCGCCAAGAAACACTCCCTGCCGCTCCATATGGACGGCGCCCGCTTTGCCAATGCGCTGGCCGCGCTCGACACCACGCCGGCCGAAATGACCTGGAAGCGCGGCGTCGACATCCTGTCCTTCGGCGGCACCAAGAATGGCTGCTGGTGCGCCGAGGCCATTGTGCTGTTCGACCTCGACCGCGCCAAGGAACTGGCCTTCCTGCGCAAACGCGCCGCGCAGCTGTTTTCCAAGTCGCGCTTCGTCGCGGCGCAATTCGAGGCCTATTTCAAGGACGGGCTGTGGCTCGACACGGCACGCCATGCCAATGCCATGGCCGCCCGGCTCGCGGCGGCCATCGAGGATTCGCAGTCGGCGAAGCTCGCCTGGCTGCCGCAGGCCAACGAAGTCTTCGCCGTCATGAAGAAGAGCGAGGCCGACAGGCTGCAGGCGGCGGGCGCCGCCTTCTATGACTGGCACAAGCCGCATGGGTTCGATGGGCATATCGGCGAGGACGAGGTCCTCTACCGCTTCGTCACCAGCTTTGCCACCACATCGGAAGAGGTCGACCGCTTCGGCCAGTTGATCGCGGGATAACAGGCCTTTCCGGACAACAAAAAAGCGGCGCCTCTCGGCGCCGCTTCCGTCTCGGGAGGAGACTTATATCTTAGCCAGAGGCCTCGTTACGCGGCCGTTTTGGCCTCGATCTGCTTGGCCTTGGCCGGAGCCGAGGTGATCTCGATCTTGCGCGGCTTCAATTCCTCGGGAATGTTGCGCTTCAGGTCGACGAAGAGCAGGCCGTTCTTCAGGTTGGCGCCGACGACGTCGACATGGTCGGCAAGCTGGAAGCGGCGCTCGAAGGCCCTGGAGGCAATGCCGCGATAGAGCAGTTCGGAACCTTCACCGGTGCCCTCGTCCTTGCGCTCGCCCTTCACGGTCAGCACATTGCGGTGGGCCTCGATCGAGATCTCCTCGTCCGAGAAGCCAGCGACCGCCATCGAGATGCGATAGGAATCCTCGCCGGTGCGCTCGATGTTGTAGGGCGGATAGGTCTGCGCGCCATCGGGCTGCGCAAGAGAATCCAGCATGGTGAAGAGCCGGTCGAAGCCGACGGTGGAGCGGTAAAGCGGGGAAAAATCAACGTGACGCATGAGGTGTTCTCCTGTTGAGCAACATGGTTTGCGTATGGTCGGTGCGAAACCCGTGAGCGGCGTTTCGGGAGGACCAGCGGACCCGACATCGGCGACCGCAACCCACATCTGGGGAGCGCCCGAATGCATTTCAAGCTTCGCCCGACGGCAAAAAATGGAAAGCCCCGACGCTTGATGAACGGCAGATGAACCGGCGCTTCGGCGCGCGTTCAGACAGGCCGCGCTACATTGAACCCAGGATCAAGGATTGGCAGCGCCGGATCTGAAGGGCGCCGCAAACGAGGCCGAACCGGGTGTCAACGTCCCTTCCTCCCGGATCGACAGAGGCCGGAAGCACGCCAGCAAGCGGCTTCCGGCCTTCCCCCGTTCCAGCCAGGCATGGCCCGGATTTGCTTTGCTTTTGATGCATTGGCGTCTATCACCTTGAGTAAGGCCAGCCGCGACCGGTAGGCCCGGGAAGACGCCGAGCACAAAGCGCCGAATGACAGACATTTTCCACGACACTGCCGATAATCCTCGGCCGGAAAACGCCGCCGGCGGCTTCTTCACCACGCGTGACGGTAAGACGATCCGCTATGGCCTGTTCACAGCGGTTGCCCGGCCGATGCGGGGCACGGTGGTGCTGCTCGGCGGCCGCAACGAGTGTATCGAAAAATATTTCGAGACCATTCGCGACCTTGCTGCCCGGGGCTTTGGCGTCGCCACGCTGGACTGGCGCGGCCAGGGCGATTCCTCTCGCCTGATACGCGACCGTCAGCGTGGCTATGTCAGGTCGTTTCGCGACTACACCGCCGACCTGGAGCAGTTTTTCGAGGAGATCGTGCTGCCCGATTGCCGTGGGCCGTATTACATCCTCGCCCACTCCGCCGGGGCGGTGGTCGCGCTGCTGGCCTCGCCGTCGATGGTCAACCGCGTGCGGCGCATGGTGCTGATCGCCCCATTCCTGACGCTGCCCGATCTGCCGGTCTCGATCAGGACGGTCCGCCGCATCTGCTCGGTTTTCTCCGCTGTCGGGCTCGGCCGGCTCTACGCGGCCTGGGGGCCACGGCCGCGACACACGCTGCCTTTCGAGGAAAACAAGGTGACGACGGATCGGCAGCGCTATCGCCGCAACACGCGCATCTACGAAGAGTATCCGAAAATGGCGCTTGGCGGCCCGACGATCCGCTGGCTGCAGGCGGCGGCGAAGGCGTCGGAGGCCGTTTGCGATCCCGACTTCATGGCGGGAATTCAGGTGCCCCTGCTGATCATCGCCGCCGGCAACGACCAGGTCGTGTCGACCAAGGCGGTCGAGGCATACGCCCGCAGCCTGAGGCTCGGCTCGATGCTGATGATCGACGGCGCCAAGCACGAAATCCTGCAGGAAGTCGACCTGTACCGCGAACAATTCCTCGCCGCCTTCGACGCGTTCGTCCCGGGCTCCGACGACCCGACGGCCTGACCCAGCCGCGAACAGGCACAGCTGACACACCGTTGTCAGGAAGGGCGGCCCTCCGCCCCGAGGAGCGCGCAAACTCCTAAAGATTCTGACAGCCCGGACGGGCTGCGGAATGCTCATCTCCATGCGTCGAACCGAACGCCATGGAGTTGAGATCATGCCCCAGAAAACCTGTGCCGCCTGCGATTGCCAGCTCGATGCCAACCCGATCCGCGTCAAGGTCGGCGGCAAGACCGTTGAGGTCTGCTGCGAGGAATGCGCCCAGGCGCTGAACGAAGCCGGCGCTTCCGCTGCCGCCACCGACAAGGAGTGAGCCATGCGCCCCGATCATGCAGCCGCGCAGCGCCTGGCCGGTAAGTCGCCGCCAAGTGCGTCGGCTTTCAGTCTCGCAACCATCCAGCGGTCCTTGCGGGCCCAATGCGCGGCAGTCGCTGGATGGCTCGGCCGCCACATGGAGAAGCGCCGGAGCCGCCTCGCTCTGCTCGAAATGAGTGACGAACAGCTCAAGGATATCGGCTTGTCGCGCGGCCAGGCCTATTCGGAATTCAGACGCCGCTTGTGAGACGTGCATGTCGCGAAGTCTCCTGACAGGATCGGGCAGGCCGCTTGCGTAAAGTGCCGGCAAACGAGCCGGCACAGCAGGAGTACAGAACGGCCATGTCGCAATTCACGGTTCGGCCGCTTCTGGACACCGGCATCGTCAGGGTGCGGGATATCGTCTGCAGCGGTGAATGCCGGCACAGGAGCGACGAGGAGTGCACGGCGGCCACGCATCTGGTTTTCCCCTATCGCGGCGTCTTCGTGCGCCATGTCGGCCGCAACGACGCCGTGGCCGAAGCTAACCAGCTGCTGTTCTTCAACGAGGCGGAACCTTACCAGGTGAGCCATCCCGTCGAGGGCGGTGACGCCTGCCTGGATATCGTTGTCGACGAAGAACAACTGCGCGAACTGACGCCGAGCGAACAGTTGCGCGCCGGCGACGTCCTAGCTTTTCGACGCCAGCGTCGGCGCATCGACCCGCGCGCGCAGGCGCTGGTGGCATTGCTGCGCCACAGCCTCAGCCGCAAGGTCGCCGAAACGCTGGAGGCCGAAACGCTTGCCTTGACACTCGTGCGGCGCTCGCTCGGCGAACGCACCTCGCATGGGGCAGCCGCCAGCCCGGGACGGCAGAAGCTCGTCGACCGCGCCAAGCTGGTTTTATCATCGGACCTGTCGCGACGCTGGACGCTGGCCGGAATTGCCGCCGAGGTCGGCGTTTCCCCGGTCTATCTGACGCAGGTTTTCCAGCAGGTCGAGGCGATGCCGCTCTATCGCTATCACCTGCGCCTGCGGCTAGCGCGGGCGCTGGACCTGCTCGGCAGCTACGACAATCTGACCACGCTCGGCATGGATCTGGGCTTTTCCAGCCACAGCCATTTCAGCGCCGCCTTCCGGCAGGTCTACGGGCGAACGCCGGCGGAATTCCAGCGTTCGATCAAACCGCGCTGACCGATCGAAGCCGGGCGCGCCTCAGCCGCGCAAGGCGGCCATCGCAGCGGCGTGAAGCTCCGGCGTCGCAGCCGCCAGCACATCGCCGCCCTTCTCCGCCGGTCCGCCATCGAAGGTGGTGACGACGCCGCCCGCCTTCTCGATGATCGGGATCAGCGCCACGATGTCATAGGGCTTCAAACCGGGGTCGGCGACGATGTCGACGCTGCCCGAGGCGATCATGGCGAAGGCATAGCAATCGGCCCCGTAGCGGGCGAGCTGAACCGTCTTCTCGAACGCATCGTAGCGCGTGCGCGCCTCGCCCTTGAACAGAGCCGGCGTGGTGGTGAACAGCGTTGCGTCGTCGAGCCTTGTCGTCTTGCGGGTCGCCAGCTTTCGCGGGCCGCCCGGTCCCTCGTAGTGGGAACCGGAGGCATTGGCGTAGAAAAGCTCTCCGGTGAAGGGCTGCGCCATCATGCCGGCGACCGCGTCGCCATCGACCGTCAGCCCGACCAGCGTCCCCCACACCGGCAGGCCGGAGATGAAGGCGCGCGTGCCGTCGATAGGATCGATCACCCAGACATGTTTGCTGGAAGTGTTCTCGCTGCCATGCTCCTCGCCGAGGATGCCGTGGTCGGGATACTCGGCCGAGATCAGCGCGCGGATGGCGCGTTCGGTCTCGCGATCGGCCTCGGTGACCGGGTCGAAACTGCCCTTTTCCTTGTTGGCCACGGCGCCCTGCGCCCGAAAGCGCGGCAAGGTCTCCGCCGCTGCCGCCCGCGCGATACGGCGCATGAAATCGATGCTGATGTCCAACTGATTCTCCCGCCTCGCCTACGCCCTGATCGGGCGTTCCCGCGACTTTTCTGCCAAAACAAGGCTGTTTATCGATTTATCCGTCGCGTTAACAGTTGCCCAAATGTCACATAGGCATCACCGAAACGCAATTTCCACATCACTCTGAATTAAAAAGACCCAGGGGTCGCTTGACATTTGTGCAGCGCACAATACGCTTGTTCTCGGACAGGTTTTCCTGTCCATGCCCTCCTTGGGCGTTTCCTCCCTAGACTTCGACCGTATCGTGAAAACGATGCGGTCTTTTTTTAACCCGCCAATCCGGATGCCTTGCTCAAGGCGCGGTTTTCACTCCGCGGCCAGCGGCAGGTCGACGAAATGATGGTCGGGCATCGCCATCAGGTCGGCGCAGAACCGTGTCAGATCGTCGGCCAGTGCATCGAAGCCGGCCGACTTCTCGAATGTCCGCTCGTTCATGTAGAGCCCGCGATTGACCTCGATCTGCAGCGCATGAAGATGACGCGCCGGGCGGCCATAATGCTCGGTGATGAAACCACCCGCATAGGGTTTGTTGTGAGCGACGGTATAGCCCATCGCGGACAGCAGGCCGATCGCGGTTTCGGTCAGCGCGGCGCTGGCCGAGATGCCGAAACGGTCGCCGATGATGAAGTCCGGCCGCAGGCCGCTGTCGCCGACACGAATGCTTGCCGGCATCGAATGGCAGTCGATCAGCACGGCAAAGCCGAAGCGGGCATGGGTCCTGGTCAGAAGCCGTTTCAGCGTTTCGTGATAGGGCTTGTAGACGGCCTCGATGCGGGCAATCGCTTCGGCCAGCGGCAAGCGGCCCGCATAGATGTCGAGCCCCTCGCCCACCAGCTTCGGCACGGTGCCAAGCCCGCCAGCCACCCGCGCCGAGCGGATGTTGCAGAAGGACGGCACCGGCTCGGCGAACATGCGCGGGTCGAGCTCCCAAGGCTCGCGATTGACGTCGAGATAAGCGCGCGGAAAATTCGCCGCCAGCATTGGCGCGCCGAGCGCCACGGCGCCGCCGAACAGCTCGTCGACGTAGCAGTCCTCGGAGCGCCGGATGGCGTTGCGATCGAGCCTCGCCATGGCGAGAAAGCGTTCCGGATAGTAGCGGCCGCTATGCGGAGAATTGAACAGGAAAGGGACGCGCTGCTCGGCGCCCGACCGGATTTCGAAGGGTGGAATGACCGAAAAATCCTCGGCTGCCGTCTTCAATTTGAACGAACCCGGAAACACCAGTGCATCATGGCATGAACCTGCCACCTTGCCGGCCGCGTGTCCAGCATTTCGGCGGCCGCATCACCCGGCAAATGTGAGCCGGACGCGTCCGCGTTCACTTGATGTTTACTCTCACCTCCTCATATACAGGATGGTTAACGGGCTTGCCTGGCGGCAGTCTGGGGCGGGTGATTCGGACGGGACATCATGGCACGCATTCTTTTGGCGGAAGACGACGACGATATGCGCCGTTTCCTCGTCAAGGCGCTGGAGCGCGCCGGCTACCAGGTCAGCGATTTCGACAATGGCGCCAGCGCCTATGAGCGGCTGCGCGAGGAGCCGTTCTCGCTGCTTCTGACCGACATCGTCATGCCGGAGATGGACGGCATCGAGCTGGCGCGGCGCGCCACCGAGATCGACCCCGACCTCAAGGTCATGTTCATCACCGGCTTCGCCGCCGTGGCGCTGAACCCCGATTCCAAGGCGCCGAAAGACGCCAAGGTGCTGTCGAAGCCCTTCCACCTGCGCGATCTCGTCAACGAGGTCGAGAAGATGCTGCAGGCGGCTTGAGCCGCCCATGACGGGCCGTGGGCACTATTCCACAGGCTCGGCCGGACGACGGGTTTTTCCTTTTTCCTGCTATTGACGCGCCGGACCAAAAATGGTGTATGCGCGGCATCGGATGGGCGTGTAGCTCAGCGGGAGAGCACTGCATTGACATTGCAGGGGTCACAAGTTCAATCCTTGTCACGCCCACCATCCACTCCAGACATTTCGATTTGATCCGTAAGACGATGGCTCCGCCGTTCGGCTGACTGGTTGTTTGTGGATCATCAACCCCACCGCAGCCGGCCAAGCCGCCACTTTGCCTTGGCCAGCCCTCCGGATCTCGGCTTCCGGCCCATCCCCACCCGGCGCCTGATCCGCCGGAAGATCGGATTTCCGGGCTCCATCGTCACCAGCCTGTCCGCCATTTCGACCGCCGATGCCTGGTCCCCCAGGGCCTCCAGGAGGACATAGGCCGAGCATGCCATGGCATAGGGGTGGCCTGCCCTTGCCGCCGCGAAGAAAAACTCGAAATCCCGCTCCATCACCAGCCAGCCTCCCATCAGATTGGTCATGATGTCCATGATCGGCAAGGGAATCTTCCTACGCAACCGGGCTTGGCTCAGCATGCGCGATTTCAGGATCGCCTCGCCGGCTGCATAATCTCCGTCGCGAAAATGGGCAGCCGCCATTTTCAGATCATAGCCGTCGTTCTCGGGATCCAGGGCCTGCGCCTTGTTCAGGAGTTCCCTCGCCCGCGTCGGACTGGTCTCGCCTTCCAGGGCGAGGAAGGTCCATTGATAGCCGAAGGCAGCCTCCAGCGGATGATAGTCGGCCTCGTTCGTCCGCAATTCCTCCAGGATGATATCGGCCGCCCGCGACTTGCCGAACAGCGCACCCGGGCCGACGCAAGGCATATCGCCCATGACGGATGCGACGACCGCGTAGATGCTCGTGCCGGCATGGATCTGCCGGCACCTTGCCATCAGCGCCATTTCGAAGAATGCGCCGAGGGCTTCGTCCTTGAACTCTCCGGCGCCGAAATCGTCGGTGCGCAGCGCACCGGTTCGCGCCTGGAGATAGTCGAGCATCGCGCGATCCTGGCCGACGAGCAGGGTCGTCAGGCCTTTCGACGAGAGTTCCGACACGATCGCCTTGGCCAAGGTCGACGGAATGACCTTGTCGGCGAAAATCAGCCTTCTGCGGTTGGAACCATGGACAATGTCGCCACTGCGAAGATGCAACGCGGCCATCGGACCGGGCAGGCGGCATGTGGCGGCCGCGTCGAGCGCCCGCCACACGGCTGACGCGAAGCCGAAGCCGCGCAGCGTTTCGGACCGCTGGAGCGGACTGGAGCCGCCATCACGGAAAAAATCGAGCGCATTGAATTCGTTGCAGATCCAGCCGCGCCGCCCTCCCCGACTTGCCATTGCCTCGAGGTCCGATGGAGCGAAGGCGGTGTTACCAAGAATATCGAAATCCGCGCTCCTGATCTTCTCGCCCAGCCAGTGTCTGGCGATGAACTCCGCCGAGAAGATATTTTGCACCAGGTCGACGGTATGGGATTCCTGGTCGGTGATCTTCCTGCTGTTCCAGGTAAACCCGAACCGGTAGCCGAGCCTGTCCGCGAGGGTTTTCGCATTGGCCATGGCCAGCAGACGGCCACCCAGGCCATCCGTCCTGGTTGCCACGATCAGCGGCGGTTGTCGCGGATCATCTCGGCCCGAGCCGGACATCGCCCTTTTCAAGGTGGTGGAGAAACCATGCATATGTGCGTTCCAGCCCGCTGCGCAGCGCATATCGAGGGCGCCAGCCAGTGGCAAACAGGCGCGAGACATCCATCAGCTTGCGCGGCATGCCATCCGGCCTCGTCGGATCGAACGTGATCCTCGCATCGCCACCGACGACGGATACAACCGCGCCCGCAAGGTCCGCAATACTGATATCCTCTCCCGTCCCGACATTGACGTGACTGTCGCCGGAGTAATTTTTCAGCAGGAAGACCAGCGCATCGGCGGCATCGTCGACGTAAAGGAACTCCCGCATCGGCTTGCCCGACCCCCAGACCTCGAGCGTCTTGCCGCCGGAACGCTTCAGCGCATGCGCCTTGCGCATCAGCGCGGGAATGACGTGGCTGCTATCGAGGTCGAAATTGTCGCCCGGACCGTAGAGATTGGTCGGCATCGCAGAGATGTAGTCGACACCATATTGGCGGCGATACGCCTGGCAAAGCTTGAGCCCGGCGATCTTGGCGATCGCGTACCATTCATTGGTGGGCTCCAGCGGCCCGCCCAGCAGCGCGTCTTCCGGCATCGGCTGCGGCGCCAGTTTCGGGTAGATGCAGGACGAGCCGAGGAACAGCAGTTTGCGCACATCGCTGCGGAAGGCGCTGTCGATAATGTTGGTCTGCAAGGTGAGGTTGTCGTTCAGGAAATCGACGGGAAAGCGGTCGTTTGCCAGGATGCCGCCAACCTTGGCCGCCGCTATCACCACCGCGTCCGGCCGGTGGTCGGCCATCCAGCGCCGCACACCGGCCTGGTCCCTGAGGTCGAGCGTCTCACGAGGCACAGTGAGGATTTCGCAATCCTCGGCCGCCAGCCGTCGCACCACGGCCGAACCGACCATCCCGCGATGCCCGGCCACGAATACCCGCTTGCCCCTGAGGTCGAAGGTTCCGGCCATCGCACCCCTCAGAAACGCCCGCCGGGCCTGGCGTTGGCGACCGAGCGTGCCAGATCGGCGCGCACCATCTCCGCCACCAGTTCCCTGAACCCGGTCACATGCGACCAGCCGAGCCTTGACCGGGCCTTGGACGGGTCGCCGACAAGCAGTTCCACCTCGGCTGGCCTGAAGTAGCGTGGGTCGATGCGCACCACGACGGCGCCGGAACCGTCATCGATCCCGATTTCGTCGACGCCCTTGCCCTGCCAGCGAATGGATCGCCCGATCTCGGCGAAGGCCAGTTCGACGAATTCGCGCACCGAATGCGCCTCGCCGCTCGCCAGCACGAAATCATCGGGCTCGTCGTGCTGGAGGATGCGCCACATACCCTCGACATAATCGCGCGCATGGCCCCAGTCGCGCCTGGCGTCGATGTTGCCGAGATAAAGCGTTTCCTGGCACCCATGATGGATAGAGGCGACGGCACGCGTAATCTTGCGGGTCACGAAGGTCTCGCCGCGCAGCGGGCTCTCGTGATTGAACAGAATGCCGTTGGCCGCGAACATGCCGTAGGCCTCGCGATAGTTTACCGTCGTCCAATAGGCATAGAGCTTGGCCGCCGCGTAAGGCGACCGGGGGCGGAAGGGTGTCGTCTCGCGCTGTGGAACCTCGAGCGCGTTGCCGTAGAGTTCCGAGGTCGAGGCCTGATAGAATCGCACCTTCCCTTCCAGGCGCAGGATGCGGATTGCTTCAAGCAGCCTGAGCGCGCCCAACGCATCTGTGTTGGCGGTGTATTCCGGCGTCTCGAAGCTCACCTGGACGTGGCTCTGGGCGCCGAGATTGTAGATTTCGTCGGGCTGCGTCTCCTGCACAAGGCGGATCAGGTTGGCGGCGTCGGTCAGGTCGCCATAGTGCAGGAAGAACCTGACGTCGCGCTCATGAGGATCGACATAGATGCTGTCGACGCGTTCGGTGTTGAACGAGGACGAACGACGCTTGACGCCATGGACGACATAGCCCTTCGCCAACAGCAGTTGCGCGAGATAGGCCCCGTCCTGGCCGGTTGCCCCGGTGATAAGGGCCACTTTTTCTGCCATTGCACCCCAGGTCCGCTGATCCGCGCTTTTGCAATACAGACTGAAACCAATAGCGCAAATCCCCCGCGTGGGGGATTCTTCCGAGCAAATTGCGTTCGGCTCAGCCGCCCGCCACGGCACACAGACTTTTCATCCGCGATACGGCAAGGCCGGGATCGGCCAGCAATCCCGCCTGGTCGGCGAGGCGAAAGACGTCGGCATAGTGGCGGATGCCGCGCGCCGACTGCATGCCGCCGACCATCGAGAAATGATCCTGATGGCCATTGAGCCACGCCATGAAGACGATGCCGGCCTTGTAGTACTCGGTCGGCGCCTCGAAAATCTTGCGCGACAGCGGCATGGTTGGCGCCATCAGCGCGTCAAAGCCGGCACGGTCGCCGGCGGCGAGCTTGGCCAGCGCCGCGTTGGCGGCCGGCGCGATGGCATCGAAAATGCCGAGCAGCGCATGCGAATGCCGGTTGCCGTCGCCGGCGATCAGTTCGGGATAGTTGAAGTCGTCGCCGGTGAACATGACCACGCCGTCCGGCAGCCGATCGCGCAACGCAACCTCCTTGGCGGCGTCGAGCAGCGATATCTTGATGCCTTCGACCTTATCCGCGTGGCGCTCGATGATGGCGACCACCGTGTCGAGCGCGGCCTCGAAATTGTCGCTGCCCCAATAACCCTTCAAGGCAGGGTCGAACATATCGCCCAGCCAATGCAGGATGACCTTGCCGGAGGCCTGCCGCAGAATGCGGTCGTAGACGATGGCGTAGTCGTCCGGTCCCTGCGCGACTGCCGCCAATGCGCGGCTGGCCATCATGATCGCCTTGCCGCCCAGCCCTTCGATGAAGGCGAACTGCTCTTCATAGGCGGCGATCACGTCTTCAAGCGTTCTGGCCGACGCCGGCGCCAGGTGGTCGGTGCCCGCGCCCGAGGCGAGATCGGCGCCCGGCACGGTTCGCGCCTCGGCGACCGAACGCCGGATAAGTTCCCTGGCGCTCGCCCAGTCGAAACCCATGCCGCGCTGCGAAGTATCCATCGCCTCGGCAATGCGGAAACCGAGCCGCCAAAGATGATGACGGAACGCCATCGTCTTGTCCCAGTCGATAACCGGGCGCGACCATGGATCGGTCATGCCGAGGGGATCGGCGACCACATGCGCGGCGGCATAGGCGATGCGCGAGAACCGCGCGCCGGCGACCGGATGCACCGGCTGTCCGACAAGCGTGTAACGGGTGCTGCGGCCACCCTCGCCAGGCAAGGCAATATCCATCGATCTCTCCATTGTAAGCGGCTATAAATGGAACGTTCCAATAAATCAAGAACCTTTAAGATTCCTGGGTTATTTCCAGAAAATTGCTGCATCGCAGCGCGCTACCTGTTTGAAAGCAAGGCTCATAGTGCCAGGCTATCAATTTTCCGAGTCGAGAAAAAATCCGGATTGACTCTCGATTGGAGCGATGATTAGAACGTTCCAATAATTCATGCAAAAATCAGGAGGAGACATCTGGATGGCCAGCCGGGCCAAAGCGACGATCTTCGACATCGCCCGCGAGGCAGGCGTGTCCAAATCGACGGTGTCGCTCGTGCTCCAGGGCAGCGGGCTGATCCGGCCTGAGACCGCGGTCAAGGTGCGCAAGGCGATCGAGGATGTCGGCTACGTCTACAACCGCGGCGCCGCCAATCTGCGCAAGGCCCATTCCAATGTCATCGGCATGGTCATTAACGACCTCACCAATCCCTTCTTCGCCGAGCTGGCGGTCGGCATGGAGCGTGTCTTCCAGTCGGCCGGCATCGTCCCCTTCATCGCCAATACGGCGGAGAACCCGGTGCGCCAGGAAGAAGTCCTGAAATCCCTTATGGAACAGGGCGTCGCCGGCCTCATTGTCTCGCCCGCGCGCGGCACGACGCCAGGCGCGTTCCGGCGGCTTGAGACCGCGGGAGTGCCCATCGTTTTCGCCATGCGCCGCCTGCCGGAAAGCCGCATTCCGGTGATCACCCCGGACAATCATCGTGGCGCCTATCTCGCCACCGCTCACCTCATCGGCAAGGGGCACCGCCAGCTGGCCTTCTTCGGCGGATCCTCCGACCTTGTGGTCTATCACGAGCGCCTGGGCGGCTTTCGCGAAGCCTGCGAAACATTGGGCATCGCCGACCGCGACGCGCTCATTGTCGAGGGCGAAACCAGCCGCCGAGGCGGCATTGCCTGCCTGGAGACGGCGCTCGCAATGGCCGAGCCGCCGACAGCCGCACTGTGCTTCAACGACGCCGTCGCCTTCGGCGTCATGCTGGCGCTGCGCAAGCGCGGCCTCGAGCCCGGACCGGATTTCGCCGTTGTCGGCTTCGACGACGTGGTCGAGGCCGAACACTATATGCCTGCGCTGACCAGCGTCGCGGTCGACACGCCCGGCCTCGGCGAACGCGCCGCGCACGTCATGCTCAAGATGATCCAGTCGCGCACCACACGTGCCGAAGACCATATCGGCGCGGTCAATCTCGTGGTCCGGGAAAGCTGCGGCCCGGATCGCCGCACACGCAACAGACCCTCTGGAACGGGAGGCCCCGCATGAGCATCCGGTGGGGCCTGATCGGCGCCAGCACGATCGCCAGGCAGTTCATGATCGGCGCCATCCGCGCGCAGCCGGATGGCGAGATCGCGGTGGTGATGAGTTCCAACGCCGAGCGCGCAACGGCCTATGTCAGCGAGAATGGCATTCCATCGGCCGTGTCGAGCCTCGATGCCTTGCTCGGATCCGAGATCGACGCGGTCTACATCTCGACCACCAACGAGCTCCACCTCGAACAGGCGCTCGCCGCCATCAAGGCGGGAAAGCATGTGCTGTGCGAGAAGCCGCTGGCGCTGACCAGCGCCGACGCGCGAAAGATGGTGGCCGCCGCCGGTGAGGCGAGCATCGTGCTCGGCACCAACCATCATCTGCGCAATGCCGGCGCGCATCGCGCCATGCGCGACGCGATATCAGCCGGCCGCATCGGCAAGCCGATCGCCGCGCGCGTCTTCCATTCCGTCTTCCTGCCCGAAAATCTGCAGGGCTGGCGCATCGCCAGGCCCGAGGCGGGCGGCGGCGTGGTGCTCGACATCACGGTGCACGACGCCGACACGCTGCGTTTCGTGCTCGGCGACGATCCGGTCGAGGTTTCCTGCTTCACCCAGTCCGCCGGCATGGCGGGCAGCGGGCTGGAGGATGGCGCCATGTGCGTCTGGCGTTTCAAGTCTGGCCTCATCGCACAATCGCATGAGGGCTTCACGACGAAATTCGCCGGCACCGGTTTCGAAGTGCATGGCTCCGAGGGGTCGCTCATCGCCAGCAATGTGATGACACAAAAGCCGGACGGCTCGGTGCTATTGCGCACCGCCCAAGGCGAGGAGCAGCTGAGCTTCGATCGCGAGGACCTCTATGTCAGGTCGGTGCGCCATTTCCACGCCGCGATCCGTGGCGAGGGTCACCCCTCCGCCTCGGGTGACGACGGCGTCTGGTCGCTCGCCTCGGCCGAAGCGGCACTCCAGTCGGCGGCCTCCGGCAAGGCCGTCAAGATCGACCCGAAACTCGGGAGCATGAATTGAGCAAGGTCGTTTCAGCGGCGCGGGCAGCCAGCCTGATCAAGGACGGCATGGTCGTCTCCGTATCCTCGTCCAGCGGCCTTGGCTGCCCGGACGCCGTGCTTGCCGCGATCGGCGAGCGCTTCGATGGGGAAGGCCACCCGAAGGCTATCACGACGCTCCACCCGATCGCCGCCGGCGACATGTATGGCATCAAGGGCATCGATCATCTGGCAAAGCCCGGCCTGCTCAAGCGCACCTTGTGCGGCTCCTATCCGTCGGGTCCGTCCTCGGCCGAGCCGCCGCAGATATGGAAGATGATCGGCGACAATTCGGTCGCCGCCTACAACGTGCCCTCCGGCATCCTGTTCGACATGCACCGCGAGGCCGCCGCCAAGCGCCCCGGCGTGCTGACCAAGGTCGGGCTCGACACCTTTGCCGACCCGCGCCACCAGGGCTGCGCCATGAACGACGCGGCCAGCGAGCCCATCGTTTCGGTGCAGCAGTTCGATGGCGAGGAATGGCTTTATTTCCGCGCCATCGTCCCTGATGTCTCGATCATCCGCGCCACCACGGCGGACGAGCGCGGCAATCTCACCTATGAGCACGAAGGCGCCTATCTCGGCGGGCTCGAACAGGCGCTCGCCGCCCGCAACAATGGCGGCATCGTGATCGCGCAGGTCAAACGCGTCGTCGAGAACGGCACGCTGAAGCCGCATGACGTGCGCGTGCCGGGCGTGCTCGTCGACCACATCGTTGTCGCGCCCGACCAGTTGCAGACGACCCTGACGCCTTACGATCCGGCGATCTCGGGCGAGATCTTCCGGCCGTTGTCGACCTTCCGCACCGCGGAAATGAACGTCCAGAAGGTCATCGCGCGACGCGTCGCGATGGAGCTGCGCGACGGCATGGCCGTCAACATCGGCTTCGGCATCTCCGCCAATGTGCCGCGCATCCTTCTCGAGGAAGGCCAGCACGGCAAGGTCACCTGGGTGATCGAGCAGGGCGCGGTCGGCGGCGTGCCGCTCCTCGACTTCAAGTTCGGCTGCGCCTCCAACGCCGAGGCGATCATGCCCTCGCCGCACCAGTTCATCTATTTCCAGGCCGGCGGTTTCGACGCCTCGCTGCTCTCCTTCCTGCAGATCGACCGCCACGGCTCGGTCAATGTCTCCAGGCTTTCGGCACGGCCACATGTCACCGCCGGCGCCGGCGGCTTCGTCGACATCACCTCGCGCGCCAGGAAGATCGTCTTCTCCGGCTTCTTCAACGCCGGCGCCAAGCTGTCGCTCGCTGAAGGCGGCATCCGCATCGACGCGGAGGGCAAGGTCAAGAAGGTGGTCAACGAGGTCGAGCACATCTCCTTCTCCGGCAAGCGCGCGGTCGCTCAAGGGCAGGACATCACCTATGTCACCGAGCGCTGCGTGATGAAGCTCACTCCCGAAGGCCTTGTCGTCACGGAGCTTACACCGGGCATCGACCTGCAGCGCGATGTGCTGGCGCAGTCGGAAATCCCGCTGGGCGTCGCCAGGGATCTCAAGACGACCCCGGAAGCGCTCTATCGCGACCAGTTGATCGGCCTGTCGCTGAATGGCGGCGCTTCGCTCGGAGGCGGGCATGGCTGAGCGGCTCGTCACCTTCGAACAGGACGGCGCCATCGGCATCGTCACGCTGCGCCGGCCGGAAAAATTCAACGCGCTCGACATTCCGATGCTGCGCGCGCTCGAGGCAGCGCTCGACGAGGCGGAACTCGCCGAAGGCGTGCGCGTCGTGCTCATCCGCGGCGAAGGCAAGGGCTTCTGCGCCGGCGGCGATGTCGAGGCGTGGGGCGCCATGAGTGCGGCCGATTTCCAGGTGCAATGGGTGCGCTACGGCCATCGCGTCTTCGACCGGCTGGCCCGCCTGCGCCAGCCCACCATCGCGGTGCTGTCCGGCCATGCGCTGGGCGGCGGGCTGGAACTGGCCGCGGCCTGCGATCTCCGCGTCGCCGAAACCCAGGTCAAGCTCGGCTTTCCCGAAACCTCGATCGGCGTCGTTCCCGGCTGGTCGGGCACGCAGCGCGCCGTGCGTCGCTTCGGCGCGCAGATCGTACGGCGCATGGCTCTCGGCGGCGAGATTTTCCTCGCAGCTGACGCGCTGGCCGTTGGTCTTGTCGACCGGATCGTCGAGACCGGCAAGGCGCTGGACGAAGCGAGGGCCTGGGCGGCAAAAATCGCCGAGCGCGGCCCGCTCGCGACCGAAGCCGCCAAGTTGATGATTGCCGTGGCCGAAGGCGAGGAAAGCGCTGCCGCCACCGAGGCGCTGGCCAGCGGCTTCATCGCGCTGACCGGCGATCTCAAGGCTGGCGTCGGCGCTTTCAAGGCCAAGCAGAAGCCAGCATTTTCAAGATCATAGGGAAAAGTGACGCGCCATGAACGCCCCCCTCAACATCTCCATGCCGGCCGAGGCGTCGGCGGCGCGGTCGACATCTGGCGCTATGCCGCCTCGCTTGCCCGCACGCTGCATGGCGAAAGCTACGCCAATCTCGGCGATTCCATGCTGGGCGTGGTGTTGCGCGAGCCGATCGGCGTCGTCTCGATCATCACGCCGTGGAATTTTCCGTTCCTGATCGTCAGCCAGAAACTGCCCTTCGCGCTCGCCGCCGGCTGCACGGCGGTGGTCAAGCCGAGCGAGATGACCTCGGCCTCGACCTTCGTTCTCGGCGACATCCTGCTCGACGCCGGCCTGCCGGCAGGCGTCGTCAACATCCTGGCCGGCCTCGGCGCCGATGTCGGCGCGCCGATGGTCAGCCATCCGCTGGTCGAGATGGTGTCCTTCACCGGCTCGACGCGCGTCGGCAAGATGACCATGGCGGCTGCGTCGGACACGCTCAAGAAAGTCTCGATGGAACTGGGCGGCAAGAACGGCCAGATCGTTTTCCCCGACGCCGACTTGAAGGCTGCCGCCGACGCCGCCGTCTTTGGCGGCTTCTTCAACGCCGGCGAATGCTGCAATGCCGGCAGCCGGCTGATCGTGCATGAGGCGATCGCCGATGATTTCCTGGCCGCCGTGAAGGCGCTGACCTCGAAGGTAACGGTAGGCGATCCGCTCGATGTCGGGACCAAGGTCGGCGCGATGATCTCGGCCGACCACATGGCCAAGGTGACCGGCTACGTGGCGGAGGCGGCAAGTATAGGCAGTACTGTCTACAGCGGCGGCAAGCAATTGGCTTCGACTGCCGGACAATATCTCGATCCCACCATCTTACGTGGCGTCACCCAGGACATGGCCATCGCGCGCGAGGAAGTGTTTGGTCCGGTGCTGTCGGTGCTGACTTTTGAAACGATTGAAAAGGCGTTGCACATCGCCAACAACACGCCCTATGGTCTGTCGGCAGGCGTGTGGAGCGCCAGCATCGACACCTGCATGTCGGTGGCGCGGGGCGTGCGTTCGGGGACGGTCTGGGTGAACACGTTCATGGAAGGTTATCCGGAACTGCCTTTCGGCGGCTACAAGCAATCCGGTCTTGGACGCGAACTCGGCAAACGCGCCGTCGAGGATTATACCGAGGAAAAGACAATCCAGTTTCATCGCGGCCAGCGCACCGGGTGGTGGGTCGGCTGAGTTGGGAGACCCCGGCGGACATCCGCCGGTTATATGACTGCAACAAGGGAGGTACTACATGTTGCGCAAACTGCTTATCGGAACGGCTCTTGCGACGAGCTTTGCGTTCTCGGCGCATGCCGCGGACGTCAAGGAAGTGCAGATGCTGCATTGGTGGACGTCGGGCGGCGAAGCGGCTGC
>NZ_JAFKIC010000376.1 GCF_017306585.1 Mesorhizobium sp. | reverse complement strand
CCTGCCGGCATCTTCTCCCCGTATAGTGACGGGGAGAAGGGGCTGACCGCAACGACGGCACTTCGATCTGCAACGTTGACGATTGGCGAAATCGGCCGTGCCAGCGTCCTTCTCCCCGTCACTATACGGGGAGAAGTGCCCGGCAGGGCGATGAGGGGCAGCGCTGACCTTGGTCCGTGAGTGCCCATCCTAGACCTTTCTGACAACCGCCCTTCCATCCGCGCCTACACCAATCACAACACGGTCGCCCGAAACGATCCCGCCAATCCCGCACACCACCAGCGGCATGCTGATCCCGTAGAGAAACTCGGCGACGATGGCGCCCACCGCCAGGATCGGGTCCGGCCGCTCCAGCAAAATAGCGGCTGGCGCCGTGCCCCGCCGGATCGCTTCGGCCAGCACCGAGGACGAGGATGACGAGCCGCGCCCGCTCGGCATGACCAGGATTTTACCGGCGACGCTCTGGCCAAGCCCTGGATGCGAATGGTCAATGATTTCACCGGTCTCGGCGTCAATACCGCCCCAGAAGCTGAGCGGTTGCTCGAACACCAGCGCCACGCCTTCCGTTTCGCCGACAAGTTGGAAGGTGCCCAGCCGTTCGACGTCTCCGGTTTCCGCTGGCCGCGTCATGTCCCACCCCGCACGACATGGCCCACCGCCGCCGAGCGGATGCAATCCTTCATCTCGGCGAAGGCCACCGTCACGCCGATATTGCCCGGCGCGTAATGCGCCCATTTGCCGGAATTGGTCATCACCACGCCATCGAGGTTTTCGAGGATCGAGGTGACATAGGTGCAGGTGTCAGCGACCGGGATAAGCCCGAACGCTTCCGTGCCATCAAGCACGCCCTCGTCCCGTAACCGCGTCAGTGTCGCACGCCCGGTGTTGACGTAGATCGGAATGCCCCTGCCCGGTGCGACTTCGCGCAGCATGGGCAACAGCCGCATCCATTCCTCATGCGAGAAATGCGGCGTGCCCAGCGATACCGCCGAGAGCGGCGCGCCATCCTGCACGCCGGACAGCCTGGCCAGCGCCTGATCGATGTCGGCGCGCGTGACGCGGATCGTCTCTTCCGGCGCGTGGCCGTGAAACGCCTCATTCAAAGTCCGCGCTTCCGGCGTGATGCCGACGGCATGAAACAACGCCACTGCCCCGGTCGTCGCGGCCGCCGCGCCGAGCGCTTTGAGCTGATCCTCGTCACGCGGCTTCGGCAAGCCTGAGATCACCGGAACACGGTCGCCGCTGGCTTGCCCGACGATCAGCCCGGCGCCGACGAACAGGCTGTCGCTCGGCTCGGCTCCGGCCGCATCCATCTCGAACAGGATGCGACCGCGCCGGTTTTCGCCGAGATGCAGGCCCCAGGCTGGCGCACGCCCGGTCATGGCGCAGCACAGGTCGATGAAATCGCCATAGCGGTTGGTGCGCGCGCCGATCACCGAATTGGCGAAGACGATGGCGTTCGATTCGCCCCAGGCGATCTGCTGGCCGAAGTCAGGCCGGAAGCGCGTCTGGTAGGGCGCGCAGGTGAAGGTCGCCTGACAGCCGAGCTCCAGATGCGCCTTCATCAGCCGCCGCGCCGGTGCTTCCTCGGCCGCCGGCATCTTCACCATGCCGGGGTGGATAAGGTCGAACGAGCCGACATTGAGCGTCGTCGGCACTTGCACGCGCCCGCCGCCCTCGACCAGACGCTCGACGAAATCGAGCCCGGCCTTGCCGTGGTAGAGACAGCCATCGATATGGGCGCCTGAAATGTCGAGCAGGCTTTCCGCGCCCACGGCATTGGAAAAGGCGACCAGGATTTTCATCGCCGCGGCAGCGGACGGCCCTTGCCCGCCATTGAGCATGGACCGGTCGCGTGTGCTCAGTTCCAGGATCATAGCTCTCCAGCCACTTGCTCGATCGTACGGCGGGACAGCGCCCCCCTCTGCCCTGCCGGGCATCTCCCCCACTTGGGGGGAGATTGGTAGCTTCGGCCCTGGCGCCCATTTCCTAACGTTGGAGATTTGCGAAAGCAGTGATGACAGTCAATCTCCCCCCTCGTGGGGGAGATGTCCGGCAGGACAG
>NZ_JAFKIC010000160.1 GCF_017306585.1 Mesorhizobium sp. | reverse complement strand
TGGTCGGCGCTGATTGCGGCCAGTACTGAGGTTTCGATCCTCAACATGAAGATGGATAGGGCGCGCGCGGCAGCGTTCCCTCCCCCTTGTGGGGAGGGTTAGGGTGGGGGTCCCCTTCGCAAGAATCCATATGCGATTGCCCTGCCGTAAACGGGGAGAAGGAAGAACCCCGGCCGAAGGCCGAGCCCGCGACCGCAGGCCGCCGGTCGTCCGGCGCCCTCGCGGAGGGCCAGCCGCGGCAGCGGCGATACGGCCCGTGAGCGCTAGACAGACAGCCGTCAGGCCGCCTTCTTCTTCGGCTGGATCAGGCCGCGCTCGATAAGCAGTTCGGCGATCTGCACCGCGTTGAGCGCCGCGCCCTTGCGCAGATTGTCGGAGACGACCCACATCGACAGGCCGTTGTCGACGGTCGAATCCTCGCGGATGCGCGAGATGAATGTGGCGTCCTCGCCGGCCGATTCGAGCGGCGTGATGTAGCCGCCGTCCTCGCGCTTGTCCAAGACCTGGCAGCCGGGAGCCTCGCGCAGTATCTCGCGCGCCTCGTCGGCGGTGATCGGCTTCTCGAACTCGATGTTGACCGCTTCCGAATGGCCGATGAACACCGGCACGCGCACGCAGGTCGCCGTCAGCTTGATCTTGGGGTCGAGCATCTTCTTGGTCTCGGCGACCATCTTCCACTCTTCCTTGGTGAAGCCGTCATCGAGGAAGACGTCGATATGCGGGATGACGTTGAAGGCGATGCGCTTGGTGAACTTCTTGACGTCGACCGAGTCGGCGACGAACACGGCGCGCGTCTGGGTAAAGAGCTCGTCCATGCCTTCCTTGCCGGCGCCCGATACCGACTGATAGGTGGCGACGACGACGCGCTTGATGGTGGCGACATCGTGCAGCGGCTTCAGCGCCACGACGAGCTGGGCCGTCGAACAGTTCGGATTGGCGATGATGTTCTTGCGCGTGAACGTCGAGACCGCATCCGGGTTCACCTCCGGCACGATCAGCGGCACGTCAGGGTCGTAGCGGAAGGCCGACGAGTTATCGATGACAACGCAGCCCTGCTTGCCGATCTTCGGCGACCATTCCTTGGAGACGTTGCCGCCAGCCGACATGACACAGATATCGGTGTCGGAAAAGTCGTAGCTGTCGAGCGCCCTGACCTTCAGCGTGCGGTCACCGAAGGACACTTCGGTGCCCTGGCTGCGCCGCGACGCCAACGCCACCACTTCGCTGACCGGAAAGCCGCGCTCGTCCAGAATGTTCAGCATTTCGCGGCCCACATTGCCCGTGGCGCCGACTACCGCAACCTTGAAACTCATAGAGATCTCCTGTCCCTCTCCGCTTGGTTGTTGGAGAAAACCCGCCGGCCTCATGCGGGTTTCGTCCCCCGGGCCGGACCCGGGAGAGGGTGGTTAGGCCAAGGGAATCACACCGTTTTGGTGGTGGTTTTCTTGGCCATGGTTTTGCTGGAACGAGAGGACGCGTCGGAGCGCCCGGCCCAATGGTTCGCATTGAGGCTGGGGGCATCGAATGCAAGAAGAGCCATCAAGAGGCCGCGCATCGAAAAACGATCCCGTTCGAAGCGGGCTTTTACGCGGTTTGCGGCAGGAGTCAATCGCCCGTTGGTGCCCGCTACGCCAGATCGGTGTGGGCGAAATCGCTGCCCCTGTAGATCAGGGACAAGCGATGGGCGGTTGCCGCAGCATAGGCGAAACAGTCTCCCAGGTTCAGTTGTGCTGCATGTCCTGACATCTTGCCATAGCTCGCCATCGCATCGAGCGCTCCGATACCGATGCCGTGGTCCAGGGCGATTTCCCGTGCCTTCAATGCCTGGAAGAACCCGTCAACCAGTTCGCGGGCATCAGCGATCAGCGTGGCGCGATCGGCCTTGTGTTCCGTCGCGACAAGCCGCAGGCGCACAAGGGCCGCGACCGCTTCGAAGCGCACCAGGGGCGACACATAGAATTGGCGGCCTGCCTCGCCGAGCCGCTTCTCCAGTTCCTCGAAGCCCGGTTCCTCGTTGAGGATCGCGACAATGACCGAGGCATCGACAAAGCTCACTCCCCCTCCTCCCACAGATCGTCCATCAACTTCTTCATATCGACGCCTACAACCGGCGGGCCTAATTGCTTGCGCGCCCGCGCGCGCAGATCGGCCAGCTTCTCGCGCAAAGGAATTCTGCTGGAAGCCCGCTCCAGCTCATGCTGCAAAGCCGCCCGGACGGCGTCGGTCTTCGTGCGCGCGCCAAGGCTGATGCGGACTTGCTCGGCCAGATCGTCGACCCGGGGATCCTTGATGTAGAGAGCCATGGAGATATCCTTGTTTGGATATCATCATATCCCTGTATGGATATCCCGTCCAGTTTTTCGGACAGAAGGCCGAAGCGAGCACTGTCTTTCAATCATGCCGGCGGTGCAAGACGCAGGCCGAGTGTCCACTGGCTGTACAATGACAGTGGTCCGAAGTACGAACGGCCAAGTTGTTTGGCTGGCGCTGTGTTGGCTCCGGCATGTGCTCCATGGTGAGCGCAAACCCCGAATTCCGAAAGAGCAAGATGTCCAATTTCGAAGGTATCGTCCCCGCGCTGGCGAAGGCGCTGGAAAAACGCGGCTATAGCGAACTGACTCCGGTGCAGAAGGCGGTCCTGGAGCTCGGCCAAGCCGATGCGCTGGTCTCGGCCCAGACCGGCTCGGGCAAGACCGTCGCCTTCGGCCTTGCCATGGCGCCGACGCTCCTGGCCGGCGCCGAGCGCTTCGAGGCCGCTTCGGCACCGCTGGCTCTGGCCGTGGCGCCGACGCGCGAGCTGGCGCTTCAGGTGACGCGCGAACTGGAATGGCTCTATGAGTTAACCGGGGCCACGGTGGCCTCCTGCGTCGGCGGCATGGACATGCGCACCGAACGGCGCGCGCTGGAGCGCGGCGCCCATATCGTCGTTGGCACGCCTGGCCGCCTGCGCGACCATATCACCCGAAACTCGCTCGACATGTCGGCGCTGAGGGCGGTGGTGCTGGACGAGGCCGACGAGATGCTCGATCTCGGCTTTCGCGAGGATCTCGAATTCATCCTCGACGCCGCACCGGCCGAGCGCCGTACGCTGATGTTCTCGGCCACCGTGCCGCGCTCCATCGCCACGCTCGCCCAGGGCTACCAGCGCGATGCCGTGCGCATCTCGGCGGCGGGCGAGGAAAAGCAGCATCTCGACATCGAATACCGCGCGCTGAGCGTGACCCAGGCCGACCGCGAGAACGCCATCATCAACGTGCTGCGTTATTACGAAGCCAAGAACGCGCTGGTGTTCTGCAACACGCGCGCCGCCGTCAACCATCTCACCGCGCGCTTCAACAACCGCAACTTCTCGGTCGTGGCGCTGTCGGGCGAACTCAGCCAGAACGAGCGCAGCCATGCGCTGCAGGCGATGCGCGACGGCCGCGCCAGGGTCTGCATCGCCACCGATGTCGCCGCGCGCGGTATCGACCTGCCGGGCCTCGAACTGGTCATCCATGCCGACCTGCCGACCAATCCCGAAACGCTGCTGCACCGCAGCGGCCGCACCGGACGCGCAGGGCGCAAGGGTGTGAGCGCGCTGATCGTGCCGGGCAGCGCCCGCCGGCGCACCGAACGGCTGCTGCAAAGCGCCAAGTTGACCGCGACCTGGGCAAGCCCGCCTTCGGCCGACGAGGTGATACGGCGCGACGATGAACGCATCCTGGCCGATCCCACCTTCGACGAGCCGGTAAAGGATGAAGAGCGCGCTTTCATCGAGGCGCTTCTCGCCCAGCACGGCGCCGAGCAGGTGGCGGCTGCCTTCGTGCGCCAGTGCCGCTCCAGCCGTTCGGCCCCCGAGGAGCTGATGGAAGCCGCGCCGTTCACGCCTTCGCGTGAAAGACCTGCGGGCGAGAAGTTCGCGCGCGGTGACGATGCGCCCAGCCGCCGCGACGATTTCGGCGACAGCGTCTGGTTCTCGCTGTCGGTCGGCCGCCGGCAGAACGCCGAACCGCGCTGGCTGATCCCGATGCTGTGCCGCACCGGCAGCATTTCCAAGCGCGAGATCGGCGCCATCAAGATGCAGCCGGAAGAAACCTTCGTGCAGATATCGGCCGACTGGGCCGACCGGTTTTTCGCCGCCATCGGCCCCGACCGCAAGCTGCAGGGCAACATCGTGGTGAGGCGGCTGGACGGCACGCCCGATTTGTCGCGGGCCGGTTACCAGCCGCCCAAACCGGATAAGAAACCGCACCGCGGCAAGGCACCCTTCGATCCGAATGCGCCGAAGCGCAAGTTCGACAAGCGAGCGCCTGCCGCCGCCGACCAGCGCCCGGCAGGCGCGCACGAGGCAAAGCCCTGGGCAAAGAAGCCGGGAAAGCCGAAATTCGATAATGCCGGTCCGCCGAAGCACAAGAAGACCAAGAAGCGTCCTTCATAGGGCCGACGGAAGGACCCTCAACGATCGGCGCGCTGGCGGGACACGCTCTCCTGCAGCCCGGCCTTGATGGCGGCCCAACTGGCCGATGCCGGTGTCGGGCGATGCTCGCTGGCTATGCGTTCCGCCAGCGAGGAGCGCCAGGCGTGATCGTCCGCCATCTTGCGGATGGCGGCATACCAGCCTGCCTGGTCGTTGGAATCGATCGCCGGCATCAGCCCGCCGGTCGCCTCGATCAGCGACGGCGTCGTCGACACGATGACCGGAACACCGAAATCGAGGCATTCCGAGGCGCCGTAACCCCAGCCCTCTATATGCGAGGGGAAGACCCCAAAAGTAGCGCTGCGATAATACCGGATGAGTTCCTCGTCGCTGACCAGTCCGGCGAAGGTGACCGACTGGAGCAGTTCGGGATGCTCCTTGAGGAAGGCGCGCAGCGGCTCGATCATCCAGCCCCAGCGCCCGGCGCAGATGAGCCTGGGCAGCTTGACGCCTTCCTCCAGCGCCTGCTGCCAGATCCGCGCCAACAGGATGTGGTTCTTGCGCACCTCGATGGTCGAGCAGTAGATCACGAACGGTTCGTCGGCTTCGAGCCGCGAGGTCGCGCCCATGCGCGACGCCGTCTCGTGCAGGATGGAGGGCATCGGAAACCGGTACACGACCGGCGCGGCGATGCCGGCCTTGCGCATATGGTCGGTCAAGGTGGCGCCGGCCTCGTCAGAGGCGCAGAACGCCGGCGCGCCCGAACGAACCAACTGCTCGAGATAGGAGCCGAAACGGCCCTCGCTCGTGCCCGCGCCGAGCATGTCGGGACGCAGGGTCGGGATGAGATCGTGGCATAGAAAGGCCAGCTTGCCGGCGCTGCCGGAAACCGCCGTGCGGTCCTCCTGGGTCAGGATGTGGTGACTGATCAGCACCCTTCCCAGCCCTGTGTCCGCGTCTCGGTTCGGCGAGACAGGCCGTGTGCCCGATCCTGCCCGTGCCCGCTGATAGAGACGATAGGCCCGGATCAACAGCCTCGTCGCCTGGTAGGCGATCCCCTCACGGCCATTGGTCACCGTTTTTGCGAGATGACGGTCGGTGTCGCGCTTGTTCCATGGCTGCTGCCTCACCGCCTCGAAGGCATGCGACAGCGCAGCGCGTCTGCCGGGCCATCGTTTGACGCGCTGCGCCGGAACCTCGCCTGCCGCGACATGGTCCTGCTCGAAAGGGGCAAGCGGCCGGAACCGGCCTTCGCCAGACCTGTACGCAACGACCTCCACGTCGGGGTCGGGGTCCGCGAGGGCCGCGTTGACCAGGAAGCTCTCCACGCGCGGAATGCCTGCCAGGCCTTTGCCCGGTGGCCAAAACATCAGGCCTGTCGCGTCGATGGCCAGTGATTCTTTCGGCTTCGCCGCGGCCTCGTGCACGGCATCGGAATCGGAATGGTCGACTGTCTGTTTTGGCGAAGGCGGCTGCATTTGGAGCCTTATGCTTGATTTGCCGCCAACATGGTAGCCGTGACGCATGGCCTTGCCCGTAGGCTCGCCAACGTGCCACATCTTGGCAGGGACGCGGCGACAAAGGGGGTGGGCAATGCGCGGCGAAGTGCTCCACTATGACGAGGATCAGGGCTTCGGCTTCATCACCGGGGCGGACGGCAACCGCTACACCTTCACCGCCGAGACCATGCGCCGCCAGACCCCGATGCCCAAAGGGACGGTGGTCGAATTCCAGGCTGGCGGCGGCCGGGCGCGCGACGTCTTTTCCGTTGGCGCACAGGCCGCCATCCCCGCCGTCGATACCGGCCCTGTCGCCGCGCCGGCTCAAGCCGCCGTCATCCAGCCGGCCGGCGCATCCCAGGCGCAACGCTTCGGCCGATCGGCCGAACAGGCCGAGCCCACCGATCTCTGGGGCTATTTCTGGCGCGGCCTCACGCAAAACTACTTCAACTTCGCCGGCCGCGCCCGCCGCAAGGAATATTGGGGCTATTGCCTGTTCTGGGTGGTCTGCCTGCTGATCGTCGGCGGCATCGGCATCTTCACCGATATCGAGCTGGGCAATTTCGACAGCGATATCTCGGCGGCGGTGACGGTCGGCCTCTGCGGCACCTTCCTTCTCGCGACGTTCCTGCCCGGGCTCGGCATGACCGTGCGTCGGCTGCACGACATCGGCCTGTCGGGCTGGCTCTATCTGGTGATCTTCATCCCCACTTTCGGCAGCCTGATCATCCTGGTATTCGCCCTGATCCCGACCCAGGCGCGCGAGAACCAGTGGGGACCGGTGCCGGCGGGCGTGAGAGTCTAGCGCTAAACGTGCTGTTGCAATCAGACACAACCTGACGTAGTATCATACGCGACGCAAAGGGGGAGCAATGCGCGGGGAAGTCATTCACTACGACCAGGATCATGATTACGGCTACGTGGACGGCGTCGACGGCAAGCGCTACATCTTCAGCCGTGGCGACTTGACCCAGGACATGACCATTGCGAGGGGCATGCTGGTCGAGTTCACACCGGACGACGGGACGGCCCACGAAATCGTCGCCGCGAAATCCTCCGCATCGTCACCAAATGGGACACCGGAGCAATCTGATCAAACAGTAGGAAGCCGCCAACCCAGGCCGATGGGACTCTGGGCCTATTTCCTGCGGGCATTTGGCGACGACTACCGCAACTTCGCCGGTCGGGCCAGTCGCAAGGAGTTTTGGGCGTTCTACCTCTGGCTCTACATCATAGTCGGCGCGCTGTTCGGTTTCGGCATTCTCCTCAACCTGGCGATAAACGGCTTCCGCGACAGCCCGGGGACCTCGATCGGGTACATTCCCGGCCTGCTCTTCGTGCTGGCGGCGATCCTGCCGTCGATCGCGGTCGTCGTACGGCGCCTGCACGACGCGGGGTTGACCGGCTGGCTTGTCTTGCTTTGCTACGCTCCAGCCTTGGGTGCAGTGGCCGCTATCATCATTGGACTCCTTCCCTCTCAGCCCGGGCAGAACCGATGGGGATCCATGCCGGCGAAGGTCAGGTTCCAGCGATCCTCTTGAGCGCGTGCCCCGGCAGCCTGAGGAAAACCTTCTGGCCATGACGTTCGGCGCCGAGCCGGTCGTAGAAACGCCGCGCGCCTTCGTTCCGGTCCTCGGTCGTCAGATCGATGCGGCCTATGCCCTTGCTCACGCAATAATTGGCGAGAAAGCCGATCAGGGCGCGGCCGACGCCGTGATTTCGCGCGCTGTCCAGCACGAACAGGTCCTTCAGGAACATCAGCCGTTCGAGATCGATGCCGGGATGGGCGATCGCGATGGAGGCCAGCCCGGCAACCTCGCCGTCCGCGAAGGCGAGTGCGAAATGCGGATAGGCCGGACTTTCGTCGCCAAGCCACTGCCTGGCCGTCGCGACCGCCCGGCTGTGGTCGAGCGGCGCCTGCCGATAATGCCGCGCCATCTCGCAGAACAGAATGGCAAGCGCCCCGGCATCCCCGGTCGTCGCCCAGCGGACGTCGACCGCCGTCACCCCAGGAACTTGGCGATGATCGCATCGCCCATCGCGGTCGTGCCGACCTCGGTGGTCCCGGCGGAGAAGATATCCTTGGTGCGCAGGCCATCGTCGAGCACCGCGGCGATCGCCGCCTCGAGCTTGTCAGCCTCGGCAACCATGCCGAAGGAATAGCGCAGGCACATGGCGAAGGACGCGATCATGGCGATCGGGTTGGCGATGCCCTTGCCGGCGATGTCGGGCGCCGAGCCATGCACCGGCTCGTAGAGCGCCTTGCGCTTCTTGGTTTTTACGTCAGGCGCGCCGAGCGAGGCCGAAGGCAGCATGCCGATCGAGCCGGTCAGCATGGCGGCGATGTCGGACAGCATGTCGCCGAACAGATTGTCGGTAACGATGACGTCGAACTGCTTCGGCCAGCGCACCAGCTGCATGCCGCCGGCATCCGCCAGCATGTGGTCGAGCTTGACGTCGGAGTAGCGCGCCTTCTGGGTCTGGGTGACGACCTCGTTCCACAGCACGCCCGACTTCATGACGTTGCGCTTTTCCATCGAGGTGACGTGGTTCTTGCGCGTGCGCGCCAGTTCGAAGGCGACGCCCGAAATGCGCTCGATCTCGAACGTGTCGTAGACCTGCGTGTCGATGCCGCGCTTCTGGCCGTTGCCGAGATCGATGATCTGCTTGGGCTCGCCGAAATAGACGCCGCCCGTCAGTTCGCGCACGATGAGGATGTCGAGGCCTTCGACCACCTCCTGCTTGAGCGACGAGGACGCCGCCAGCGCCGGATAGCAGATGGCGGGGCGCAGATTGGCGAACAGCTCCATGTCCTTGCGCAGCCGCAGCAGGCCGGCTTCGGGGCGCACCTCGTAGGGCACGGCATCCCATTTCGGTCCGCCGACGGCGCCGAACAGCACGGCGTCCGCCGCCATGGCCTTTTCCATGTCGGCATCGGAGATCGCCGCGCCATGCGCGTCGTAGGCTGAGCCGCCCACCAGGCCTTCATCGGTGACGAAGCCGCTGCCAAGCTTGTCGTTCATGGCCGCGATCAGCTTCTTGACCTCCGCCATGGCCTCAGGGCCGATGCCGTCGCCGGGGAGCAGGAAAAGATGCTTCGTCGCCATGGAGAAAACCGTCCCAGAAAATTTGAACCGCGGCCTTGCTAAACGCCAACCGCTTGCGGCGCAAGCCTGCAAGCCGCTTCCTTGGTCACTGGTGCGAGAGAATGTTGACCAGCCGGCCAAAGGGATCGCGCACATAGAAGCGCCGCACGCCCCAGGGCTCGTCGGCCGGTCCGTATTCGATGGCGAAGCCCGCCGCCTTCATGCCTTCCAGCGCCGCTTCGACATCGTCGACCTCGATCGACAGGTCCGGCACCGGCGTGCCCGAACCGCCCTGCGCCATGAAACTGACCTGCACCTGCATTTCTTCCGCGGAACCGTAGGTGACGATCCAGCCCTGATCCATCAGGACGTCGAGGCCGAGCACGTCACGGTAGAAGCGTTTCGCCGCCGCCGCGTTCGGTGTTGCGATATTGGCTACGATGCGCCGGACCGTCATGGCTTTACGCCCCAATTCACCTCAGGCCGTACGCCGCAGCGCCGTCACCTCGATCTCGATCTTCATCTCCGGCTTGTTGAGCTGGCAAACGATCATCGTCGCCGCCGGCCTGATGTCGCCGAAGGTCTCGCCCAGGATCGGGAAGACGATGTCGGCGAAAGCCTGGTCGGTGATGTAGTAATGCGCCCGCACCACGTCGGCCATGTCGAAGCCGCCATCCCGGAGCGCCTTGGAGATCGTCGCCAGGCAGTTGCGCGTCTGAGCCTCGACGGTTTCGGGCATCGTCATGGTGGCATAGTCGTAGCCGGTCGTGCCGGAGACGAAACACCAGTCGCCCTGCACCACGGCCCGCGAATAGCCGGCGGTCTTTTCGAACGGCGAGCCGGTGGAGATCAGTTTGCGCATGGGGAGCCTCGTTGGGTTGTTCGGCCATTCTGTGGGAAAGCGCCCGCCCTGCCATGGGCCAATGCGGGTGGATCGGCGGTGCAGGCGCCATGATGCGATCACGCCGGTCCGCTCGCCCTGGACACCGCTGACTGAAGTCCATGGAGAACGGAAATCCGTGCGGTCGGGGACGGTTGCAATTTCTGCTTGCATTCTAGAACAAAGACGGAACTATATGGGTAACCGCGGCACCTGTCGCGGTTGCTCCGGGGGATCAGCACCATGTCAAGCCGCACCGCCGCGCTGGCGCGCGCGTTTGTTCCAGGATTTTCAAGCGGTTCGCTTTCGCGGCTGTCGCTGGCGGGAATGGTGGCCCTCATCGGTCTCGGCACGCCGGCGCCCGCAGCCGACATAGACCATGCGACCTGCCTCAGCCAGGACGAAGTCGAGGTCGACCAGCGGATCGCTGCCTGCACCCGCGCGATCGCGCAGACGTCGGGCGATGACCGCCTCTATGTCAGTCGTGCCAAGGCATTCAGCAAGAAAGGCGAGTATGACCGCGCACTCGTCGATTGCGACCAGGCGATCGACACCGATCCCGCCAATGCGATGGCTTATGGCGTGCAGGGCATCGCCTGGCAGGATAAGGGCGACCATGTGCGCGCCATTGCGGCGTTCGACCAAGCGATCCGGCTGAATCCGGCAAATTCCCATTTCTATTTCAACCGTGCCAAAAGCCGGGGCTTGAAGAGAGACTATGCCGGCGCTCTTGCCGATCTGGATGAAGCGATCCGCCTCGACCCGGCCAACGCCCAGGCGTACCGGGTACGCGGCATGACCAAGGCCCGCACCGGCAATGTGAATGGCGCAATCGCCGATGCCGGCAAATCCATCGCCTTGAAGCGAGCCGACAGGGCACGCGAGCTTGCCGTGCCGCAGCCGGAAGCGCCTGAGGCGACGGCTGGGACGGACGTTTCGAGGCCGCCAGCCACCGTCGCCGAGATGACACCCGCGGAGAGCAAAGCGGTGGTCGACAGGGCTCTGGCGGCGAGCGACCCGGACGCCCTCGAGGCCGTGCTTGGTGGCGACGCCTTCCTTCACATGGGCAAATATGACAAGGCGATCGGCGCCTATGACCACGCGATCGCGCTCGATCCCGAAAACCGCTTTGCCCATCTCGGCCGCGGTCGGGCCTGGGCTGCCAAGCGTGATTACGCCAAAGCGATAGAGGACTACGACAAGGCCATAGACGTCAGTCCCGACTTTCCTGAGGCGCTTCTGCACCGGGGCCTCGCCAAGGTCACCTTTGGCGATGCCGACGGCGCGCTCGCCGACTGCAGCCGCGCCGCCGCACTCGATCCGAACGCCAATGACGCCTTTTACTGCAAAGGGTTGGCATGGCATGCCAAGGGCGACGCCGGGCGTGCCATCGCCGCCTATTCCGTCGCGATCGATATCGATGCGAAGGATGACGCCAGCCTTTACGCGCGCGGCATGGCGCGGGCCGACCGGAGCGACTATGCCGGCGCCATCGCCGACTTCGACGAGGCGCTCAAGCTCGACCCCGGCAATCCCGATTATGCTGTCGCCCGCAAGGCGGCGGCGAGCGTCAGCGAGAAGCCTGCCAGGGACGTAGCAGGGAAAGCCGGCAACTTGGCGACCGGACAGGGCGCCGCTATGGCCGCCTCGGCCGGGACTGGGCCAACGGCTAAGCCAGACGAGAACGATGATAGTCGGATTTTCGATCCGAAATTGGCGAAGCTGATCGACGATACGGATCCACGCGTCCTGGTGGTCGTGTCAAAGGGCGATCGCTTCGCGCATGACGGCAAGTATGACGAGGCGATCAAGGCCTACGAAGAGGCTATCGCACTCGCTCCTGAAAACCCGCTTGCGTATTTCGGTCGCGGCAAGGCCTTTGATGCCAAGAAGGACTTTGCCAGCGCCATCGCCGACTACGATAAGGCGATTGCAAAGCTTCCGCATCTGCCCAAGCCACTCGTGCGTCGTGGCCTGGCCAAGATGGCCAGCGGCGACGCGCTCGGCGCGCTTGACGATTGTATCGCGGCAGCCAGGCTCAAACCTGAAGCGAGCGACGCCTACTTCTGCTCAGGAACGGCTTGGTACGCCACAGGCGACCTGAAGCGTGCGATCCAGGCTTTTTCAGCAGCAATCGACGTCGACCCCAAAGACGCCGGCAGCCATTACGGACGCGGTATGGCGCAAGCCGACGGCAAGAACTATGCCGAGGCCATCGCCGATTTCGACCAGGCGCTGAAACTCGATCCCGGAATGACGGCTGCCCGCGAGGGTCGGGAGATGGCGGTGGCGGCGAAGGACAAAGCCGCGGCAATTGGTTCGGGCGACCAGGATCGAAGGAAAATCGTCGAGAACGCTATTGAACAGGGCGCGATCTGGCGTTCCCAAAATCAATTCGATCGTGCGATCGAGCAGTACAACATAGCGATCGCCCTCGATCCATCCAATGCCAACGCCTACACCTTGCGCGGCTTCACCTTTGCATTGAAGGGCGATCCCGACCGGGCGATGGCCGACTACGACAAGGCTATCAAACTCGCGCCAAAGTCGACCGATGCGTATTTTTACCGTTCTGCCATCTGGAGCCAGAAAGGCAAGATCGACCGAGCCATCGCGGATCTGAGCACCATCATTGCGTTGCAACCCGACAATGCCGACGCCTATGTGCTGCGTAGCCGTGCCCGAGCCGCGAAACACGATTGCGATGGCATCATCGCCGATTCGACAAAGGCCATCGGGCTGCGTCCAACGGATGCCGAAGCATGGTTCAATCGCGGCTTCTGCTGGAACAGGCAAAAGCAATACGACCGCGCTATCTCCGATCTTGATGAGACTTTGCGCCTTGATCCAGACCACGCCAATGCCCGCAAGCAGCGTGATGATGCCGTCGCGGCGAAAGCGGCGGCCAAGCAGACGCCGAAGACGGGACCCGAGCCGACGGCCCAGCAAGCCACGCACAGCGGCATAGCCCTGTACAACAAGGGCAAGTACGACCTCGCGATCGCCAAATTCGATCAGGCATTGGCGCTCGAACCTGGCGATGCCGAGGCTTTCGGATATCGCGGTCTCGCATGGGCTCAGAAAGGTAATTACGATCGCGCCATAACGGACTACGGCAGCGCAATTGCGCTAGCGCCGGAAACCAGCACCTATTACTCCGCTCGTGCTTTCGCCTGGACTGCCAAGAACGATGACAGGCGTGCAGTCGCCGATTTCGACAAAGCGATCGAGTTCGACCCCACCTACCCCGTGAACTTCCACGCCCGGGGGATCAGCCGGATGACCTTGGGCGACTACGACGGCGCCATAGCCGATTATGACAAGGCAATCACGCTTGGTCCGGGAGTCGCCAAAATACATGTCGATCGCGGCATAGTCTGGATGGCAAAAGGCGATACAGGTCGTGCCCTGGCTGATTTCGACCTGGCGGTCCGGATCGACAGCAAGGGTCCCGGCGGCTACTTCGGCAGAGGTCTTGTGCAGGCACGCAAGGGCGATCATGACGGCGCGATCGCCAACTTCAATCAGGCGATCAAGCTCTACCCCAACTATGCCGATGCCTACACTTTCCGGGGCCGTTCCTGGGAGGCGAAAGGCAACCACAAGCGCGCCAAGGCCGATCGCAAGAAAGCGCTGAGCCTGGGCGGGAATTGAGCTTCTGGATCCGGGATCGCGGCAGGCCGCGATCATCGGCCAGCCCTGGTGGATAGGCATCCGCGCCGCTGCGGCGGGCTTTGCGGATCCGGAGGTCGATGATCCGCCTTACGGAAGCGGATCGTGCATGGTGCCTTCAATCAGTTCGCCGCGCCCTGTGCCTTGTCCAGCGCTTCCTTGACGTCAGCGGGCCAGTCCTTCAGCGCCGGCCAGCCCTTCGGCTGGCCATCGTCTCCCCGGCGGGCGAAGTAGAGCTTGTGCTTGGCCGGGTCGACGGCCATGAAGCCGTCATTGCCGCCGCAATCATGCGGCACGCAACCGGTGGCGTAGAAGGCGCCGGACGCGGTCTTTTCGGTACCGCCGCCGACCAGCAGGCTGGTCGCCATATCGGTCATGTCCTTGCCGAGCAGCTTTTGCGCTTCCTTGTAGATCGCCTCGTTGTGGAAGGCGTCGATGATGTTCTGGTACTTTTCCGGATCGATGTCTTTCCAGTCGGTGCCGGGCTCGGGCATGTAGGTCAGGTTGCCCGAAATCGTCAGACCGTCCGTCGGCGACCATTGCAGCGCCGGCTTCTGGTCGCCCGGCAGGAGATAGGGCACGAAATAGATGGCGTTGTCGGAGACAGCGGTCGGCGGCGCGCCGCATTCGTCCTGCTCGACCTTGGTGCTCTGGATTCCGCCGCCTTCAGGCTTCCAGATGATCAGCGTCGCCGGTCCGCACTGGTTGCCGCCGTCGCCGACGTCGAACAGCGCCACCTTGACGCCGCCGACTTCGACGACCTTGTCGAAGAAGACATCGTAATTGCTGGCCAGCTCCTTGCCGTCATAGGCCAGCACCTTCTCGCCATACTGTTCCTTCTGGGTGATGGTGAACTGGCCGCCCTCGAACGGCACCGGCGCCTGCTTGTCGTCATCGGCGGCGTTGGCCGCATCCGTTCCCTGGTCGGTGGCGGGCTTTTCCGCCGCCGGCGCCGGTTGCGCGGCCGGCGTCTGGGTCTGCGTCTGCGCGAACGCGCCGGACGCCATCAACAAGGCCAGGCCGCAAGCTCCGGCAAGCAACTGATGTCTCATGACTGTCCCTCCCTCAGTCGCACGAACCCGGCCCTGACGGCCGGGTCTATCCATCAAAGGACGGTGCCGCTCAGGCCCAGGGGCGCTGCTCGGCGTTGCGCTTCTCGAACGAGGCGATAGCGCCGGCCTTTTCCATGGTCAGGCCGATATCGTCGAGGCCGTTCAGCATGCAGTGGCGCTTGAAGTCGTCGAGGTCGAAGGAGACCACGCCGCCGTCCGGACCACGGATTTCCTTGGCTTCGAGATCGACCGACAAGGTGGCGTTGGAGCCGCGCGAGGCGTCATCCATCAACTTCTCCAGATCCTCCGGGCTGACGGTGATCGGCAGCACGCCGTTCTTGAAGCAGTTGTTGTAGAAGATGTCGGCGAACGAGGTGGAGATCACGCAACGGATGCCGAAATCGAGCAGCGCCCACGGCGCGTGCTCGCGGCTCGAGCCGCAACCGAAATTGTCGCCGGCGACCAGGATCTGCGCCTTGCGGTAGGCCGGCTTGTTGAGCACGAAATCCGGATTCTCCGAACCGTCCTCCTTGTAGCGCATTTCCGCGAACAGGCCGGTGCCAAGCCCGGTGCGCTTGATCGTCTTGAGATAATCCTTCGGGATGATCATGTCGGTGTCGACATTGACGATCGGCATGGGGGCGGCGACGCCGGTGAGCTTGGTGAATTTTTCCATGGCTTTTGCCCGTCTTCTCTCTGCACTGCGGGGGATTGCTGGTGCCGGTTTACACAAAGCCGGCGGCAAATAAAAGGCAACTGTTCGTGCGCCTCCCATCCGCCGGACAGGAAGCGCTCGACAAACCGCTTCGAATTCGCCGCCCGATGGTGCACTCTGGCCGTCATGACGGAAAGGTCACATGTCCTCTACGCACGCGAACCGACCCTCGGCATTGCCGAGTTCCGCCGCGTGCTGGTGGAGTCGGGCCTCGGCGAGGTCCGGCCTGTCGGCGACGAGGCAAGGCTGAAGGCGATGCTGGATGGCGCCAACCTCATCCTCACCGCCCGCCTCGACATGGAGGGCAAACCGCTGATCGGCGTCGCCCGCTGCCTGAGCGACTTCTCCTGGGTCTGCTACATCAGCGACCTCGCCGTCTCGGCCAAGGCGCAGGGGCTGGGTATAGGCAAGGGCCTGATGGACGAGGCGCGCCGGCAGCTCGGCCCCTCGGTCGCCATCAGCCTGATTTCGATGCCCGACGCCGTCGGCTTTTATGAACGCATCGGCATGAAACGCATGACCGACGCCTTCTGGTTCTCCCGCACGCGCTGATCTTTCTCCCGCGATTACCCCCGTTGTCGACGGGATGTGAGCTTGCGCTTGACATGCAACCAAATGGTTGCATATTAGAGCCATGAGCATGGATGCCGTCTTTCGCGCCCTGGCCGACCCGACCCGCCGGCAATTGCTGGACAGCCTTCATGCCAGGAATGGCCAGACGCTGAACGCGCTGTGTGCCGAGATGGACATGACACGCCAGGCGGTGACCAAGCATCTGGCGATCCTGGAAGAAGCGAACCTCGTCACCACCATGCGCCGGGGCCGGGAGAAGGAGCACTACCTCAATCCGGTTCCGATCAACGAGATCGCCGAGCGCTGGATCGGCAAATTCGAGCGGGGACGGCTGGCCGCCCTCAGCGACCTGAAGAAACGCCTTGAAAGGGAAGAGCCGTGAGCAACAGCTTCGTCTACGTGACCTATATCCGTACCACGCCCGAGAAACTCTGGGAGGCGCTGACCGATCCCGAATTCAACCGGCAGTTCTTCCTCTGCTCCTACCAGGAGAGCGACTGGAAAGTAGGATCGAGCTGGAAGCTGGTCTTCCCTGACGGCCGCGTCGCCGATTCCGGCGAAATCCTGGAGATCGATCCGCCGCGCCGGCTGGTCATCAAATGGCGCAACGAGTGGCTGCCGGAGGTGCGGGAAGACGGCTACACGCGCTGCACCTTCACAATGGAGCAGGACGGCGAGTTGATGAAGCTGGCCGTCACCCATGAAGCGGATGGCCCGCACAGGCTGATCCCGAACGTCTCCAAGGGTTGGCCGCTGGTGCTGGCAAGCCTCAAGAGCCTGCTCGAAACCGGCAAGGGTTTTGAGCGCCCGCCCTCCAAGGGATAAGGATCGTTTCGCTTTCGAAACAAATACACCGGAGACAACGATGCTGCTACAGCGCTCCGCGCCCCAGGCCATGACGAACGGCGAGACGATCATGGCGTTGGCCGAGATTTCCGTCGCGCCGGAACAGGTCTTTGCCGCATTGGTCACCGACGAGGTCGAACGCTGGTGGGGTTCGGCAGACACCTACAGGATGGACCGCTGGACGGCCGACGCACGCAGCGGCGGATGCTGGAGCGTAACCGTCACGACGGCCGACGGCAGGCGTTTGCCGGCGAGCGGAAAATTCCTCGAGATCGAAGCGCCGCGCCGGATCGTGCAGACGAGGTGCTATGACTGGAACCACCAGACGCTTGGCCGCCGCGAAACGACGGTCGCCTATCTGCTGGAGCCCGCGGCTCGTGGCACGCGGCTCACCATCTGCCATGGTGGTTTCGCGGGATTTGCGCAAGCGGCGGGGGAGCATGCCGAAGGCTGGGCGCGGGTACTCCGCTGGTTGCAAGGGTATTTCGCGGGGCGCGTGGCTTAGTCTAGAGCGGTTCAGCGTTTTTGCTGGAATTGCTTTAGCAGGACGCCAGGCGGTCCTGGACCCCGCCCAGATAGGCTTTCCAGATATGGTCGCATAGGGCGCGGCGATAGTCCGGGTTCTTTGCGAACAGGCGATAGGAAGCGCCTCCTACGTGGAAGAAAGCATTGTCGATCAGCTGGTATTCGGCCTCCTTCTCCTGAAGGCTGACCTTCATCGACCCCGAACTCGCCCTCTCGAATTCCGACGCGGGATGTTTCGAGTATAGCACTGGCCAGTTCCCGCCGCCCGTATCCATGCCGATGTCCAGGCGATGCCTAAAGTCCAGATTGACATCCTTCACCAGGGCGAAATTGTAGAAGCAGAAGCCCGCCCAATAGAACCAGCTTACGTCCTCTTTTGGTCGCTCGTAGAGGTAGGTTGACTTGGCATTCAGCACAAATCCGTACCCTATATTCCGACCAACTCGTTTCTCTAAATCCACGGGGCCAAGTGGAAAGCAATCATGATCGATGAAGCCGAATATGTCAGGCCTGAGATGCTTGACAATGTTGTGGAAGGTCCAGGTTTGAGCGATCCCGTGCGACCGGGAGGGGTTTCGCTCGAAATTCCTGGGCAGCGGGAAATAGGCGACGCCGCGCTGCCTGCAGATTGCCTCGATGGCAATCCTGGCCGCCGCATTTGACGAGTTGTCGACGACGACGAGATTGGTTCCGGGCACGAATATGCGCCAGGCCTCGGCGAGCGTATCGATGACCCAAGGCGTATTGAAGGCGATCGTAAAGCAATAATTTCGGCCAGGCTTCTCGCTGAGAGTCTTGGCGAACGCCTGTCCCCCGGACGCGGAACTGCCCATGAATTGCCGGTACAGAATTTCGTTGCGGAGTTCCAGAAGCGATTGAACGCTCTTCGTGCGCCGAAAATTTTCGACAATCGCCTTGAACAATGTTTTCCTCAATATCACCCTCGGCAAACGTTAGCTTGCCTTGATATTGCGGGCAAGAAGCGGCTGCATTGATCGCTGGTTCCGCGAAGTGTGCCGCGAGTGGCAACGTCCAGGATCGTTCCTTGAACAGATCCGGTTCGCTACGCGACCTCAGATCACATTCAGCTCCCTAAACGCCCTTCCCTCCGCTACGCGCGCATAGCCGAACGCAGAGCAATCGATCGTCCGATACCCGCCATGTACGATCAGTTCGGCAAGCGCCTTGCCCACCGCCGGCGCCTGCTGCAGGCCGTGGCCGGAGAAGCCGTTGGCGAAGAGGAAATTGCCGACCTCCGGATGCGGGCCGATCACCGCGTTCTGGTCGAGCGTGTTGTAGTCGTAGTGGCCAGCCCAGGCGCGGGTCGCCTTGATCGCCTCGAAGGCCGGGATGCGGGTCGCCAGCGCCGGCCAGATAACCTCTTCGAACAGCGCCCAGTCGACATCGAAATCGCGGGGGTCCGCCGGACCGTCACCCTCCTCCGGCTCGGCGCCGCCGGTCAGGTAGACCGAGCCTTCCGGCCGGACATAGATGCCCGAGGGATCGACCAGCAGCGGCATGTCGGCGTATTTCTCGCGCGCCTCGAAGACGAAGACGTTGCGCTTGCGCGGCTCGACCGGCAGTTCGAGCCCGGCCAAAGCCGCGACCTTGCCGGCGTTCGGCCCGGCGGCATTGACGACGATGCCAGCTTCCAGCGTCTCGCCATTGTCGAGGCTGACGCCGGTTACGCTACCACCCTGCCGCGCGACGCCGGTGACGTCAGCGGTGATGAAATCGACTTTCTTGCCGCGCAACGCCTTGCGGAACAGGCTCAGCATGGCATGCGCGTCGAACCAGCCCTCGCCGCTGCGGCCATAGGCCCCGGCGACGATGCCCTCATCCGATAGCCAGGGGAAACGGCGCGTCAGTTGGCCGGCGTCCTCCAGCAGGATGTCGGCGCCCTCCGCGACCTGCGCCTCGTGATTGGCCTTGAGGATCGGCAGTCCAGCCTCGCCGGCCAGGATGAGATAGCCGCCCTCGCGAAACCCGATATCGGCATCGGAACCGAACTCCTCCTTCAGCCGCTGGAACAGCTTCAGCGTGAACTGCGACAGGCGGATGTTCTCAGGGATCGAGAATTGCTGGCGGATCGAGGCCATCGACAGGGTCGTTGCCGCGTGCGCGAATTGCGGGTCGCGCTCGACCAGCGCGATCGAGCCTGAGAATCCTTCCTCGCGCAGGTAATAGGCGATCGAGGAACCGACGATGGCTCCGCCGATGATGACGATGTCGTAGCGCACGTTTTTCTCCAATCCGCCGTCCCCGTCCTTACGCGACCGGCAAAGTGATCTCGAAGCGCGTGCCGCGCCCGGAGTCAACCAGCCGGATCGTGCCATCATGTGCTTTCAGGAGGGCCAGCACGATGCCGAGGCCCATGCCGGTGCCGCCCGACTCGCGCCGCGTGGTGAAGAACGGCTCGAAAATGCGTGCCCGGTTGCTCGGCGAAATGCCGGCGCCGTCGTCGCTTACCTCGACCGTCGCCCTGCCGCTGGCGCTTGACGCGGTGATCGAAACCAGCGTCGCCCCATGCCTGGCCGAATTGTCGATGAGATTGGCCAGCACGATCGCCGCGTTCTCGGCCGATATGCGCAACGGCAGGTCGCCGCCGGCACCGGCACTGACCGCCAGCCTGGTGTCGACGGGAAGCAGCGCCAGCGCCGACCTCACCGAGGTGGTTTCGCCCGATGGCGCGAGATTCTCGGCCCGCGCCAGGTCGAGCAGGCGCCGGACCAGCAGATTGAGCCGCCCGGCATCGGTGACGATGTTGTTGGAGAAGCGCCGCCGCTCCTCGTCGTCCATCGTGCTGCCGGAATCGCGCAGCAGTTCGGCCGCGCCCTGGATTGCCGTCAGCGGCGATTTGAGCTCGTGCGAGACATGGGTGGCAAAGGTCTGGATCGAATCCGAGCGCGCCTGCAGCTTTTCGGCCATGTCGAGGAAGGCGGCGGACAGTTCGGCCATTTCGTAGGTGCCGTGATGGTCGAGCGGCCGGATCGCATCGCGTTCGCCGGCGGCGATGCGCTGGGTACGGTCGATCAGCGCATAGATCGGCCGGCTGACGGCGCGCAGGAAGACAAGGCCGATGAGCAGAGTGCCGCCGAGGACGGCGATGGCCGCCAACGTTACCTTGCCGCGCTCGCCGTAGAGATGCTTGACGATGTTGTTGGGCGTCCGCGACACATAGACCACGCCTGCGACATGGCCGTCCACCGCCACCGGCATGGCGACGAAGACGCGCACCCTGGTGCCGCGGCTGACCGAATAGAGCGGCGGCGCCGGCTGCTCGGGGATGCGCAGCCTGAGCGCGCTGGCATAGTCGCCGCCAAGCGCCGTGCGCACCTCCTGGACCCCGGCCAGCGACAGCCCGACCTCGCTGCCCCCGGCGATGACGACGCCCTGGGGGTCGAGCAACCTGAAACCGGCCAGCGTGGTTTTTTGCGTCGCGTCGAGAATGCCGGACAGGCGCGCCCCGATCGCGGCGAAGACGGGATCGGCGGTGCCGGGCGTCCCCGCCGGCCGAGTCGGCAGCACACTGTCGGAGGCGAGATCGAGTTGCGGCTCGATCGGCCGGTAGGGTCCGTCGGCACTCCGGCTTGCGCCGGCGCCGATTTGCGGCATCGGCGCACCGAGTTTCTCCGGCGCGATGCCGGCCTCGTGCACCGCCTGCGCGTAAATGGCCGATATGGCGGCGCCCTGCGCGATCAGTTCCGCCTCGGTCTGGCGGATGAGCTGGTTCTCGTAGAGGCGGAAGAAGAACAGGCCGACCAGCGGCAGCGCCATGACCAGCATCAGGATGGCGACGACGACCGTGGCGAGCCGCGGCCGCCATTTGCGGCCGATCCATTTGCGCGACGCCGTCAGCCGCATCGGCCGAGCCGAAAGCCGACGCCATGCACGGTCTCGATGACATCGGGGCAGCCAACCGCCGCCAGCTTGGCCCTGATGTTGCGGATATGGCTGTCGACGGTGCGGTCGGCGACATGGACCTTGCCGGCATAGGCATTGACCATCACCGCGTCGCGGTCGAGCACATGGCTGGGCCGCGCCAGGAACCCCTTCAGGATCGCGAACTCGATCCCCGTTAGGGCAAGCGGCCTGCCGTCGAAGCTGGCCGCATGGCTGGCCGGCGCCAGCATGAGCTTGCCATGCGCGAACTGCCGTTCGTCGGCCGGTTCGGGCGCCGCCGGGCGGGCGCGCCGCAGGATAACGTTGACGCGGGCGACCAGTTCGCGCGGCGAAAACGGCTTCGTCACATAGTCGTCGCCGCCCATTTCGAGCCCCAGGATGCGGTCGATTTCCTCATCTCGCGCCGACAGGAACAGCACCGGCACATCGGACCGCTGCCTGAGCCTGCGGCAGACCTCCAGCCCGTCCATCTCCGGCATGCCGATGTCGAGCACGACAAGATCGGGCGCCTGGCGCTCGACCGCCTGCAGGGCGGCGGCGCCGTCGCAGACGGTTTGCGTCTTCATGCCGGCCTTTTCCAGCGCGAAGCAGATCACCTCGCGTATATGCGGATCGTCGTCGGCGACAAGGATGTGATGCGGCATGGGTCAGCGGCCCGGTTCAGCTGCGGCGGGAGAGGGAATCACGAGCGGCCCCCTGCTGTCGAGATGGCGAAGCAGGCGCCAGTCGCGAAGGCTCCACGCGCGCCAGTTCTGCTGGACGCCGCGATACCAGCCTTCGTCGCTGGCGCGCATTCCGGCGATTTCCCGCACGGCGCCGGCAGCAGGCGTCCTGCCCTGATGATCTATGAAGCGGTCGAGCGCCGGAAACGCTCCCGGCCCGAGCGAGCGCAGATACCAGGCGTCGAGAGGGATGCCCTGGCCGGTCATTTCGTAGGAATGGTCGACATTGTAATTGGCGATCAGCGCGGCGAAATTGATGAAGCAGCAGGCATAAAGCGTGGTCGAAAGTGTCGCAAGATTGGCCGACAGCAGCCATTCGCCGGATTTTTGCAGCGCGATGCGGGCGATGATCAGCACAAGCCCGGCGGCCACCAGTCCCATCCAGACGAAGGCGGCGACGCGCCAGTAGGTCAGCGAATAGATGCCGACATAGAGATCGAGCCGCAGGATCGATGAGACGACCAGCATGATGTTCTGCGCTATCAGGGCATAGACCAGCCGGCGGATGAGCGGATCGGCCGATGTCGCGCTGCCAGGCCGGAGCGCGGCCAACACAAAGGCAGCGGCGAGCAGCGCGGTGACGACAAGGGGATAGGCACCGCGGTGCGCGTAGGAAGCGTAGCTCAGGCCATCGGGAAGGGCCGCTCCGCCCCAGAGATAGGTGGCGTCGAGCCCGGTCTGCAGCGCGAACAAAACGTTGAAGACGATCAGGGCGCGCAGGATCGCGGCCTTGCCGAACAGTATGTCCTCGACAACGTGCCTGTCGGGTTTGGCAATCGGCTGGGCATCAGCCGGGGGATGGCTCGGCCGGGACATGCGCCGGGAAAATCGTGGCAGGCGTGGCCGCAGAAACGCCCAGACGCCGCCGAGCACGAACAGCCAGAAGGCGATCCGCGTGAGTTCGATGAGGTTGATGAGCTTCATCAGGTCGATCAGCGACAGCCAGTAGTCGATGACCGGGTTGGCTGCGCCGAACAGCGCCAGGAAAACGGCGCCGAGCGTCAGCGGCATCACCCAGACGGCGGCCGCCGCCAGCCGGACACGGCGCCCGCCCAGGCGCCGCGCCGTCTTGCGCCAGCGGATGAAATCGCCGGCGAAGCGGACCGGCGCCGCCATCAGGAACAGCGCGATCTGGCCAGCAATGCGGGCGATGCCGTGCCGCAGCCGGCGGTGCACGGAAAGCGCGAACACCACCAGGGCCGCAAGCCCGGTCGAGACCGACAGCGGGCTGACCGTCTCGGCGAGCGGCAGCAGCGCGACCAGCAAGGCGGCGGGCTTGAGCCACAGCCTGCCGTCGCTGAAGGCGGCCGGATGCACGGCCACGACCGCCGCGGCGATAAGGATGGCGAACAGCAGCACCGTGATGCCGGCGGGCTGGCCGTAGAAGAGAAAGTCGGCGGCCGCGACGAGCAGCACGGCAACGCCGAAGCGGTTGCAATAATTCGCGAAGCCGGTGCTGTGTTTGGCTGTACTCTGTGCGGCGGATACGAATGTCACGGCCTGGCCCTCCCCATGGCTTTGCGCCGAACCGTCGGCGGGCGTTTGCGGATAAAAGGGACGAGCATCGCCGCCGGCCTCGCATCCGGCGGATCGGCCAGCCACCAGCCTTCGCTGCGCAGCCGGTAGGGCAAGGACCAACGGGGATGTCTTCGCTTTTGCATGCCGCCTGTCTGGCAGGCCAGCCGGGTGGCGATGCGGCGGATCGGAGGAGGTTTTCCGCAGCCGCGTGCAGTTTTCGTGCAGGCGGGAACTTCGCGCCCGGGAGCTGCGACCCGACGTCCCGTTGCACGGGACGGCGCGAAAGAACCGCCCGCGCACCTTGCGCGGGCGGCAATGGACAGTCAGCCCTTATTTGGCGACTTTGTCCCAGCCTTCGGCGATGTTCTTGACGGCGCCGGAGAAGCTCTCGAGGTTCGTCGGGAACCGAACCTTCTCGTAAGCGCTTGCCGGCAGCATCTTGGCCTTCACCGCGTCGGACAATTCGATGTTCCGGGTCGGATGGGCATAGCCTTCGGCCAGCAGGTGCTGACCCTCATCGGAGAACAGGAAATCGATGGCGACCTTGGCCGCGTTGGGATGCGGTGCGACGGCGCTGATATACTGCGCGAACAGCATGCCGACCGTGCCGTCGGACGGGATGATGACCTGCAGCGGCAGGCCGGTCGCGTCACGCTTGGCGAAGCCGTCGAAATCGTAGACCAGCGAGATGGGGCATTCGCCCTTCTGGACCGACGCCACGTTCAGCACCACGCCGTTGCGCAGGTTGCCGCTGTCGCGCAACTGCTTGAACCAGTCGAGCCCGGGCTGGACATTGTCCTCGCCGCCGCCATTCGCATAGGCGGCAGCCAGAACCGAGGCGGTCGCGTAGCTGGAAATGCGGGGATCGCGGCTGCACACCATGTCCTTGTAGTCAGCCTTGAGGAGGTCGTTCCAGGTCTGCGGCGCGACCTTGACCTTGTCGGTGTTGACCAGGAAGGCGATGGCGCCCCAATAGGCCGAGGCCCAGCGGCCTTCCGCGTCCTTGTAGCGTGGCTCGATGCTGTCCCAGGACGCGTTCTTGTAGCTGGCGGCCAGGCCGTTTTCGAGAAGGCGACCGGTGAAGTCATAGCCGATGTCGGCGATATCCATCACGGGCGCGTCCTTCTCCGCCAGAAGATGGGTAACCTGCTCGGCGGACGTCATATCGGTGTCGACATGCTTGAGGCCGAACTTGCTCTCGATCTCGCCGAAGATGGTGCCGAGATTGACCCAGTCGTCCGACATGCCGTAGCTGACATATTGCCCCTCGGCCTTGGCCGAAGCCAGGGTATCGTCAGCTAGTGCCGGCATCGAAAAGGCGGTTGCGCCAAGAAGCACGGCCAACATTGTCTTGTTCATAGTCGTCTCTCCAAATGCGGGTCGATGTCGATCCGCCCCCGCGCCCGCTCGCGACGGCATGTCCGGTGTCCGGATCTGCTGCTAACGGCTCCTCGGCGGACTTTCGGCTTGCCTTCGCCGGCCCGGTCGGGCGGCGGTCCACAGGATGGCAAGCGAGATGATCCATGCGATCACGAAACTCATCAGCGCCAGGGCGCTGGCCTGTCGGGCGTCCGATCGCGTGAATTCGACGAGGTAGATCGGAAAGGTCTTCAGCCGGGTGCCGATGAGCAGGTTGGCCAGCACGAACTCCGAAAAGACCGCCGAAAGCACCAGCAGGCTGCCGTTGACGATGCCGGCAGCGATGTTGGGCACGACCACCCAGCCCAGGACCTGAAGCGGATTGGCGCCGAGGCTCTGGGCCGCCTCGATGAGGCTGCGCGTGTCCACGCTTTCCAGCGTGTTCATCACCGCGCGGTACATGAATGGCAATGTGACGATCACGTATGCAGCGACCAGGATGTTGGGCGTGTTGACAAGGGGCAGCGGCAGTTTCGAGTAGAGCCGGATCAGCCCCAGTGCCAGTACGACCCCAGGCAGGGAAAACGGCACGATGGAGAGCAGTTCGAGCCAGGGTTTCGCTTGCGGCAGCCTGGTGTGGGCGAGATAGGCCGCCGGCACCACGGCGATCAGCGAAACCAGCATCGAAACGGCCGCTACCCAGAACGAGTTCAGCAGCGTGTCGGCGAATGCCGAGCGCGATGTGACCTTCAGCCACCAGGCCAATGTCAGACCTTCCGGCCACAAGCTGCGGTCCCAGCGCGTCGCCACGGAAAACAGCGCGGTCGCGGCGACCGGAACGATCATGAAGGCAGTGAAGACGCCGATGACCGGCGCGCGCCATGTCAGGAACCGCACGCTCATGCCGTGCGCCTCATGCGGCGGGCGAAATACTGGTAGGCGATCAGGCACAGGGCCATCACCAGCAGCGACAGGATGGCGAGCGCATCGGCCAGCGCGGGGTCCAGCACGACCTCTCCGCGCACGAGCGCCGCGATCTGTACCGGGATGAGGTTGACGTCCGAACCGGTCAGCGTCCAGGCGGTGGCGTAAGCGCCGAAGGCATTGGCGAACAGCAGGAAGAAACTCGCCGATATCGCCGGCGCCAGGATCGGCAGCGCGATCCGCCGCCAGTATTGGCTTGCCGTGGCGCCGAGGATTTCGGCCGCCTCCCGCCATTCCGGCCGCAGTCCCGCAACCGCCGGCATGACCAGCAATATGGCCAGCGGCGTCTGGAAATAGAGATAGGCGATGCCCAGCCCGGTGATCGAATAGATGCGGAAGTCCGGGTAGAGCTGAATTCCAAGACAGCCCAGCAGGATCGTCACGAAGCCGGTGGAGCCCAGCGTGATGACGAAGGCGAAGGCCAGCGGGGCGCCGCCGAAATTGGCGGCGACATTGGCGAGCGCCGTCATGACGTGCCGCATCGCCGAATTGCGCGAAGTGGCGATGGCATAGGCGACGACGGTGCCGAAGAGCGTGCCGCCGAACGCGGTGGCGATGGCCAGTTGCAGGCTGTTGCCGAATGCCGCCAGCGTCGTGGGGGTCAGGGCCCGGCCGAAATTGCTGAGCGTGGGTCCGTCTTTCGCGCTCAGGCTGGAAACCAGCAGGGCAAGGATGGGCAGGATTTCGAAAGCCAGTACGAGGATCAGGAACGGCGCCAGGCCGATCCACGCGAATCGCAGGCGCTTCACGCCGGACACCATCGCGTCACTGCGCGGTCAGCCTCTTGCGATCCGGACGCCGGGTCACCGGCGACTTCGAGCATGGTAGTGGCGTGCCCCTGATGCGGGGCCGAGATTGTAAAATCCATGATCCGTTCCGAATTTGGTTTTCGGACCAGGCAAGTCATGCCGGTCAAAAATGATGGGCTTCGCTATTGTTTAGTAATACTAAATGCTATTTACTATTGATGCACGACATGCATGTCTGTTTGATGACGGCTGGCAGGATTTTCGATGAACGGTGACCGGTATCGGGTGCAAAGTGTCGGCCGCGCGTTCGACATCGTCGAACTGATCGCGAAGGCGGGAAAGGATGGCGCCCGTCTGACCGACCTCGCCCTTGCGGTCGGCGTCACCAAGGCGGCCGCTTACGCGATCCTCCTCAGCCTGAAGGCCGCCGGCATCATATCCGACACCGGAGAGGGCATGGGCAAGCGCTACCGTCTCGGCCTCGCCCTGGTTCGGCTCGGCGATCTTGCCGTGGCTGGCACGGGTGTCGCGGAGGCCGCCATGCCTGTCTTGCGGCAGTTGACGCAGGCGACCGGGATCACATCGCGCGTCGCTATATGGGACGAGGACGCGGCCGTCGTCGTGGGCCGGGCCGACGCTCCGGATGCGATCCGTTTCGATGCCGCGCTGGGACGACGCGAACGGCCGCATTGTTCGGCGGTCGGCAAGGTCTTTCTCGCCGCCATGCCGCGACAGCGGGCGATCGACATCCTGGAACGCGTCGGCTTTCCGGCCAGGACCCCAAGGACGCTCAGCACGATGCCGGCCCTGACATCGGCCCTCGATAAAGTAGCCTCGGTCCATTATGCGATCGACGACGAGGAGGATCATATCGGCATTGCCTGTGTCGCCGCGGCGATCTTCGGACATGACGGCGCGGCTATCGGCGCGATCAGCATCACCACGCTCAAACAATTGCTGCCAGATGACGCCGTGCCGGCCTTGACCCGCTCGCTTGTCGACCATGCCGACCGCATCTCGGTGGCGCTGGGCGGTCTGCCGGCCTCGGTGGCATGGCGATCCAGAGCCTGAGCGAACCAGGCTCGCGACGGCGGCCCCTCTCCGGACGGTTGGGCCGGTCGGCCGGTTAGCCTGCATGCTTGCCTCGGCCAGCCGCAACCGGCATAGATCGGCCATGGAAACCTACCGCCCGCGCCGCTCGGTGCTCTATGTCCCCGCCTCCAACGACAAGGCGCTGGCCAAGATCGCCGGGCTTGCCTGCGACGCCGTCATCATCGACCTCGAGGATGCCGTTGCCCCGGCCGACAAGATCGCCGCCCGCGGCAAGCTGGCCGGCATCCTCGCCAATCGCCCCGCCAGCGGCTGCGAGATAGTGGTGCGCATCAACGCGCTCTCCACCGAATGGGGCGCCGACGACCTTCTGGCCGCAGCAAACTGCCAGCCCGACGGCATCCTTCTGACCAAGGTCGACACGCCGCGCGACCTGCTGGAGGCCGGCGACGTGCTGGACGACAATTTCGCCCCCGACAGCGTCAAACTATGGGCGATGATCGAGACGCCGAAGGCCATGCTCAACATCGGCGCCATCGCCGAGCTTGGCCGCGATCCCGCCTCGCGGCTCAATTGTTTCGTCGCCGGAACGAATGATCTGGCCAAGGAAACGGGCGTGCTGGCCACGCCGGACCGCCGCTACCTCGTGCCATGGCTGATGCAGATGGTGCTGGCCGCGCGGGCCGGCGGCCTCGATGTGCTGGACGCCGTGACCAATGATTTCCGCGATCTCGATGGCTTTGCCCGCGAATGCGCGGAAGGCTCCGCCATGGGCTTTGACGGCAAGACCGTCATCCACCCCGCCCAGATCGAGGCGGCCAACCGCGCCTTCGCGCCGTCGGCGCCGGCGCTGGCCGAGGCACGCCAGGTGACGGATGCCTTTGCGCTTCCCGAGAACCAGGGCAGGAGCGTGATCGCGCTGAACGGCCGGATGGTCGAGCGCCTGCACCTGACGCAGGCCGAAAAACTGCTGGCGAAGGCGGCCGCCATCGGCGCATGATGGCCCCCCTATTGCGGGCTATTCACGACAGGAACCAACCCGATGAAACTCTACCGCTTTCTGACCGGCCCGGACGACGCCAGCTTCTGTCACAAGGTGACGGCGGCGCTGAACAAGGGCTGGCACCTGTTCGGCTCGCCGACCTATGCCTATGACAAGGAGGCCAAGGCGATGCGCTGCGGCCAGGCCGTGGTCAAGGACATAGACGGCCAGGAATACGGGCCGGACACCAAGCTCAGCGACTGGTGAGGATACGCCGCCGAGGCGTTCAGGTCAGAGGCTCAGCCTGGCCTTGAGCGCCTCGTACTGGGCGGGCGAAGTGTCGGCCATCGCTTCCTCGCGGCTGGACGGCATGTCCGCGAACGGGATCGGGCGATCGAACTGGCTGACCGTCATGTCCCATTTGACGCCGTCGACCAGATTGTAGAAATGCGTGCCGCCGCGCGTGTAGGTTTTCAGGATATCGCCGCCGAAGGCGTCCTGGATGACCAGCGCGGTGACGCTGCATTGGCCCTTTGCGGGGTTTTCGGCGCTCCAGCTTAACGAGCTTTCAGGACTCCAGGCCTGTTTCAGCCTGTCGAAAAGGTCGCCGGGATTGGTGATGCCGCGCATGCTGCCTACTCTGCTGCTTCCTCGATCCGCTCCATATCATCGTCCGATAAGCCGAAATGATGGCCGATTTCATGGATCAGCACATGGGTGACGATGTCGCCCAGCGTTTCCTCATTCTCGGCCCAGTAGTCGAGCATGGCGCGGCGGTAGAGCGTGATGCGGTTTGGCCCCTCGCCGGTCTGCGGGTTCCAGCGTTCGGCGATGCCGCGTCCCTCGAACAGGCCGAGCAGGTCGAAGGGCGTCTCCAGCGACAGGTCGTCCATGATCTCGTCGGTCGGGAACTCGGCGATCTGGATGACGATCTCGCCGGTCAGCTTGCGAAAGTCCTCCGGCAGGTGGGCGTAAGCCTCCAGGGCCAGGAACTCCAATTCGTCCATCGAGGGCGAGAACTGGTCGTGCCAGGTGCGTGTCTTGTAGATGCGGGCCATGCTTTGTCCTTTGATCCCGGCATATAGGCTTTCGCGCTGGCTCAGGCAAATGACAGCATGATTCCTGGTTCAGATGCTTTACCGCCCGACGGGGAATCGCGTAGGGGTCGGCTCCGGCCATGCCTCAAGGAGCTCTCATGCCGGACCTTTCCACACTCGGACTTTTCGCCATTGCCTGCCTCGCGCTGACCGCGACGCCGGGGCCGGATATGCTGTTGATCGCCTCCCGCAGCGCCAGCCAGGGGCGCGCCTCGGGCCTGGCGACCTATGCCGGCATCGCCGCCGGCACCTACTGCCACGCACTGGCCGCCGCTTTCGGCCTGGCGCAACTGTTCCTGGCGGCACCCATCGCCTACGACATCGTGCGCTATGCCGGAGCCGCCTATCTCGCCTGGCTTGCCTGGAAGGCGTTCCGCTCCGATGGAACCGCATTCGCGCCGGTCGCCGGCCTGCCGCGCTATTCGCGGGGCCGCATCTTCCGGCAGGGCTTGTTCACGAACCTGCTCAATCCGAAAATGGCGCTGTTCGTGCTGGCGCTGTTCCCGCAATTCGTGCACCCAGAAGCTGGTTCGGTCGCCGGCCAGATCCTCGTGCTGGCGACCGTGCTCAACCTGATCGGGCTGGCCGTCAACGGCATGGTCATCCTCACCGCCAGCCGCATCGGAACCGCACTGTCGAAGCGCACACGGTTCCAGCGCGCGCCGCAGATCCTGCTCGGAACCGTCTTCGCCGGGCTTGCCGCACGGCTGGCGTTTGGCGGCCAGCGTTAGTCTCCCGGCGGAGACGTGTGACGGTCATCGCTATGAAGAAGCGCCCACTGCTTCGTCATTCTGGGGCGGAGCAAGGAGCGCAGCGACGCGGCGCAGACCCCGGAATCCATGCCGTGACTTCCGAGCGGCGCGGCGATGCGGAATTCTGCTCCGCTGCACCGTCGACCAAGGTCACGGAATGAATCCCAGGGTCTCCGCGACGCCGCTCACGCGGCTGCTTCGCCCAGGGATGACGACCTCATGGATGGTGCGTAGCCAACTTGCATGTTGGGCTCGCGGGCATCAGGTCAAGGAATAAATTCCTTGTGACCCTGCTTGACTCTTCCAGACCTCTCTGGAATCTATAGGAACATAACAGGAACAATTGTGAGTGGAAGCTGACCGTCATGGCGATGACCGCTGTGGCGCGGGAGACTGTTTTTGCCCTGCGCCGCCAGATCGCGAAAATCGAGGGAACGCTGCCCGAGCGCCTGCAGGCGCCGGCTGGCGCGCTGGTCGATGCCGGTGCCGCCGCTGACGTGTCTGGCGCCGACTTCCCCGGCGCCGATCTCACGATCGTCCGGCGCGGGCCTGCCGCGGCCTTGCCGGATGCCTTCCTGCCCGTCGGCGCCGGGCGCCTCGACGCCGCCCTGAGCGGCGGCCTGCCGAAAGCGGCGCTCAGCGAAATCCATGGCCAGGAAACCCGCGATGCCGGGGCCGTCGCCGGCTTCGCGCTGTCGCTCACCAGCCTGATCCTGAAGCAGGCGCAAGGCTTGCCGGTGCTGTGGGTCGGCACATCGGAAATCTTCCATGAGGCCGGCTTTCCCTATGCCCGGGGTCTGCATGCCGCCTTCGGCATCGAGCCGGGGCAATTGGTGTTTTCCGAGACGTCGAAACTCACTGATGCCCTGTGGGTCGCCGAGGAAGCGGCCCGCATGACGGCGCTCGCCGCTGTCATCCTGGAAATCCGTGGCAATCCGCAGCGGCTGGACCTGACCGCGACGCGCCGGCTGCATGCAAGGGCGCTTGCCGCCGGCCGGCCGGTCCTGCTGCTGCGGCAGGCGGCGGCGCCCGAGCCGACGGCGGCACCCGTGCGCCTCATCGTTGCATCAGCACCGGCGGCGCCGCGCGCCACGGTCGCCGGGCCGCTGGCCGGCTCGATCGGCCGCCCGGCCTTCACCATCACCATCGGCAAGAGCCGCACGGCCCTGCCCGGACAATTCACACTGGAGTGGAACCCCGATGAACGCGTATTCGATGAAAGAAGGGGCGACGAAAGAGCCGGCGAAGAGCGCCGGGCAGAGAATCCTGTCGCTGTGGTTTCCCTATCTCGCGGCCGAAAGGATCCTGCGGCAGCGGCTGGGGCGGTCCTGGCGTTCCCGGCCGCCGGAGCATCCGGCTCACCCACCACTCGTGATCAGCCATCGCGACAGCAACGCGCAACGCATCTCGGCCCTCGACGAGCAGGGTGAAGCCCTGCACCTGAAGCCCGGCATGGGCATTGCCGATGCGCGCGCCATGCATCCCTCGATCGATATCGTCGAGGCCGATCCGGAGGCGGACCGGCGCCTGCTCGAGGGCCTTGCCGACTGGTGTGACCGCTACACCCCGCTGGTGGCGTTGGACGGCATTGACGGCCTGTTCCTCGACGTCACCGGCTGTACCCATCTGTTCGGCGGCGAACGCGCCATGCTGGACACCATCCTGTCGCGCTTCTTCCAGCAGGGTTTCGATGTCCGCGCCGGGCTTGCCGCGACACCGGGCGCTGCCTGGGCGGCGGCGCGCTTCTGCGGCGACCGCATCGTTTTATCGGGCGAGGAGGAAACGCTGCTCGCGCCTCTGCCCCTGGCGGCGCTGCGCATAGCGCCGGAAACCCGCGCCAGCCTGGAAAGCGTCGGCCTGCGCACGGCCGGCGCGGTGATGGCCGCGCCGCGTGCGCCGCTCGCCCGCCGCTTCGGCGCCTCCCTGCTGTTGCGCCTCGACCAGGCGCTCGGCCGGCTCGACGAGGCCGTCTCGCCGCGCCTGCCCGTCGCGCCGCTTTCGGTCGAACGCCATCTGGCCGAACCGATCGTGCAGACCGACGACATCGAGCAATTGGTCGGCCGGCTGGCCACGGCCCTGAAGACAGATCTCGAACGGCGCGGCGAGGGTGCGAGGGGGCTCGCGCTTTTCCTCTTTCGCGTCGACGGCGCCGTCAACCGCATAGCGGTCGGCACCTCGCGGCCCCTGCGCGAACCCCAGCTGATCAGGCGCCTGTTCCACGAAAGGCTTACCGCGCTGGAGCAGACCATCGACGCAGGTTTCGGCTTCGACCTCGTGCGGCTCTGCGTGCTTTCGGTTGCCGCCTTCGACATGCAGCAGGGCGACCTTGCCGGCGAGGTCGCCGATGACGAGGCCGACATCGCCCTCTTCGCCGATCGCGTCCGTGCCCGCCTGGGCGACGGCGCCGTGCTGAGGCCGGTCGCCGTCGAAAGCCATCTGCCGGAGCGTGCCGTCGCCATCGTCCCCTTCAGCGAAACCCCGCGCCGCACCACGCCGCCGAGGAAACCGGACAGGGTGCGGGCGCCGATGACCATCTTCCCGCCGGAGCGTCCGATCCGGCTGTTTCGCGCGCCCGAGCCCATCGAGGTACCGGCCACCGAAATGCCGGAAGGACCGCCGCTGCGTTTCCGCTGGCGCCGCGCGCTCTACCGCGTCGCGCGCGCCGAGGGTCCTGAGCGCATCGCCGCCGAATGGTGGCGACAGCCGCCGGGCGACGACGCCGCGGCGACGCGCGACTATTTCCGCATCGAGGACGCCGATGGCCGCCGCTACTGGCTTTACCGGCAAGGTCTTTACGGCGGCGCATCGAAGGTGCCGCCACGCTGGTTCCTGCACGGGGTCTTCGCATGAACGCGCTGACCGCCATCCCCTATGCCGAATTCGGCATCCAGTCGAATTTCTCCTTCCTGCGCGGCGCCTCCAAGCCGGAAGAGCTGGTGGTCGCGGCCAAGCTGCTGGGCTTCTCCGCGATCGGCCTTGCCGACCGCAACACGGTGGCCGGCGTCGTGCGCGCCTGGCAGCAGGCCAAGGTCGAAAAGCTTTCCTATCACCCCGGCTGCCGGCTGGTCTTTGGCGACGGCACGCCCGACATCCTCGCCTATCCCAGGGACCGCAAGGGCTGGGGGCATCTGTGCCGAATGTTGACGCAAGCCAATCTGCGCGACGAGAACGAGAAGGGCGCCACCCTTCCCCAGCGCAACGACCTGCTCGAATGGGGGGATTTGATGTCGCTGGCCGTCCTGCCCGACCTGACGGCCGGCGCCGAGGTCAGCCTGACCTTGCTGCGCCGGCTCAAGGACCGCTTCGGCGAGGCCCTGCGGCTCGGCGTCTCGCCCTGTTATGCCGGCAATGACCGGTTCAGGATCGAGCAAGCGGCGGCAATGGCCGAGAGCACCGGCATCGCGCTGATGGCGACCAACGATGTTCTCTACCACACCGCCGAACGCCGCCCGCTGCAGGACGTGCTGACCGCGATCCGCCTCAACACCCCTGTCGCCGAGGTCGGGCTTGAGCTCACCGCCAATGCCGAACGCCATCTCAAGCCGCCGCTGGAAATGGCGCGCCTGTTCCGCCGCCATCCGCAAGCGCTGGCCGAGACATTGCGGTTCGCCGAAAGCCTGGAGTTCTCTCTGGACGAGCTGAAACACAACTACCCGGAAGAGACAACCGAGGCAGGCGTCGATCCTCAGACCGAACTGGAAAGATTGACTTGGGATGGCGCCAGGAAACGCTACCCCGACGGCATCCCGGACAAAGTGGACGGGCTGATCCGGCACGAGCTCGCAATTGTCGGCTTGAAGAAATACGCTCGTTATTTCCTAACCGTTCGCGACATCGTTCGGTTCGCGCGTTCGAAGAGTGTTCTGTGTCAGGGTCGCGGCTCCGCCGCAAACTCCGTCATCTGTTACTGTCTTGAGATTACGGAAGTTGATCCTAGCCTTCTGGACGTTCTTTTTGAGCGCTTTGTTTCAACGGAGCGCGACGAACCCCCAGACATTGATGTCGATTTCGAGCATGAAAAGCGCGACGTCGTCATCGAGTATATTTACGACAAATACAGCGCCAAGCGCACGGCACTTGCGGCAGCTGTCATCAGTTATCGCGGCCGCTCGGCGCTCCGCGAAGTGGCGAAAGCCATGGGTCTGTCTGAGGATGTCAGAAGCGCATTGTCGAGCACGATATGGGGTTGGTCGACCTCTGAGCTCGGCGAGAAGGAGGCTCACGCCGGCGGCATTAACCGAGCCGACCCGCTTGCACGATTGGTGATCGAGAGATCCAACGACATCATGGGCTTTCCCCGCCATCTGTCCCAGCATGTCGGCGGCTTCGTCATTACTAAGGACCGGCTCGACGAAATCGTGCCCATCGTCAAGACGGCGATGGACGAACGCAAGATGGTCGAATGGGACAAGGATGACCTCGACAATGTCGGCATCCTCAAAGTCGATGTGCTGGCGCTTGGCATGCTGTCTTGTCTGAGACGCGCCTTTGATCTGCTGGAAACCCACTACGGTGTGAGAGACAAATATGGCCGGTGCCTGACCCTAGCTACGATCCCACAGAAGGATGACCGCGTCTACGATATGATCTGCCGTGCCGACACGCTCGGTGTCTTCCAGATAGAATCGCGCGCCCAGATGTCCATGTTGCCGCGTCTCAGGCCACGCACATTTTACGATCTGGTCATCGAGGTGGCGATCGTCCGGCCAGGTCCAATCCAAGGTGATATGGTTCATCCCTACCTTCGTCGACGACAGGGAAAGGAGAAGGTCGAATATCCTAGCAAGGAGCTTGAAGCCATTCTGAAGCGAACGCTGGGTGTGCCGCTGTTTCAAGAGCAAGCAATGAAAATCGCGATCGATGCGGGCGGCTTCTCTCCCGGTGAAGCCGATCAGTTAAGACGAGCGATGGCGACGTTTAGGCGCAATGGCACTATTGGAAATTATGAGATTCGAATGATCGAAGGGATGGTCAAGAAGGGCTATCCACGAGACTTCGCCGAGCGCTGTTTCAAGCAGATCGAGGGTTTCGGCGAGTACGGCTTTCCCGAAAGCCATGCCGCGTCCTTCGCGCTGCTCGTCTATGCCTCCTGCTGGTTCAAGACCTTCTATCCCGACGTCTTCTGCGCCGCGATCCTGAATTCGCAGCCCATGGGCTTCTACCAGCCGGCCCAGCTGGTGCGCGACGCGCGCGACCATGGCGTCGAGATCCGCGAGATCGACGTCAATCATTCCGTCTGGGACTGCACGCTGGAGAAAGCTTCCTTCGACCCCGCCCGCATCCTGCCGCGTCATGCCGAGATGCGCGGCGTCATCGAGACAGATCATGCGTTGCGGCTCGGTTTCCGGCAGGTCAAGGGCCTGTCGAAGGATCGCATGGATACCTTCGTGAAGGGGCGTGGTCCGGGCTATGCGAGCGTGCGGGACGTCTGGCTGCGCTCCGGCCTCGACGTCGGCGAGATCGAGAAGCTGGCCCAGGCCGACGCCTTTCGCTCGCTTGGCCTCGATCGCCGTGCGGCACTCTGGGAAGTGCGGGCGCTGGACGGCAGGAGTGCCGCCGAGAGCTTGCCTCTGTTCGACCAGCCGGGGATCGCGCTGCGCGAACTGGAGCCGGAGACGAAGCTGCCGAAAATGCCGCTCGGCCAACATGTCATCCACGACTACCGCTCGCTCGGCCTGTCGCTGAAGGCGCATCCGGTGGCCTTCCTGCGCGAACGGCTCGACCGCGCCGGCGTCATCCCCAACGCCAACCTGCCTGCCGTGCGCGACGGCAGGCGCGTTTCCGTCGCCGGGCTGGTGCTGGTGCGCCAGCGCCCCGGCAAGGGCAACGCCATCTTTCTCACCCTGGAAGACGACAAGGCGGTCGCCAATGTCATCATCTGGCCAAGGGTCTTCGACCGCTTCCGGCCCATCGTCATGGGAGCCCGATTCATCCGCGTCACCGGCAAGCTGCAATCGGAATCCGGCGTCATCCACATCGTCGCCGACAGGATCGAAGACCTGACACCCTGGCTGACCGTGCTGCTGGAGAAGGTCGGTCCGGCCAACTTGGCTGACGCCGGTTCTCGGGAGCGCGCCTCTGG
>NZ_JAFKIC010000375.1 GCF_017306585.1 Mesorhizobium sp. | reverse complement strand
TGATGTCGCCGACGGAAGCGTATTTCCGCTTCGAGCCGCCCAGCACCTTGATGCACATGACACGACGGGCGCCGGAATTGTCCGCGACGTCGAGGTTTGTTTGCATCTGAATCATGACTGGCCGCCTTCTTCTTTTCTAACGGGACGGGCTCGAAGCCCCTCCCCGGTCTGTCCAAAATTCGTTTGTTTACGCCTGGTCCGAGGATACAACGATCCAGCGCTTGTCCTTGGAAATCGGCTTCGATTCCTGGATGAACACCTGATCGCCAACCTTGTGGGCGTTGTTCTCGTCGTGCGCCTTGTACTTCTTGGTCATGCGCACGGTCTTCTTCATCACGGGATGCGTGAAGCGCCGTTCGACCTTAACGACAACCGTCTTCTCGTTCTTGTCGCTGACGACGGTGCCCTGCAAAATGCGCTTTGGCATGGTTTTCGTCCTTAAGCCTTCTTGGCTGCGGACTTTTCCGCAGCGATGGTCTTGATGCGCGCGATGTCCTTGCGGACCTGCTTCACGCGAGCGGTCTTCTCGAGCTGGCCGGTGGCCTTCTGGAAGCGCAGGTTGAACTGCTCCTTCTTCAGGGCGGCCAGGTCGTCGGTCAGCTGGTCCTGGGTCTTGGTCCGGATGTCTTCGGCTTTCATGATGAGCCCGTCCTTATTCTGCGATGCGCTGTACGAAGCGCGTCCTGACCGAGAGCTTGGCCGCGCCGAGACGCAGCGCCTCGCGGGCGGTTTCTTCACTGACGCCGTCGATCTCGAACATGATGCGGCCCGGCTTGACGCGCGCCGCCCAATAATCGACCGCGCCCTTGCCCTTACCCATGCGGACTTCGGTCGGCTTCGAGGTGACCGGCAGATCCGGGAAAATACGGATCCACACGCGGCCGGCGCGCTTCATTTCGCGGGTGATCGCGCGGCGGGCCGCCTCGATCTCACGCGCGGTGACGCGGTTCGGCTCAAGCGCCTTCAGCCCGAAACCACCGAAATCCAGGTTGGTGCCGCCCTTTGCGGTACCATGGATACGGCCCTTGAACTGCTTGCGGAACTTTGTGCGCTTTGGCTGCAGCATCGTTCTAACTCCAAATTCCTAAATGTCTCAGGCGTTTTCGCGACGACGACCGCGCTCGCGATCACCACCACCGCCGCCATGCGATGCATCGCCTTCAGTGGCGCGGCGCTCGGAAGCCATCGGGTCGTGCTCGAGGATTTCGCCCTTGAACACCCACACCTTGACGCCGCAGATGCCGTACGCCGTATTCGCTTCCGCCGTACCGTAATCGACATCGGCGCGCAGCGTATGCAGCGGCACGCGGCCTTCGCGGTACCATTCCATGCGCGCGATTTCGGCGCCGCCGAGGCGGCCCGAGCAGTTGATGCGGATGCCCTCGGCGCCGAGGCGCATCGCCGACTGCACAGCGCGCTTCATGGCGCGGCGGAACGCGATGCGGCGCTCGAGCTGCTGGGCGATCGACTGGGCGACCAGCGTCGCGTCGATTTCCGGCTTGCGCACTTCAACGATGTTGAGGTGCGTCTCGGACTTCGTCATCTCCATCAGCTTCTTGCGAAGCTTCTCGATGTCGGCGCCCTTCTTGCCGATGATCAGACCCGGGCGCGCGGCATGGATGGTGACGCGGCACTTCTTGTGCGGGCGCTCGATCACGACCTTCGAGATCGCGGCCTGCTTGAGTTCCTTCTCAAGATACTTGCGGATCTTGATGTCCTCATGCAGCAGCTTGCCGTACTCGCCGGTGTTCGCGAACCAGCGCGAATCCCAGGTGCGGTTGATGCCGAGGCGAAGACCGATCGGATTAACTTTCTGGCCCATTATGCGGCCTCCCCTTTTTCTTCGACTTCACGAACGACGATCGTGAGGTGCGAGAACGGCTTCTCGATGCGGCTGGCGCGACCACGGCCACGGGCGTGGAACCGCTTCATGACGATCGACTTGCCGACATAGGCTTCCGCCACCACCAGCGCATCGACATCGAGGTCGTGGTTGTTTTCCGCGTTGGCGATCGCCGATTCCAGCGTCTTCTTGACCGTGCCGGAAATCCGCTTGGCCGAGAATTCGAG
>NZ_JAFKIC010000159.1 GCF_017306585.1 Mesorhizobium sp. | reverse complement strand
CCTCCGCGTCCAGATCGGGTTCGACCGCCAGCTCGACGGGCTGTTCTGGACACACAGCCTGTCGCGCCTGAAACGCGAACGCCTGGTCAAGCGTTACGAAAAGCTGTCGCGGGCGCCGTAGCAGGACTCACGTCGCGCCGTAGAGCACCGGCATCAGCCCCGCGAGCGCCTTGAACCGATCCCAGGATTTCCGCCCCGGCTCGGTCCAGCCGGTTTCGGCAAGCGCCGAGAGGCGCGGAAACACCAGACGGTCGAAGACGGCGCGGTCGGTCATCGGTTCCGACCAGATGCAGCACTGGACGCCGAGGAAATGCTCTTTCTGCGCCTCGCTCCAGCCCTTCACCGGATCGAAGCCGTAAAGCGTTTCGGGTTCGGACCAGCCGGCCCAGGCCGCACCGGGCTCCGACCAGTCGGGGCTGTTGGCCATGTCGAGGTAATAGACCTGGCCGGGATTGACGACCATGTCGTAGCCCTCGCCCGCCAGCGCCGCGCAAACTTCCACGTTGCGCCAGCCATTGAGATAGACCTTGGTCTTGTCGATGACATTGCCGTGCGCCGCCTCTTCCCAGCCGCCGGTGATGCAGCCGCGCGAGGCGAGGAAGGCCTGGATGCGCCCGAGGAACTGCGCCTGCAGCAGTGCCGCGCCCGAACCCTCGATCGCATCGGCGCCATGCGTGTTGGTCACCACGCCGAGCCGCCGCGCATGCGATTGCGCGATCGCCTCGCCGCCGATTTCGCGGAGCCGTTGCAGCGCCTGCGGCGAGCCGGACCAGGCGCCGATCGGAACCTCGTCGGCGCCGACATGGATGATCTTCGAGGGGAAGAGTTCGATCAGCTCGTCGAAGATCGTCTCCAGGACTTGGTACGTCTCCTCGCGCGCCGGATTGAGGCAGTTGTTGGGGAACCCCTGCACCGAGAAATATTCGCCGTGCTCGTCAGGGTCACGCAGCTCCGGCAGCGCCTGCAGCATGGCGTAGCAGTGGCCGGGCACGTCGATCTCCGGCACCACCTCGATGCCGAGCCGGCCGGCCAGCGCGACGATCTCGCGAATGACCGGTTTTGTGTAGTAGCCGCCGCTCCTGCCGGGAGCCGACCCCAGCAGCGGCGGAACCGGCAGGCCATGACCGCGCCAGGCGCCGATCTCGGTCAGCGCCGGATAGGCCGCGATTTCGACCCGCCAGGCCTCGTCGTCCGACAGGTGCCAGTGGAAGCGGTTGAGCTTGTTCCAGGCGAGAATGCGCAGGAACGTCCCGATCTCGGCCGAGGCGTAGAACTGGCGCGCCGCGTCGAGATGGCAGCCGCGCCAGCCGAGCGACGGCTCGTCCTGGATTTCGCCCCGCGCGGGAAACGTGAAGGTCGCCGGATGCTGCCGGGCGCCGCGCAGGATCTGGCCAAGCGTGATCAGCCCATAGAGAAATCCTGTCGCCGTTGCGGCCGAAACCATCGCCGCCTCTGCCGAAAAGGCGATCGCATAGGCCTCCGGGCCGAGCCCGTCCTTCACCGACAGATTTACTGGAAAGCCGCCCTCGGCCGCCGGCCGCACCAACCCTTCGATGGGGAACAGGCTGGCGGTGAGTTCGGCGAAGGCGGCAGTCGCCGCCTCTGCTGCCTTGCCCTGCGGTCTCGGATCGAGACCCGCCGGCGCCGGCAAGGCGCCCGCGACCTCGACACTGCGCGGCCAGGGGATGACCGAGATCGTAACCGGCGCCACGGCAGGCACCGGAAAAGGCTCGGCGCCGCGCTTCGGCGCCGCGTTGACGCCGATTGCCCTGGTCGGCTCGACCCCGATGCGCTGGATGGCGCCGTCGGCCAGGACCACATAGGCGCTGGTGGCGCCGTCGGTCCAATGACGCAAGGGGTAACTCAAGCCGCGCGCCGTCACGGTCCAGGTCGCGCCCGGTTCGAGCACGAAGCCATCCGGCGGCGCGAATTCGGCGTGGTTCGACAGCCGCGCGGTCAACACGCCACCCTCGACCGTGGCGGCCGGATCGATGCGCCCCGGACCGCTGATGCAGAGGCGGAAATTCTCCAGCGGCCGCCGCGAAGCGTTGGTGAGTTTCAGCGAATAGTCCAGCTTGCGTCCGTCGCCCGGAGGCGTCCAGAAACTTTCCAGCCGCAGCGCAAATGTCTCGGTCATTGCAATCTCGTGAAGTGGAAGGGTCAGTCTGATGTCTTCAGAAGGCCGGCATAAATGCCGGGCTCCGAATTGGGGATCGGCATGGCGCCGACCGTGCGTTCGTAGAATTCGGACGGGCCGACATCGCCGATGATGGCGTAGGCATAGCCCATCGCCTTGAGGTCGAGCAGAGAGGCGAGCAACAGCGCGTGGCCGATGCCCTGTCCGCGTGCCGCCTCGTCGACACCGGTCGGGCCGAAGAAACCGCGCGCGATCGATTCATGACAGGCAAAGCCGACCAGCCTGCCCTCCCGCGTCGCCAGGAAACAGGCGAGCGGCTGGCGCATGAAGGAAACCGCCGTCTCGCCCGCCCAGCCCGCGCTGAACGTGCGGCGCACCCAGCCCGTCACCAGCTCGTATTCCGGCGCGAGCGCGCGGCGAATGGTGACCCCGGCCCCGGCGACGCGCGCGTCGAGCGCCGGGTCGGGCTTCAGCAGCGAGAGATTGACCAGATAATCCATTGCAAAGAACCCGATTCTAGGAAGCCGCGCCAAGCGCGCGAACGAAATGGTCCTGCGCGACCTGTTCCACCTCGGCCGAGGCCGGCCGCGAAATGCGCCGTACCTCCTCGGCATGTTTGAGGAAACGCGCGCTGTCGCCCGGCACGAAAGGCCGGTCGGGATCGGGCACGGCGGAAAGCAGGAGCTGCGTATAGGGATGGCGCGGATCGGCGATGACGGCCGTCGTGGCGCCCCACTCCACCATCTGGCCGGCGAACATGACGATGATCTCCTCCGCCACATGGGCGGCGGTGGCGATGTCATGGGTGATGTAGAGCAGCGCCAGGTTCTTCTCGCGCTTGATGCGGGCGAGCAGTTCCAGGATGCCGAGCCGGATCGACACGTCGAGCATGGAAGTCGGCTCGTCGGCGACCAGCACGTCCGGTTGCACGGCAAGCGCGCGCGCTATGTTGACGCGCTGGCGCTGCCCTCCCGACAGTTCGTGCGGGAATTTGTGCGCCGTCACCTCCGGGTCGAGCCCGACGCCGGCAAGCAGTTCGGCCACGCCCCCGGCCAGCGCCGCTTTGCCCTTGGCATGGCCGTGCAGAGCGAGCGGGCGCGCCAGATGATGGTGGACGGTGAACACCGGATTGAGCGAGGCGAAGGGGTCCTGGAACACCATCTGCACCGCACGGCGATAGGCGCGTTCCTCGCCCGCCGTGCCGGCTGCCGTGGCGTCGCGGCCGCGAAAGGTGAGCTTGCCGGAGGTCGGCTGGTCCATGCGCGCGATGATGCGCGCGCAGGTCGTCTTGCCGCAACCGGATTCCCCGACCAGCGCCAGCGCGCGCCCGGGCCGCAGGCCAAGCGAAATGCCGCGCAGCGCCTTGACCTGGCCGAAGCTGCGCTCGATCGCGTCCAGCCGGATCACCGGCTCTGTCTCGGCGGCAACGGCGAGCGAAGGCAGCGCGTTCATGCCAGGGCCTCGCGGGCGCGCGCCGGCAGTTGCGGGATCGCGCCCCACAGCTTGCGCGTATACTCATGCAGCGGCGCGCGGCTCACCTGCCTGACATCGCCGACCTCGACCAGTTCGCCCTTCAGCATCACGCCGATGCGGTGGCAGAGCTGCGCCATCAGATGCAGGTCGTGAGTGATGAACAGCACCGAGAAACCGAGATTGCGCTGCAGATCGATCACCTGTTCGAGGATTTCGCGCTGCACCACCACGTCGAGCGCCGTCGTCGGCTCGTCCATGATGATCAGCTCCGGCTCCAGCGCCAGACAGATGGCGATGACGATGCGCTGGCGCATTCCGCCGCTGAACTGGTGCGGATAGTCGCCGAGCCTGCTGCCCGGAATGCCGACCAGCCTGAACATTGCCTCGGCGCGGGCGCGTGACCGCTCCCGGCTGGCCCCGTTGTGCCGGTGCAGCACGTCATGGAACTGCGCCTCTACCCGCATCAGCGGATTGAGCGAATTCATCGCGCTCTGGAACACCATGCCGATGCGCCGCCAGCGCACCTTCTGCAGGCTGGCCTCGTTCAGGCGCAGAAGGTCCTGGCCGTCGAGCAGGATCTCGCCGCCCGCCACCCATGCCGGCGCCTTGGCCAGCCGCGTAATCGCATAGGCGATGGTGCTCTTGCCGCAGCCGGATTCGCCGGCGAGCCCGAACAACTCGCCACGGCCGATGTCGAAGGAGACGTTCTTGACCGCGCGGAAGGCGCCCTTGTCGGTCAGGTAGTCGACGCAGAGGTCGCGGACTTGCAACAGGGGTTTGTTCACCGCGCCGCCTCCAGTTCGCGCCGGCGCAGACGCGTCAGCCACATCCAGCGCGACAGCGCCGGGCCGGAACGGAGCTGCGGGTTGGCAATCTCGTCGAAGGTGAAGTTGAGCAGCGCCAGCCCGAGCCCGACCAGCGCGATGCCGAGCGCCGGCGCGCCGATGTCCCACCAGGCGCCGACGATGATGGCCGAGGAATTCTGCGCATTGTAGAGCATGGTGCCCCAGGTGACGTTGAGCGGATCGCCGAAGCCGAGATATTCGAGCGTGGTCTGCGCCACGATGGCGTAGATGATCGAGCCGACGACGTTGATGCCGATCAGCGGCACCAGATTGGGCAGGATCTCCACGAAGATGATGCGCCAGCTGGGCTCGCCGACCATGCGCGCGGCGGTGACGAATTCGCGGTTGCGCAGCGCCAGGGTCTGCGCCCGCGTCATGCGCGCTCCCCAGGGCCAGGACGTCAGCGCGATGATGGTCATGATGGCGAGCGGCCCGACCGTTCCGGCGAAGGACGCCAGGAGGATGAGCAGCGGGATGTTGGGAATGACCAGCACCGCGTTGGTGGCAAGGTCGAGCGTCGCGTCGACGCGGCCGCCGAAATAGCCCGATATCAGCCCGATGACGGTGCCGAGCGCGGTGATCGCCAGCCCGGTGGCGAAACCGACGGCCAGCGATGGCCGCGCGCCCCAGACGAACTGCGCATAGACGTCGCGGCCCATCTTGGTGGTGCCGAAATAATGCTCAGCTGTCGGCGGCTGATGCGAACGGCCGACGCGCGCGCCGGGGTCGGACGGCGCCAGGACCGGCGCCAGGATCGCCATAAGGCAGAGCGCCACGACAATGGCGAGCCCGGCCACCGCCTTCTTCTGCCGCAGCAACAGATGCAGCCCGAACCTCATGCGCGTTGCTCCCCGATGCGCGGATCGACGACGCCATAGACGATGTCGACCAGCAGGTTGGCGCCAAGCGTGGCGAGCGTCATCAGCAGCAGCTGGCCCTGGATGACCGGATAGTCGCGCGCCACGCTGGCCGTGAACAGGGTCAGCCCGAGGCCGGGATAGTTGAAGACGATCTCGGTGACGATCGAGCCGCCGAAGACCGCGCCCAGCATCAGCGCCAGATTGGTCAGCACCGGCAGCATGGCGTTGCGCGCGGCGTAGGAGAACATCACCGCCGTCTCCGACAGGCCCTTGGCGCGGCCCATGGTGACATAGTCCTCGCCAAGCACCGAGATCATCGAGGAGCGCATCGTGGTCTGGAACTCGCCGATCATATAGGGCGACAGGGTCAGCACCGGCATGATCGCGTGCCAGAACACGCTGCCGAGGAAGGTGAAATTGAAGCCGGGATCGAGATCGGGATTATAGGCATAGCCGACCGGGAACCAGCGCAGCGTCACGCCGAAGGTGAACAGCGTGGCGAGCGCGATGATGACCGGAGGAATGGCGATCAGCACGACGGAAAACGGCGAGACGAACGCATCGAAGCGTCCGCCTCGCCGCCAGGCTGCCACTGCACCGAGGGAGACACCGATGCAGAGGGAAAACAGGATGGCGCAGGTCACCAGCAGCGCCGTCCAGCCGGCGGAGCGGGCCAGCACCTGGGTCACCGTCTGCGGATAGTATTTGACCGAAACGCCAAGGTCGAAGGTCGCCAGTCCCTTGATGTAGTCGACGAACTGCAGCCAGACCGGCTCCTGGACGGCGCCGAAACGGGCCTTGATCGCCTCGATGGCCGCCGGCGTGGCGCGCGGTCCGAGCTGCGCGATCATCGAGTCGACCGGGCTTCCCGGCATCAGCCTGGGAAGCGTGAAGTTCACGACGATGGCAAACAGGAAGGCGGCGAAATAGACGCCCAGCCGCCGAAGAGGTATCCGCATCGTCATTCCCCGTTTGTCTCCACGTCGACCGGAGCGACAAGCAGTGCGCGCAGGAGACTACCCTGATCTGCCTCGCCTGCCATCTCCCTGTACAATCCAGCCCTTGTGCAAATCCGGCCGCCCTCCCCCTCGCGGTCAGGAAGGGGAAGGCGGCTCAGCCATTCATTGCACCGGCTTCAGCCGCAGGAGATGCATCAGGCGCATGCGGTTGTTGTCGTGGTTCTCGGGGTTCATCACCGGCTCGTCCTTGGTCACCCAGCCGGTGAAGCGCTTGGTGGAGTACTGGTACCAGGTCGGGCCGTTGAACACCGGCACGACGGGGAAATCGTCGGCGATGATCACCTGCACCTGGTCGAACAGCTTCTTGCGCTCCTCATCCGTGGTCGCTTTGCGGTAGGCGTCGAAGACCTTGTCGAGCTCGGGATTGGAGTAGCGCGAGTCCGCGTGGACGATGCGTCCGGCGAACGCCGTCGACAGTGTCTGGTAGTAGCCGCGGAACGGCGTCGGCCCGTCGGGGCGCGAATTCATGACCGTGTCGAAGGACCCGTCCAGCAGTTGCTTCTGCCATTGCTCGTATTCCGGCGTGGCGACGGACGCATTCACACCGATCTTGCGCAGGCCTTCGGTCGCGATCTGCACGGCGTCGATCCAGTCGGTCCAGCCATTCGGCACGATGATGACGAAGCTTATAGGCTGCCCCTTCGGCGTCGTGCGGAAGCCGTCGGCGCCCTTCTTGTAGCCGGCATCGTCCAGCACCTTGTTGGCCTTGTCGACGTCGTAGGTCATCCAGACGTCCTTGTCGCCCTCGGCCGCCTTGTTGCGCCAGCTGTCGAAGCGCGGCGGCAGGCCGCTCGCATGCAGGTTGACGACGGGATAACCGAAGCCGGCGATGTCGACCATCGAGGTGCGGTCCATGGCCAGGCTGAAGGCATGGCGGAAATTGATGTCCTTGAAAGCTTCCAGGTTGCCGGGCTTGTCGGTCTTGAAATTCATCTCGAAGGCAATGGTTTCCGCCGGCGGCTGCCAGTAGCCATTATGGTCCTTGTCGAGCCCGACATAGGTCTTGTCGATCTCCGGCAGGAAGGAGCCGATCCAGTCCATCTCGCCCTGGGGCAGCAGCGCCAGCATCTGGTCGTTGCCTGATATCTGCGGAAGCTTCAGGCAGTCGACATGCAGCGAGGCGGCATCCCAATAGTTCGGATTGCGGCACTGCTCGTAGACCTGCGGCGTGAAGCGCCGGACCTCGGTCATCGGTCCCGAGCCGACGGGCGTCTCGTTCTTGAAGGCCAGCGGGTCCTTGATGTCCTTCCAGATGTGTTCGGGAACGACCGGGAAGTCGGCCAGCGATTCCGGGAAATGCGTGTCGACATCCTTGAGGTTGATCTTGACCTCGGTCGGCGAAGGCGCCTCCACCGAAGCCACGCTCTCGCCGACGCCGACGATGTCGACGGCCGGGTTCTTCAGCATCAGGTCCAGCGTGTACTTCATGTCGGCCGAGGTCAGCGGCTGGCCGTCCGACCATTTGACGCCGTCGCGCAGCGTGTAGGTGATCGACTTCAGATCATCGGAGAATTTGTAGGCTGTCGCCAGCCGGTAGATCGGCTTGCCGCCGTCATAGTCGTTGAAGATGACCAGTGGCTCGTAGACGAAATCCATCGTGCTCTGGCGGCGCCCGCCGAGATCGAACGGATTGAAGTTCTGCACCCAGCTCGTCTGCTCCTCGATATGCATGGCAAGCACGGATTCGGCGGCCGCCGGCCTGGTCGCCGAGGCAAAGGCCGATGAAACAGCCGCCGCGCCGGCAAGCGCGAAGAACAGCCGCCGGCTGATCGTCCCGCGCCCGAAAGCGGCGGCACGCAATGATTCCCTGACGTGTGGTGATTGTACGCGACCCAGCATCTTTCTCCTCCCTGAGCAGACTGGCCATGATGTAAATCAAATTGATTTAATCGCAGGCCAAGGCAAGCGTCAACCCTGTATCGGGACATACGCACAGGCCTCGTCTGGAGTAGAACAGCGCCGGATCAGGCGCCAAATAGGAGAAGATCAATCCTTGGCCGCCAAGGGCGGAACGCATCCCGCCGACGATGCGCCTGACAGCTCAAGGCAATCCCCTGTCCGTTCGGCAACATGCGCCTTGGGACACGGCGGCCAGACCGCCGGCATGAAAATTGAGTGCGCGCAGCGAGCGCCGCCTACTTCCCGCAGTGGTGATCGTTGATGTGGTTGATCGCGTTCGCGTCCGGACCTACCCGGTCGTAGGAGCATGGACCGGCGCCCGTGGTGAATAGCTGCTGATCATAATAGCGCGGACCGCCGAACAGGAAGTCGAAGAGATTGTCATCGGCCGGAACATAGCGCTGTTGGTCGGCCTGGTGCTGCTTGTAATGCCTGGTTCCGGCGAGTGCCGAGGAAGCCGCGCCGCAACCCACGGCCAGGGCAAGAACGCAGATCGCAAGCGATTTAATGGTCATCGGCAACACCTCTTCACTGTCCTCGATTCCATCATACATCGAAAATCGCCAACGCCACAAAAGTTCCCTTTGCAGCGATCCGACCCGCGACGCCGCATGCATCCGGATCGAACTGCACAGCGCATCAGAAAATCGAAATTGCCCCTGCCGCGCCCAGCCGCAATGGTGCCCGGGGAGACAGCCGCCTTAAAGGCTGTGGAGGATTGCGGAGCGGCAAAGCCGCCCGGACGGACGCCGCCTGAAACGGGCGGCAAGGGAGGAATGGAGTTGGCTGGTTCGGGCGGATCCGACGGCGGTCGCATGGGCATCAAGGTGTCCCAGGAGATCGTTGTCGTTGCGATATCGGTCATTCTCGTTCTCGTCTTCTCCGCGACGCTCAACAATTTCCTGAGCCAGGGCAACATCATCGCCATCCTGAAGAACGTCTCGATCCTCGGCACGCTTGCCGTGGGCATGGGCTTCATCGTCGTCGGCCGCGGCATCGATCTCACCATGGTGGCGGTGATGGTGGTTGGCGTCGCCTTCTCGATCTGGATTTCCACCTGGGGCATCGATTTCACGCTCGCGATCATCTGCGGCGCGCTGCTCGCCGCCGCGATCGGCCTGTTCACCGGCATCATGGTGGCGATCGCCGAAATCCCGCCGATCTTCGCCACACTGGCCATCGCCTCCTCGGTCTACGGCTCCGGCCGCATCGTCTTCGCTTCCGACGTGCTCTATGCCCCGTCCAACATCGGCTGGCTGAAATTCGTCGGCAGCGGCACCATCCTCGGCATTCCGATGTCGGTGGTCATCTTCGGTGCGGTCGCCGCGCTGATGGGATTCTTCCTGCGCAAGACCCGCTTCGGCCGCCTCGTCTACGCCACCGGCGACAATCCCAACGCGGCCCGCACGACAGGCCTGCCGACGCGCCCGATCATCGTGACGCAATATGTCATCAGCGCGCTGATCGCCTTCACCGCCGGCATCATCATGCTGGGGCTGGTCACCGGCATCGACACGCGTCTCTACAATTCGAGCCTGATCTACGACGTGCTGCTGGTCGTGGTGCTCGGCGGCATCGGCCTTTCCGGCGGCCAGGGCGGCGTGCGCAACGTCATCGCCGGCACCATCCTGGTCGGCATCCTGACCAACGGCATGACGATCCTGAACTTCAGCTACACCAGCCAGAACCTGATCAAGAGCGTGATCCTGCTGGGCGCGCTGGCGATCGACGCCATCATCAATCCGCGCGACGAGCAGACCTCGCAGAGCGGCGACATCTGAAACAACAACCCACATCAAATCAGGGAGGAAACCATGAAGATTCTCAAGAACTGCCTGCTGGCGGGGCTGACCGCCCTCACACTGCTGGGCGCGGCGCAGGTCGCCGGCGCGCAGGAGACCGACCAGGTCGGCCGCTCGACCTATCTCGAGTCGCTCAAGGGCAAGAAGGTCATCTTCGTGCCGATCTCGCAGGGCATGGACTTGAACCAGGCCTGGGTGGTCGTCTGGCAGCGCCACGCCGCCCGCTACGGCTTCACGCTGGAAGTGCGCGATCCCTCCGGCGACACCAATGCCGGCATCCGCGCCATGCAGGGCGCCATCGCCGAGAAGCCGGACCTGATCATCGTGCAGAACCCCGACGTGCAGACCTATGCGCGCCTTCTCAAGCAGGCGCAGGCCGCCGGCATCAAGGTGTTGCAGGTCAACATGCAGTCGGCGACCCAGACCGATTCCTATGTCGGCAATGACTGGATCGAGATGGGCCGCCTCGAAATGGGCGAACTGGCCAAGCACTGCACCGGCCCCAACGCCGTTTCGCACAAGGTCGTGTGGCTGGCCGGCGTCCAGACCGGTGCCGCCAACATCTATATGCGCACCGGCATAGACGAGGTGCTGAAAGCCAATCCCGAGCTGCAGCTCGTCTCCGACCAGCCGGCCGACTACATGAGCGAGAAGGCCCGCCAGATCACCGAGACCGTGCTCCAGCAGCATCCGGATCTCTGCGGCATCATGGGCATCTGGGACAATGCCGAAGTCGGCGCGGGCGCCGCCGTCGTTGCCGCCGGCAAGCAGGACCAGGTCACCATCGTCACCAACGGCGCCGGCAGCGCCACGGGTTGCGAGAGCATCAAGAACGGCCTGCTCGACGTGATCTTCAACTTCAACGCGCCGATCCAGGCCGAGATCGCCGCGCAGCAGATTTCCGAACTGCTGCAGCAGCCCGGCCGCAAGGCCGGCAGCGAGAAGACCATCTTCTTCGGCCCGATCACCCGCGTCGACAAGACCAACGCGACCGGCAGGAACTGCTGGAAGCTCGACGAGCTCAAGTAACGGACTGCCTTGATGAGCATGGCCGAAAGCCTTGTGCGCTGGCGCTACCGCCTCCTCCCCGACCATGTGGTCGGGGAGATCCTGACCAAGAAGTGGATCGACAGCGTCATCCCCTTCACGGCGCTGGTGATCCTGTGCGCGATCTTCGGCACGATCGTGCCGGGCTTCTTCGACCTGACGACGCTGACCAATCTCAGCGGCCAGACCGCCGAGCTTGGTCTGGTCGTGCTCGGCATGACCATCGTCATGGTCTCGGGCGGCATCGACCTGTCGGTCGGCTCGACCTTCGCGCTCGCCGTGCTGGTCACCCTCTACGGCATGAATGTCGAGCAGTGGAGCTTCGGCACCGGCCTGCTCGCGTGCCTGGGCCTCGGCGTCGTCTGCGGCGCCATCAACGGCTTCCTGGTCGGCTTCCTGCGCATGCGGGCGTTCCTCACCACGCTGGTCACGCTCATCATCTACCGCTCGACCTTCGACATCGTCTTTCCGCAAGTCTCGACGCCGATCGTCACCAGCGGCCCAGACTCGCCGGCCTATGACTTCCTCGGCTTCGGCACGGTCTGGGGCGTGCCGACTTCCTTCGTCGTCTTCGTCGTGATCGCACTGGCGATCCACCTCGTGCTGTCGCGTGCCCGCTATGGCTGGCGGCTGTTCGCGGTCGGCGGCGCACGCCGATCCGCCTACAATGCCGGCATCAATGTGCGCTTCACCCTGTTCAGCGCCTATGTGCTGTGCTCGGTGCTGGTCGCGCTCTCCGGCTTCTTCTTCTCGGCCCGCATCGGCAGTGCCGCTTCAGATATCGGAACCGGGCTCGAACTGCAGGTGCTCACCGCGACAGTGCTTGGCGGCATTTCGCTGGGCGGCGGACGCGGCTCGGTGGCCAAGGCGCTGATGGGCACGATCTTCGTGCTCGTCCTGTCCAACAGCCTGCTCGCGCTCGCCGTGCCCGGCCCAGTCAACTTCCTGATCCTCGGCTTCGTGCTGCTGCTGTCGGTGCTGCTCGACGTGCGCTGGGTCAAGAACCGCCACAAGATCCTGCGCAGCGTCTACATCTCGCCGACCTTCGCCAAGATGCCACAGGCGATCTCGACCGCGCCCGGCGCGCCGATGGCCGTCAATGACCGGCTGAAGGATGTCGGCGTCATCGGCCTCGGCTTCCTCGACGGCGCCGAGGATGTGATCTTCGACCGCCAGGACCGCCTCTACACCGGCAGCCGCCAGGGCGACATCCTGCGCTTCCAGCCGCCGCATTACACCGAGAGCGAGGTGTTCGCCCATATTGGCGGCTCGCCGCTCGGCATGGCCTTCGACCGCGACGACAATCTCGTCATCTGCGTCGCCGGCATGGGCCTCTACCGGGTTTCTCCCGCCGGCGAGGTGAAGCTGCTCACCGCCGAGACCAACCGCTCGCTGACATCGGTCGTCGACGACTCGACCATGAAGCTCGCCGACGATTGCGACATCCTGCCCGACGGCCGCATCGTCTTCTCCGAGGCCACCGTGCGCTTCGAGATGCACGACTGGTATGCCGACGCGCTGGAGAGCCGTGGCAATGGACGCATCATCGTCCACGATCCCAAGACCGGTTCAACGCGCACGCTCTTGTCGAACCTCGTCTTTCCCAACGGCATCTGCACGGCCTTCGACGGCCAGTCGGTGCTGTTCGCCGAAAGCTGGGCCTGCCGCATCAGCCGCTACTATTTCGACGGCCCCAAGAAGGGCAAGGTGGAGCGTGTCCTCGAAGGATTGCCGGGCTATCCCGACAACATCAACCGCGCCTCCGACGGCACCTACTGGCTGGCGCTGATGGGCATGCGCACGCCGGCGCTGGACCTGTCGCTCGAAATGCCGGGCTTTCGCCGCCGCATGGCGCGGCGCGTATCGGAAGACGCCTGGCTGATGCCCAACCTCAACACCGGTTGCGTGCTGCGCTTCGACGAGAACGGCCAGATCCTCGAAAGCCTGTGGGACCAGGCCGGCGAGAAGCACCCGATGATCACCTCGATGCGCGAGCACAAGGGCACGCTCTATCTCTGCGGCATCTTCAACAACCGCATGGGCACCTTGCCCCTGAAGGGCGTCGACCCGAACTGGTTCAGCTCGGATTCCTACTGGGGCAAGAAGCCATGAGCGCCGTGAGCCGGCTTTTCGACCGCTTTCTCGGCCGCGGCGACTGGGCCGTGACCGTGCCGACATTGGACGGCCCGCTGCTGCCCAACCAGGCGCTGGAGGAAGCCGAGCCGTTCGCCGGCCTTGCCGAGGCCGACAACCTGGTGCGCACCGACAAAGGCGTATTGGCCAGCAGCGCGAACCGGCTGATGCGCTTCGGCGCCGACGGCCATGCCGAGGCGCTGCAGGAATTTCCGGGCGAGATCACGGCACTGGCCCATGCGCGGGGCATGACCGCCCTGGCGATCGACGGCAAGGGCGTCGCCATCCGCGGCGGCTTGCATGACGGACGCGAACCCACGGGCGACGAGGCGCGCAGGCTGTCCTGCGTCACCGCCCTCACCTTCCTCGACTCCAACAGCCTGCTGATCGCCAATGGCTCGGCTTCGCTGCCTGCTGGCGGCTGGCGCCGCGACCTGATGGAGAAGAACGCTTCCGGGTCGCTCTGGCGCCTCGACCTCAAGAGCGGCCGGCTCGACCTGATCCGCGACGGCCTCGCCTGGCCCGCCGGCATCGCCACGACAGGCTCCAACCGCGTCTATGTCTCAGAGGCCTGGCGACACCGCGTGCTGGCGATCGACCTCGCCACCAAGGCGACAGTGACGGTACTGGAGCACCTGCCCGCCTACCCCGCCCGCATCGCGCCCGCCTTCAACGCCGGTTACTGGCTGAGCTTCTATTCCGTGCGCAATCAGCTGGTCGAGTTCATCCTGCGCGAGGAAACCTACCGCAAGCGCATGCTGGCCGAGGTTCCGGAAGCTTACTGGATGGCGCCGTCTCTCGGCTCATGGCGCGACTACCGCGAACCGATGCAGGGCAGCCAGCTCAAGCAGATGAACGTGCTGAAGCCCTACGCGGTCACGAGATCCTACGGGCTGGTTGTCCATTGCGACCAGAACATGAAGCCGCTGTCGAGTTTCCATTCACGCGCCGACGGCAAGGTGCATGGCACGCTGAGCGTCTGCGAGGCCGGAGACGACCTGCTTGTCGCCTCGCGCGGCGGCGCCAGGATCGTGCGCGTGGCCGGCGCCGCCAGCGGCAAGCGGGGTTAAGCGATGTCCGACGCCAACATCATCGAACTGAGGGGCGCGGCCAAGGCCTTCTCGCGCATCCCGGCCTTCAAGAATGTCGATTTCGACCTGCGCAAGGGCGAAATCCACGCGCTTCTCGGCGAAAACGGCGCCGGCAAGTCGACGCTGACCAAGGTCATGGCCGGCGTCTTCAAGCTGACCGAAGGGAAGATGTTCTTCGACGGCAAGGAGGTCTCTTTCTCGGCGCCCGCAGAAGCATTGCGCGCGGGCATCGCCATGGTGTTCCAGGAAACCAACCTGGTGCCGGCCATGACCGTGGCGCAGAACCTCTATCTCGGCGAAGAGAAGATGTTCAACCGGCTGCGCGGCCTCTACATCCAGGCGCGCCAGTTCCTCGCCGGCATGGGTTTTCAGGTCGACCCGACCGCGCAGGTGAGCACGCTGGGCGCGGCGCACAAGCAGATGGTCGAGATCGCGCGCGCCGTCCACCACAAGGCCCGTGTGATCATCTTCGACGAGCCGACCGCGACGCTGACGCCGGAAGAAAAGAGCCACTTCTTCAACCTCCTGCAGCGGCTGGTGAAGGAAGGCATCGCGGTGATCTTCATCACCCATGCGCTGGAAGAAGCGCTTGCGGTCGCCAACCGCATCACCGTCATGCGCGACGGCGAGATCGTCGCATCCGGCGAAGCCAAGGGTTTTACACGCGCCTCGATCGTTCAGGCCATGGTCGGCCGCACGCTGACCGAGACGCTGCATGGCGAGGTCAAGCGCACGGCGCGCCCCTATGGCGACAAGGTGCTTTCAGTCGAGAACCTGTCCTGCGCCGGGCTGGTGCGCAACTCGTCCTTCTCGGTATTCTCGGGCCAGGTCACCGGCATGTTCGGGCTTGTCGGCGCCGGGCGAACCGAGATGGCCAAGGTCGTCGCCGGCCTGTTGAAGCGCAACATCTTCCATGGCGGCGAAATCCGCCTGCTCGGCAAGTCGGTGCGCTACCGCGTGCCGAGGCCGGCGGTGCGCGACGGCATCGTCTATGTCACGGAGGATCGCAAACTCGACGGCTTCTTCGAAACCATGACGGCGGGCGAGAACCTGCAGATCGGCGAACTGACCGAGGGCGCCAACCCGGTCTCGATGGTATCGCTGGCGCGCGCCAGGCAGCTTGCCCGGGAATGGGGTGAGCGCCTGAGCCTCCGGCAGACCAGCGACCGCGCCCGCATGATCGAACTCTCCGGCGGCAACCAGCAAAAGGTCGTGATCGCCAAGTCGCTGATCCAGAAGCCGAGGCTGGTGATTTTCGACGAGCCGACGCGCGGCGTCGACGTCGGTGCCATCGTCGAGATCCACCAGCTGATCAGCGACCTTGCCGACCAGGGCATGGCCGTCGTCGTCATTTCCTCCTATCTGCCTGAGATCCTTGCGGTTTCCGACCGTATCCTGGTCGTCAAGCGCGGCCGCGTGGTGGAAGAGATGATGCTGTCGGAGGCAACCGAGGAACGCGTCATGTTCGCCGCGGTGCATTGAGCACCCTCGACGCTGGAAACGCCTTGCCGGCTAAGCCAGGACCAATGGTTGGCCCGGCCCTATTGCCTTGCAATCGCTTGCGCGTCTGAATAGGTCAGGAGGTCACCTGTTACCTGAACGGACATGTCCAGCATCAACCTCAAACTTCTGCAGACGTTCCTGCTTGCCGCCGAAAACGGCAGCTTCCGTCGCGCTGCCGAAGAGAGCAACCGCTCGCCATCGGCCGTCTCCATGCAGATCCGCGACCTCGAAGAGCAGATCGGCATCTCGCTGTTCATCCGCACCGCGCAACGCGCCAGCCTGACGCCCGAGGGCCAGGTGCTGTTCGAGGAGATTGCCAATGCGATGTCGCAGGTGCAGTCCAGCCTCGACCGGCTGACCGAGATCGCCGCGCGGCGCAAGGGCAAGGTGCAGATCGCCTGCGCGCCCACCCTTGCGGCAAGCCGGCTGGGCGACATACTGGCGACGTTCAAGCTGCGCTATCCCCGCTCCATCGTCGAGGTGATCGAACTGCCGCCGCAGGCCGCGCTCAGCCTGCTGCAGCAGCAGGAGGTCGAGTTCTACATCGGCCCGGAACTGCCTAACCTCACCGACTTCCAGTTCGAGTCCATCCTCGACGATCCGCTGATGGCCTGCATCCCCACCGAAATCTACGGCGGCGAGAAGAAGTTGCTTCTATCCGACCTGCAGCGCTTTCCGCTCATCCTGCTCAATCGCAAGACGGCGGTGCGCGGTCTCGTCGACCGGCTGACGGCGGCGGAAGGCATCGAGCTCAAGCCGCAATACGAGGTTGAAAGCGCGCAGACGGCGGTGGCGCTGGTGTCGTCGGGCCTGGGCGTCTGCGTGGTGCCCGGCATCGCCATCTCGCGCAACGACGAACGCATGCGCGTGGTGCCCATCGACCATCGTGACGCCCACCGCTCCGTCGGCATCATCACCGCGCGCGGCTACGTGCACCACTCCTTCTCCGAACAGCTGATGAACCTCATCCGCACCAATTTGCGCGAACTGGCTGGTTAGGCGCCGCCGAGCCCTACCCTTCGTCATCCTAGGGCGGAGCAAGGAGCGAAGCGACGCGCGCAGACCCTAGGATCCATTCCGTGACGTCGGTCGAAAAATGCTGCGGTCCAGGATAGAAGGCGCTCGCTTTGACAGCTAACGTCAATCCATGACCGGCTATGTCTACATGACGTCGAGCAAAAAGCGCGGCACAATCTATATCGGCGTCACCAATGATCTTGGCCGCCGTATGCCCGAACATAAGTCCGGGCAAGGGTCGCAATTCACCAGTCGCTACGGCGTTCAGCGGCTGGTCTGGTATGAGGAATATTTCGATATCACTGATGCTATTCAGCGAGAAAAATCACTGAAGCGCTGGGCAAGGCAGTGGAAGATTGAGCTCATCGAGAAAGCGAATCCAGATTGGTTTGAGCTTTTCCGCGGAACCGGGTGGTGAGCGTTCTGCACCGTTGCGATGCTTTGATGTCACGGAATGGATCCTAGGGTCTGCGCGCGTCGCTTCGCTCCTTGCTCCGCCCTAGGATGACGAAAGAAACAGCCTCAGTCGGTCTGTATCCAGACCGCCTTGGTCTCCAGATATTCGTGCAGGTGCTCGACGCCGCCCTCGCGGCCGTAGCCCGACATCTTCATGCCGCCGAACGGCACCGCGGGATCGATGGCGTGGTACATGTTGACCCACACCGAGCCCGCCTTGACGCGGCGCGCCAGCTTGTGCGCGGTTCCCAGATTGCTGGTGAAGATGCCGGCGGCCAGTCCATAGGGCGTGGCGTTGGCGCGCGCCACCGCTTCGTCCAGCGTGTCGAAAGGCATGGCCGAGATGACCGGCCCGAAAATCTCCTCGCGCGCGATCGTCATCTTGTCCGACACCGCGCCGAACACCGTCGGCGCGATGAAATTGCCGCCGTCATAGAGGTCGCCCGTCAGCCGCGAGCCGCCGGCGACAAGTTCTGCGCCCTCGTCGCTGCCGGCCTTGATGTAGCCTTCGACCTTGCCTGCCTGCCTGGCGTTGATGAGCGGCCCGATTTCCGTCTCGGCCTCGATGCCGTGGCCGATGCGCAGCTTGCCGGCGAATTCGCCGACCCGGCGCACGAACTCGTTATGGATCTCGCGCGCCACGAACAGCCGCGAGCCGGCGATGCAGATCTGGCCCGAATGCACGAACACCGCCATGGCCGCGACAGGCACGGCCTTGTCGATATCGGCGTCGCGGCACACGATGATCGGCGACTTGCCGCCGAGTTCCAGCGAGACGCGCTTGAGGTTGTTCACGCCTGCCCGCGCGATCGCCTGGCCGGTCAGCGTCGAGCCGGTGAACACGATCTTGTTGACATCAGGGTGCTCGGCCAGCCGCGAGCCGGCCTCCGCCCCGGTGCCGGTGACGATGTTGACAACGCCGTCCGGCACACCGGCTTCCTGCATCAGTTGCGCGATCAGCAGCGGCGTCAGCGAGGCGTCCTCGGAAGGTTTCAGCACGATGGTGCAGCCTGTGGCGAGCGCCGGCGCGATCTTCCAGATCGAAGCGGCGGTCGGCGCGTTCCAGGGGATGATGGCGCCGACGACGCCGACCGGCTCGCGCCGGGTGAAGGTGACGATCTCGCCGGGGATGGAATTGTCGATCGCCTCGCCATGCAGCGCGGTCGCCATGCCGCCATAGAAGCGCAGCATGCCGATGACGCGGCGCCGGTTGGCCAGCGTGCGGGTGATCGGCAGCCCCATGTCGAGCGTGTCGGAAACGCTGAGCTCTTCCCAATGTGTCTCGAACAGGTCGGCGATCCTGAGCAGCACGCACTGCCGTTCGTAGGGCGAGAATTTCGACCACGGGCCTTCGAAGGCCGCGCGGGCGGCGGCCACCGCCGCGTCGATGTCGGCGGCGCCGCCGCGCGGCACCGTCGCCAGCACCTCTCCCGTCGCCGGGTTCAGCGCCTGCATCACCTCGCCGGACTGCGCCGCGACCCACTTGCCGCCGATGAACATCGGCCGGAACTCGCCATGGTAGAGCGTCGAGGCCTTCGCCCTTGGGTCGAAGTTCAGCGTCATCTCTTCCTCCTTGCAATTCCGCCGCGACTATTACTCCCGCCGCCCGCGACCTCAAACAAGGAAAGCTAAAAGGGCGTTCAGATAATCGGACTGTGCAACGCACGCGACTTCCCCGATGGTTCAGGCAACGGAGGATCGGATATGAGACTTGCAGGAAAGGTCGCCATCGTCACTGGCGGCGGTTCGGGATTTGGCGAGGGCATCGTCAGGAAGTTCGTCGCCGAAGGCGCGTCGGTGGTGCTGATGGACCGTGACGCGGCGGCGGCTTCGCGCGTCGCCAACGAAGCCGGCGACAAGGTGCGGCCGATCACCGGCGATGTCTCGACGCTGGAAAGCTTCGAGGCCGCCGCCGATCTCGCCCGCTCCTCCTTCGGCGGTCTCCACATCCTGGTCAACAATGCCGGCGTAGCCCAGCCGCCGCTGCCGCTCGAGACGATGGAAGAAGGGCTGTTCGACCGCATCGCCGACGTCAACATGCGCTCGATCTACAATGGTTCGCGCGCGGTCGTCCCGCACTTCAAGGCTGAGAAGTCCGGCGCCATCCTCAATGTTGCCTCCACTGGCGGCGTCTCGCCGCGGCCCAATCTCACCTGGTACAACGCTTCCAAGGGCTGGGCGATCGCCGCCACCCGGGCGATGGCCGTGGAACTCGCCCCCTTCGGCATCCGCGTCAACGCCATCAACCCGGTCGCCGGCGACACGCCACTTCTGTCCACCTTCATCGGCTCGGGCGAGGAGAACCGCGCCCGCGTCGTCGCCACCATCCCGATCGGCCGCCTGTCGACGCCGCAGGACATGGGCAACGCCGCCGCGTTCCTGTGTTCCGACGAGGCCAGCATGATCACCGGCGTCGACCTCAATGTCGATGGCGGCAAGTGTATCTGAACCGGCGTCCCTGAGGGTTTGGCGATGAAGGATACCTACCGGATCGCTGTCGTCCATGGCGACGGCATCGGCCCTGAAGTCTGCGGCGCCACCGTCGAGGTGCTGAAGGCGGCGCTTGGACCGGCCAATGCACTGCGCTTCGATGAATACCCCGCCGGGGCGGAGCACTTCCTCAAGACCGGGCAGAGCTTTCCCGAACCGACATTCAAGGCCTGCCGGGAAGCCGACGCGATCCTGCATGGCGCCGGCGGCCTGCCCGGCGTCGTCCATCCCGACGGCACCGAAGCCGGGCTTGATTTCACCCTGAAACTGCGCTTCGAACTCGACCTCTACGCCAACATCCGGCCGATCCGGCTCTTCGAAGGCGTGCAAAGTCCCCTGGCCGGCATGAAGGCCGGCGACATCGACTACATCATCCTGCGTGAGAACAGCGAAGGCCTCTACGCCGCGCGCGGCTCCGGCGCCCTGCTGCGTGGCGAAGTGGCGGTCGACACGCTGGTGCAGACGCGCACCGGCATCGAGCGCATCGTGCGCAAGGCCTTCGAACTGGCCCGCCAGTCCAAGGGCGCGCCGCGCGACGGCATGCGCCGCGTCACCTGCTGCGACAAGGCCAATGTGCTGCGCAGCTACGCCTTCTTCCGCTCTGTCTTCGACGATGTCGCGAAGGACTATCCCGACATCGCCACCGAATACGCACTGGTCGATGCCATGGCCATGCACCTCGTGCTCAAGCCCGGCCACTTCAATGTCATCGTCTCGGAGAACATGTTCGGCGACATCCTGTCCGACCTCGCGGCCGCCACCGTTGGCGGCATGGGCATGGCGCCGTCGGCCGAGATCGGCGAGCATAACGGCTTCTTCCAGGCCGCGCATGGTTCGGCGCCCGACATTGCCGGCAAGGGCATCGCCAATCCCTATGGCACGATCCTGTCGGCGGCCTCGATGCTGGACTGGCTTGGACACAAGCATGGCGACGCCCGACTCAACGAGGCGGCCGACCGCATCCGGACCGTCACCGAATCCTGCCTCGCCGGCGGCCTGCTCAGCGCCGACCTCAAGGGCAAGTCCTCGACGCGCGAGATCACGCAGGCCGTGTGCGAACGCCTCGCGGACAAGGCATAGGGCCGTGCGGCCGACCGGCGGATTCTGACCGATGGCATTGCTCGATCGCATGGTTTCGGTCGAGGATTTCCGCCAGCTCGCGCGCCGGCGCCTGCCGAAATCGATCTTCGAATTCGTCGACGGCGGCGCCGGGCAGGAACTGACGCTCGCCGCCAACCGCGCCGATTTCGAGCGCATCCGGCTCATACCGCGCGTGCTGACCGACGTATCGCGGCCGGACCTCTCGATTTCCCTATGGTCGCAGAACCTGCCGACGCCGCTGGTGATCAGCCCGATGGGCTCCTGCGCGCTGGTCTGGCCGCAGGCCGACATCGCCATCGCCAGGGCCGCCGCGGCGCGCGGCATTCCCTACACGCTGTCCACCATGTCGACGACGAGCATCGAGCGCATGGCCAAGGCGGTGCAAGGGCCGCTCTGGTTTCAGCTTTACGTGCTCAAGGATCTGGATTTCGTCAGGCAGCTGGCGCGCCGGGCCGAAGAGACCGACTATTCGACGCTGGTGGTCACCGTCGACCTGCAGGCCGGGGGAAAGCGCGAAAAAGACCTCAGGAACGGCATCTCGATCCCGCTGCGCCCCTCGCCCCGGCACCTCCTCGAAGGCATGCTCCATCCCGGCTGGTCGCTGCGCCTGCTGCGCGGCGGGCTGCCGCAATTCGAGAATGTGCGCGGCTATCTCGGCGACACCAGCGCCGGACTGACCATCGCCGCGCGCGTCGGCGCCAATCTCCATGCCGGTTTCGGCTGGGAGGATTTCCGCCGCATCCGCGACTGGTGGAAGGGACCGCTGGTGGTCAAGGGCGTACTGCATGCCGGCGACGCGGCCGGTCTCGTGGCGGCGGGGGCCGACGGCATCTGGGTCTCCAACCATGGTGGCCGCCAGCTCGACAGCGCCATTTCGAGCATCGATGCCTTGCCCGCTATCCGCCATGCGCTGGGCCCGGACATCCCGATCCTCATCGATTCCGGCATCCGCACCGGCATGGACGTCATCAAGGCAAGGGCCAGCGGCGCCTGCGCGGCGGCGGTCGGCCGGGCGGCTCTGTTCGGCGCATCGGCCGGAGAGGCTGGCGTCGCCAAAGTGCTCGACATCCTGCTCGAGGATATCGCCAACGGCCTCAAGCTCGCCGGCACACCCGTGTTTCGCGAGATCGGACCCGACCTGATCGCCTGAATACTGCATGGCCGGTCGTAGTGACGAGCGTGGCCGGCCACGCCGGCGGCATGAGCATTCCACAGGTCTGTTCAGAACTGGCGAAGGCCTGTCGGGCAGAAGTCCGGCAACAATCCTTCCCTGCTCCAGCCATCATGCGAATCCCTGCCAAATCATCAACTTAGGCAAAGGCTAGGATAAATTGCGCAGCAAAAGCGACTGCCTGGCGGCAATCTTACCGCTGTCAGGCGAAAGTAGCTTGATTGCCACGATGGCACGCACAAGGTCTGAGACCTTATGGGGAATTTTGTGTCACTATGAAACAGTTAGGCTATTGAATCCCACCAATCATCTCTTGGGCTTCATGCATTGGAAATCATCACGGAAAGCAAATTGTTGCAGAATTCCTAAATTAGAAATAGTCTGAAATTCTTGTTTCTTTGGCATCTTTCACTGGGGGGTGATGATGGTTGAAATTGATCAATCTGGTTTGGCGGGAAAAATTCGCGACCGCCCTATTAGCAAGGAATTGGAAGCCGTTCTCCGCAAGGCCGGAAGCGCGGCTGGAATAGACAAGATTTTCGTCACATCGGGCGGGCAGCCCGGCACGAGCGGCCGAAGCACGGGCTCGACACGTCACAATGGCGGTCGGGCCGCGGACCTTCAGTTGATCGTAAACGGCAGGGTGCAGACCTTCAGCGATACCCAGGCCAGCAGGACCGTGACCAAGTTCGTCACCGCCGCCGCGGCGCATGGCGCGACGGGGATAGGTGCTGGCGTGGGATATATGGGCCCGTCGACGCTGCATATCGGGTTCGGCCTCAATGTCGACGACAGGAGCAAACTGACCTGGGGCGCCCAAGGCCGGTCGGCCAACGCACCGGCCTGGTTGAGGCAGGCCGCCGATGCCGGCTGGAACAATCCGCCCGCCTGGGCCTTCGCCGGAGATGACAGCTTTACCGAGGACCTGCCCGAGGACCAGGACGAAACCCACGAGGAAGAAGAGCAGCCCGACGACCTCGCGGCCATTCCCGACCGCTTTTCGCTCGCGGTCATCAAGGCGGCCCAGGCGACCCAGCGCCAGTGGGGCGTGCCGGCGTCGGTGACGCTGGCCCAGTGGGCGTTGGAGAGCGCGTACGGAACGAGGATGCCCGCGGGATCGAACAATCCTTTCGGCATCAAGGCGAAGGGCGACCAGCCCTCCGTGACGGCACTGACGACGGAAGTCATCGGCGGCAAGGCGGTAAAGGTGCATGCCGCCTTCCGGGTCTTCGACAGCCTGGACGAAGCATTCATCCTTCACGGAAAGCTGCTCGGAACCGCCGGCGTCTACGCCAACGCCCGCAAGTTCATCAACAGTCCTGACCGGTTTGCCGACGCCCTCACCGGTGTCTACGCCACCGATCCGAACTATGGCGAACTTCTGAAATCGATCATGAGGAAGAACAATTTGTACAACTTCGATGTCCGGAGCGACGGCTCCGACATCCTGGAAGGGGGGAACGACGACGTGGCCAGACCGTTGCAGCGCGGAGACGACAGTGTAGGCGTTGAGACTTTGCAGCGGCGCCTCGTGGCGCTGGGCTACAAACTCGGCGACATAGACGGTAAATTCGGGTCGCTGACGGCGGCCGCCTTGCTGGCCTTCCAGAATGACAATGGCTTGCCGACGACAGGCGTCGTCGACGCCGCGACCTCGGCAGCGCTCAACACCGCCGAACCGCGGCGGCTGAGCGACAAACGGGTGAAGACCACGGAAGGAGATCTCGTCGCCAAGGGTTCGACCATCGCCATCGATGCGCGCAGAGGCAGGATTCTCGCCTGGATAAGCGGCATATTTGGCGCGCTTGGCGTGGGCAACAGCGCCATCGTCAACGCCACCAATGGCGCCGGCACGACGACAACGGCGCCTGACGGGCTCGGTTCGCTGCTGTCGCAAGTACAGACCCTGACTTCGGCCACGCCGCCAGCCGATCTGCAGAAGGTGATCGACCTGGCAAAGTCGATCGCCGCACAATTGGGCGTGCATCCGATTCCTCCCGACGTGGTCAAGATTCTCGATCAGCTTCGCCAGGCGATTCCGCCGGATGTGCTGACCAGCAATCCGGATCTGGCCAAGGTCCTGCAGGTGCTCGGGCAAGTCACCACGACCACCACGCCTTCGGCCGGGATGACGACCATCCTCGACATTCTGCCGACGTTTTTTGCCAATGACACCGTACTGCAGACCATCATGAAGGGCGTGGCGGCCGTCGGCGGAAGCGTCCTGCCCGGCTTTGGCGGCTCGCTGGCGGTGCTGGCGATCGGCCTGGTCGGACGGTATCTGTCGAACAGAATCTCGGCGGCGCGCGTGGCTGATCAGCAGACCGCCGGCAATATCAATACCCTGGAGCCTTGATCGCCGCCGGGGTGTAGTCTCGTATCTGCGGCCGGCTGGGGACCCTCGGTCCCCAGCCGATCCGTCCCAGCCTCATTGCAGGCGAGACGGGCCGGCCGCATCGAACCTGCCGCGTAGCCATCCCTCGCACAGGCATCCTCATCCTCGACAAATCGACAGCGAGCTTTCCAAAGCCGCTGCCAGCATGCTTTCAAGACGGTCCGCTGGCTACGAACCAGGTGCCCGCGCTTTGGCCATTGCGTTCCTCGGCGCTCGCGAATATGCTTGTTGAACGATCGTACAACAAGCATATTCGCCGAGCCCAGATGACCTGCAATCCCCGCTATGAAATCCTGTTCGAGCCGATGCGGATCGGGCCTGTCACGGCGCCCAACCGCTTCTACCAGGTGCCGCATGCGAGCGGCATGACCAACGCCCTGCCGCGCGTCCGCGCGGCCTTCCGTGAAGCCAAGGCCGAGGGCGGCTGGGGCGTGATCTGCACCGGCGCCTGTTCGATCGACCCGACCTCCGACGACGCGCCGCTTCCCTTCGCCACGCTCTGGGACGACAACGACATCCGCGCCCATGCGCTGATGACGGAAGCGGTGCACCGTCACGGATCGCTTGCCGGCGTCGAGCTCTGGCATGGCGGCGCCTCCGTCATGAATAGGGCGAGCCGCCTGCCGCCACTCTCGCCGTCGGGCATTCCGTGGATGGCCACCCATGTCGGCTTCATGGGCAATCTCAGGCCCAAGACCATGGACAGGGCCGACATCAAGGAGGTTTTGCGATGCCAGGCGCAGGCGGCGCGCAAGGCGCGCACGGCCGGCTTCGACATCGTCTACGTCTATGCCGGCATGGGTTATCTCGGCTACGAATTCCTGCTGCCGGAATACAACCACCGCTCGGACGAATACGGAGGATCGATCGAGAACCGGGTGCGCTTCGTGCGCGAGATGATCGAGGTCACCAAGGACGCGGTCGGCACGGATTGCGGCGTGGCGCTGCGGGTCAGCCTGGAGGAATTGCGCGGCCGGCCCGGCCGCAACCAGCCTTCCGAAGCGCATGAACTGGTCGAGCTGCTCGCCGATCTTCCCGACCTGTTCGACGTCAAGATGGATTCCAGCCCGACCGACTGTTCGGCATCGCGCTTCACCGGCGAAGGCAGCCATGAACCGGTGATCGATTTCGTCAAGTCGCTGACGAAGAAGCCGGTGGTCGGCGTCGGCCGCTTCACCTCCCCCGACACGATGGTGTCGCAGATCAGGCGCGGCGTGCTCGACTTCATCGGCGGCGCGCGGCCCTCGATCGCCGACCCCTTCCTGCCGGCCAAGATCCGTGAGGGCCGCGAGACCGAAATCCGCGAATGCATCGGCTGCAACATCTGCATTTCGAGCTGGCATGACGGCGTGCCGGTGCGCTGCACCCAGAACCCGACGGCGGGTGAGGAATGGCGGCGCGGCTGGCACCCCGAACGCGCCGGGCGCGCCGACAGGCCGGAGCGTATCCTGATCGTCGGCGGCGGTCCCGCCGGCCTCGAATGCGCGCTGACGCTTGGCCGTCGCGGCCATGAGGTGACGCTTGCCGACGCCAACCGGAATTTTGGCGGACGCCTGACATTCGAGAAGACCTTGCCCGGCCTGTCGGCCTGGAACCGTGTCGTCGATTACCGGCTCGGCCGGCTTGGCGAGATGAGCAATGTCTCGCTTTACGCCGAAAGCGCGCTGGGCGTCGACGAGATCGTCGATCTCGCGCCCGACCGCGTCGTGCTGGCGACCGGCGCCCGCTGGACGAACATGCTCTATTCCTCGCTGGAGATTCCCGTCGGCCGGCTCGACCATCCCGGCGTCTTCACGCCCGACGACATCGCCGCCGGACGGATGCCGGAAGGGCCGACGCTCGTCTTCGATTTCGACAATTACTACATGGGCGGCGTGCTGACCGAGCATCTCGCCGCGCAAGGCATTCCGGTCAGCTATGTCACCCCGGCCGGCCAGGCCTCCGCCTGGACGATCATGACCAATGAGTTGCCGCTGGTGCATCGCGCGCTGGCAAGGCGCAACGTTCCGGTGACGACGCTGCATCTGCTGAAATCCTTCGACGGCGAGACGGCGACGCTCGCGCATCTGTTCACCGGTGAAGAGACCCGCCTCGCCTGCCGCTCGGTGCTGATCGTCGGGCTGCGCCTGCCGCGCGGCGAACTCTTCGAAGCCCTGACGCAACGCGCCGACGATCTCGCGACCGCCGGCATCCGCGGCATCGACCGCATCGGCGACACACTGGCGCCGGGCGCCATCGCGCATGCGGTGCACAGCGGCCACAAGCTCGCGCGCGAGATCGGCGCCGATGTCGGCTCGCGGCCCTACCGCCGCGACACGCCGATCGTCGACGCGGTGGCGGATTTCGATATGCGCACGGCAGCCGAATAGGAGCAATTCCAGGAAACGTGCGAAGCGGTTTTCCCTCGCAATTGCGTCGAACAAGGAGGTCCAGACAAGCATGGAACGCACCGCCGCACGTCGCAGACCCGCAAACGCGAGGGCGGTTCGCCGCTGAATTGAGGGGTTGGCGCGAGGCCCCCCTCTCTGCCCTGCCGGGCATCTCCCCCTCAAGGGGGGAGATTGGATGTCACTACGGCTTTCGCCAATCGCCGACGTTGAAAGAGGAGATGATACCGCGAAGCTGCCAATCTCCCCCCTTGAGGGGGAGATGGCCGGCAGGCCAGAGAGGGGGGCCTCGCGCCGACTTCCAATCGTTACTCGTCTCGCAAAGTCCCCAACTGCGCCTCGAGCATTTCGAAGCCGGCCGCTTCCGCCGCCTGTGGCGTCACCACGCTTTCGTCAAGGCACCATTCGAGCCAGAGCCCGTCGACGAGCGCGATGAAATTGCGCGCCTGAGCCGGCGCGTCGACTTGCCTGCCGCGCCGCACGGCGACTGCGGCGATGTCCTCCGCCAGTTCCGCCCGGTAGGCGTCGTAGAGTTCGCGATGCGCCGCCTTGAGGCGCGGATTGACGGCGATCTCGCCCCATAGCGACAGCCAGATCAAAAGGTTCTCGCGGCTGAAATATTCGGATGAGAAGTTGGAGCGCACCAACGCGGCAAGCGCTGCCTCCGGCGGCCAGTCGGAGGCCTCGGCGCGGCGGCGCTTGGCTTCGGCGATCTGGTTGTTGACCGAGGCGTAGAGCGAGGATTTGTAGACCTCGACCAGCAGCCCGTCGAGGCTTTCGAAATGATGGTTGATGAGGCCGCGCGACACGCCGGCCTCCTTGCAGATCCGATCGATGGTGAAAGCGCCGATGCCGCCCACCGAAAGGCAGCGCGTCGCCGCCTCGATCAGCATGGAGCGGCGCACATCGGCCTGCTCGCGGCTGAAGCGCGGCGGCGCCTTCTTCGCGCCGCGCTTTTTCTTTGCACCTTCCGGTTGGGCTTCCGTCATGGACTCCAGCTAATCGATAATGCCCTTGCTGTCCATGAAAGCGCGTTCACGCCTTCTTCTTGAACAGCACGGGATTGGGGTGTCCGTCGGGATAGATCACCGGCTCCAGGCTGGCCTTGTGGATGGCGACCAGCGGCTGGTGGCAGATGAAGACGAAACCGCCGGACTGCTCCATCAGGTCCTCCATGCGGTTGGACAGGGCGACGCGCTTGGCCTCGTCGCTTTCCGCCACCAGTTGCTGGTAGCTGGTCTCGAATTCGGCATTGTCGAAGCCCGACCAGTTGTAGGCGCCGATCTGATCGGGACGGAACCAGACCAGATTTTCCGAAGGGTCGATGCCGCCGGCGAAGTCCATCAGCGCCAGGTCGATGTTCTTGTAGCCGTCGCCCTGCGTCTTGTCGCCGACACCCCAGAAGGCGGCTTCGTCATAAGGCTGGATCTCCACCTTGATGCCCGCCTGTTCGAGGCTTGCCTGGATGATCTGCGCCGTCGCGGTGCGGATGGAATCGTTCATCACCGTCAAGGTCAGCGACAGGTCGCTGATGCCGGCCTCGGCCAGCAGCGCGGCGGACTTCGCATAGTCGGGCGCCGCGATCAGATTCGAGGCGCGCGCGAATTTGGTGCCGGGCTGGACGACACCGGTGGAGCGCTTGGTCAGGTCGTCATAGACGCCGGTGAGGATCTGACCGACATCGACGCCATACTGCACCGCCTGGCGCACCTTCAGCTCCTTCAGGCGCGGGCTGAGCATATTGATGGTCAGCCAGACATAACGCGTCGACTGCGCCTCGATCAGCTTCGTGTCCGCCGGCGGCTTTTCCTTGACCGCCTTGGTCGCCGAAATGGCGATCTTGGTATAGTCGAAGGCATCGGCCTCATAGGCGAGCTGGGCGGCCTGGTCGTCAGAAACGATATAGATCTCGACCTTTGAGAAATCCGGCTTCGGACCCGGCCAGTCCGGATTGGCAGACAGCGTCACCTTCTGCTTCTGCTGCCAGTCGCTGAACAGATATGGGCCGCAGGTCGCCGGCGGCTGGGTGGTGAACTTGCCGCCCGCCTTCTCGGTGCCGGCGCGGCTGATGATGTGGCCGCCATAGTAAGGCAGGCTGGTAACGAAGATCGGCTGGTATGGCTCCTTCAGATGGATGATGCCATTGCGTGCATCGACCACCTCGACACGGTCGAGCTTCTCGAACTGGTAGGCCCAGGGCGATGACAGCGCCTTGTCGGCGATGCGCTCGAAGGAGAACTTCACGTCGTCCGCCGTCACGGCGCCGAAGCCGCCGGTCCATTTCAGCCCGTCGATCAGGGTGAAGGCGATGGTCTTGGGGTCTTTCTGCTCAAGCTTCTCCGCACCCCATAGCGACCATGGCGAGCCCTGCCTTAGGTCGCCGAAATGGTTCAGCGAGACATAGAGGCCGCGCATCATCACATCTTCGATGCCGCCATTCATGAAGGCCGGGTCGAGGCATTGTATGTCGCCCTCCATGCGGATGCGCAGCGTGTCGCCGGCGGCCGACCAGGCAAAACCAGGCTTCATCGCCAGGCCGGCGCCCAGCACGCCGGCCGCCTTCAGGAATGCACGTCTGTCCATCGTCCATTGCGTCATGTCAGTTTCCCCTTTGGTTTGCGGAGGCGCGCGGCACGGCCTCCCGTTCTTGCCCGCCTGTTCCAAGCGGGAAATGGCAGCGCACCATCCGCCCGGCGCCCATCGGCCGGTAGGCGGGCGCCTCCGCCCTGCAGCGCTCTTGCGCGGCCGGGCAGCGTGTGTGGAATTCGCAGCCTCGTGGCCGGCGGAACACGCTCGGTATCTCGCCGGTGACAGCCGGGTTGTGGCTGCGCCGGCGCGGATCTGGGATCGGCTCGGACTGGATGAGCGTCGCTGTGTAGGGATGCATCGGCGCCGAAAACACGGCCTGCGTCGGACCGGTTTCCACCAGCCGTCCCAGATACATGATGGCCAGCCGGTCGCTGACATGACGGATCATGGCGAGGTTATGGGTGACGATCATGGCGGCGAAGCCGAGTTCGCGCTTGAGTTCGCCGATCAGGTTGAGCACATCGCCCTGCACCGACACGTCGAGGCCGGCGGTCGGCTCGTCGGCCAGCAGCAGGCGCGGCTTCATCGCCAGCGCGCGGGCGACGCCGACACGGCGCGCCTGGCCGCCCGACAATTCGTGCGGAAAACGGTCGACGAAGGAGGCAGGCAGGCCGACCAGCGCCAGCAGCGCCTTCGCCGCCGCGCGGCGGTCCGGCATTGCTTCGCCCTGGATCACCTGCGGTTCGGTGAGCAGCGTGCCGATGCGCAGGCGCGGGCTGAGCGAGGCCACGGGGTCCTGGAACATCATCGCCGAGCGCCGGCGCATGGCGCGGAAGTCGGCCGGCGTCACGATATCCCTGCCCTCGAAGACGATGCGGCCGGCCGCCGCCCTGACCAGCCCGAGGATGGTGCGCGCCAGCGTCGTCTTGCCGGAGCCGGATTCGCCCACGAGGCCCAGCGTCTCGCCCGGCATCAGCGACAGCGTCACGCCGTCGATGACGTTGAAGCCGGGCAGCGGGAACGGGTTGATCAGCCGGTTGAGCAGGCCGCCGCGCACGAAACTCACGGACAGGTCCTCGACGGCAAGCAGCGGGCTCATGGCGTCACCGCATGGCAGCGCGCGACGTGGCTGCCCAGGAGCGTCACCAATGGCGGCGCGATCGTACCGCACGGCGCGAAAGAGCGCTCGCAGCGTGGCGCGTAGACGCAACCGGATGGCAATTGCGCGAGGCTCGGCAGCGAGCCGGGAATGGTCGGCAGCCTGTCCAGCCGCTCATGGAAACGGGCGGGGTCGCAGGCAAGCAGCGCCTGCGTGTAGGGATGGCGCGCGTCGTGGAAGATCGCATCGACCGCGCCGCCCTCGACCACCTCGCCGGCATACATGACATAGACCCGGTCGCAGAGTTCGGCGATGACGCCCAGATGATGCGAGACGACGATGATGATGCCGTTATAGTCGCGCCTGAGTTCGCGCAGCAGATGGATGATCTGCGCCTCCATGGTGACGTCGAGCGCTGTCGTCGGCTCGTCGGCGATGAGCAGACCGGGATCGGTGAGCAGGGCCGCCGCGATGGCGACGCGCTGGCGCATGCCGCCGGAGAGTTCGTGTGGATAGCTGCGCATGCGCCGCTCCGCATCGGCGATGCCGACGCGGCCGAGCATGGCGGCGATCCGCGCCCGCTTCTGCGCGCGACCGAGATCCCTGCGGTGGTGCTGGAAATCGACGAGCTGGTCGCCGATCGTCAGCACCGGGTTGAAGGCCGTCATCGGATCCTGGCTTACCAGCGCGATCTCGTCCCCGCGCAACAGCCGCTGGCGATGCGCGTCGAGCTTGGCAAGGTCGATGCCGTTGTAAGAGATCGAGCCGTCGACGCGGGCATTGGCCGGCAACAAATTGGCGAGTGCGGTGACCAGCGTAGACTTGCCGCAGCCGCTTTCGCCGACAATGCCGATCACCTCGCCCGGATGCGCCTCGATGTCGACATGGCGCAGCGCGTGCACCGCGCCATGCGGCGTCTCGTAGCGCACGCTGAGGCCGCTTGCGGCCAGCGAACCGCTCATGACGGCCTCCGCAACTGCAGGCGCGGATCGAGATAGTCGCGCAACCCTTCGCCCAGGAAGGTGAAGCCGAGCGTGGCCAGCACCAGCGGCAGCCCGCCGAAGATGACCATGAAGGGCGCCGAACGGATCGAGGTGTAGCCGTCATAGAGGATCGAGCCCCAGGACGGCGTCGGCGGGCGCACGCCAAGGCCAAGGAAACTCAGGCCGGCCTCGACCATGATGACGACCGGGATGTCCATCGACAGCAGGATGATCAGCGGGCCGACGACATTGGGCAGCAAATGGACGAAGATGATGCGCGCGGCACTCGCGTCGATCAGCCGTTCGGCGAGGATATAGTCGCTGTTCTTCAGCGCCAGCGTCTGCGCGCGGATCAGGCGGGCATAGCTCGGGAACGAGGTCGCCGCGATGACGATGATCAGCGTGCCGGTGCCGGCGCCGAGCACAGTGATGATGGCGAGCGCGAACATGATCATCGGCAGCGAGTTCAGACTGTCGAATGTCAGCACCAGGATCGCGTCCAGCCAGCGCGGCCCGTAGCCTGCAATGAGGCCGAGCATCAGGCCGATCGCGCCGGCGATCGCGACGGAAACCATGGCGATCGTCAGCGCCGTGCGCGCGCCGTAGATGACGCGCGACAGAAGATCCCGGCCGAGATGGTCGGTGCCGAACCAGTGTTCGGCCGAAGGCGGCTGCAGCTTGTGCAGCACGTCGATCTTGACCGGCGAATAGGGCGCCAGCCATGGCGCGAAGATCGCGGTGACGAGGAAGCCGGTGACGAGGATCACCGCCACGCAGGTGAACGGATCGGCCAGCAGCGCGCGCAACAGGATAAGTCGTTGTCGGTCGGACGTGGAAGGAGAAGCCTCAGCCACGGAAGACATCGCGTACCCTCGGATCGAGCCGCGCGATGAGAAGATCGGCGGCGATGGTGATGGAGACGTAGATGGCGGTCATGATCAGCACCGTGCCCATGACGACCGGGTAGTTGCGGGTGTTGACCGCGTCGGTGATCAGCTTGCCGATGCCGGGCCTGGCGAACACCGCCTCGACGAAGACGGCGCTGGACAGGATCGAGCCGAGACCGACCGCTACCAGCGAGATGGTCGGGATGATGGCGATGCGCAGCGCATATTTGGAGACGATCTTCCATTCGGGCAGACCGAACGAGCGCGCGGTGCGGATGTGCGGCTCGCCCATCACCTCCATCATCGAGGCGCGCACCATGCGGGCGATGTAGCCGATCCAGCCGAGCGCGATCGCCGCCGCCGGCATGACCAGCGCCTTGGCCTGGCTGGCGAAATCGCCCGCCTCCCCCGCGCCGATGGCCGGCAGCCAGCGCAGCGTGACGGCGAAAACCAGCAGCGAATAGATGGCGACGACGAAGGACGGCACCGCGATGACGCCGACCGAGAGTACGCCGATGACGGCATCGGCCGCCGTCCCGCGCCGCATGACGGAGAGGCAGCCGAGCGGCACGCCGATGAGAAGCGCTATCGCCAGCGCCGTCAGGCCGAGCACCAGCGTGTTCGGCAGCGCTTCCAGCACCAGCGTGGAAACAGGCCGGTTCGACCAGACGTCGTAGCCAAGATTACCGGTCAACGCGTTGCGGAAGAATTCGATGATCTGCCACCAGACCGGCTGGTCGAGCCCCATGCGCTCGATCAGCAGCCGCTTCAGTTCCGGCGTGGCGCGCGGACCGAGCGCGACGGTAGCCGGGTCGCCCGGCACGAGAAAAACCGCCGCGTACATGGCGATCATGACGAGGACGAGGATCAGGAGGCCGAGGCCGATGCGCTTGACTGCATATGCGAGCATGGCCTGCCTCCTCTCTATCTCAGGCGAAGTCGCGCCTGATGCGCCGCGTTTGCGAGGCACTGTGGACGAGCACGCCCCGTTCTCGCGCCTCAAGCCGCCAACTCAGGCTGAAATGGGTTTCATCCGCGGTCAGTTCGGTGACCGCCACCGCGCCGGTATCGGCTTCGCCGCTGGCGATGGCCCAGCGATATTCGGTGACGAGCCTGGCCGACAGAGGGTCGTCGGCGCTGATGCTCATCGTGTCGCTGTTGGCCGACGAAACCGTGATGGCGCGGTCGTCATAGCGCCTGCGCCCGTGGTCGGAGGTCAACGCGATGGTCTGCATGCCCGAGCCGACATCGTCGGTGACGATGCGCCGGTCGAAACCCTCGTCCAGCGTCGTGGTCGGAACCGGCGGCGCGGTCTCGGCCGGCTCGAAACGGACGTCGCGATCCCGGACCGAAGGCGGGCGCACCGGAAGCATCACCGTGCTGTCGCCGCTCGCCACCGACAGTGTCGAAAGCTTCGGCTGCGGCCACAGGATCGGCCAGTGCTGGTTGGCCAGCGCCAGCCGGATGCGATGGCCCCTGGGCACCGTGCGGGCGAAATCGTTGAGCTTCAGCCGCACGCGAAATGGCGTTCCGACCGGACAGGGTGTAGGAAGCTCATGGCTGTCTCTATGGCTGAGGTTGAGCACGCCATAGGTCATCATTGCCGAGGTGCCGTCCGGATAGACATCGCACAGACGAGCGGCGAGGTTGACGTCAGGCTGGTCGACGCTGACCAGCAGGTCGAGCTCCACCGCGCCGAGCAAGGTCAGGTCGTCATCCAGCACCGGCGTGTCGAAGCATAGCGCCATGCCGTCCTCGCGGCGCTGGTCGATCGGCATGTCGGGACAGGAGCCGCCATAGCCGCCCCAGCGGCCGCAATCGCGGCCGGCGGTCGCCGGCGAACAGACCGAAAGTGTGGCGCCCGGCGCGGCTTCATTGCCCAGCCCGGCGGCGTTGAGGTGCAATACGCGGCGCTCGATGCGCGGCGATGGCCATTGGTCCTCGGCCGCCCACGCGCCGGCATGATCAGGCAGGTAGAAAGGCTGCGGCCGCTCCTCGCCGGTGATCCAGACGCGGTAGAGCGGCTCGTCCATGATGCCGGTGTCTTCGCCGGCGAGCCAATGCCGCCACCAGCGCAGCGCCTCCTGCAGATAGCCGATCAGCGGCCCCGGCGCGCCACGGCAGGGATAGGCATGCGACCACGGTCCGACAATGCCGAGTTTCGGCCCCGGCAGATGTTCGAGCAGGCGCGGCACGAAATTCGAATAGCTGTCCTCCCAGCCGCAGACGGCCATCACAGCGCATTCGATCGCCGAAAAATCCTCGCAGACCGAGCCCTGCCGCCAGTAATCGTCGCGGCGCTGATGCGCGAGCCACACATGCGACAGCGAGCTCGTTGCCGCCAGCCTGTCCAGCCACATGCCGCGCCAGGCATCGCCGACGATCTGCGGATCGGGCGCCATCGCCTTCTTCACCAACATGAAGTTCGACCACATCTCCTGCTCGGTAAGCAGCGCGCCGCCCATATAGTGGATGTCGTCGGCGTAGCGGTCGTCGGTGGCGCAATTGGTGATGATCGCCTTCAGCGCCGGCGGTCGCCGCGCCGCGACCTGCAGAGCGTTGAAACCGCCCCAGGAAATGCCGGTCATGCCGACATTGCCGTTGCACCAGGGCTGGCCAGCGAGATGGGCGATGATCTCGCAGGCATCTTCCTGCTCGAGCGGCAGGTATTCGTCGGCAAGATCGCCATCGGAATCGCCCGCCCCCCTGATGTCGATGCGGGCGCAGGCAATCCCATGTCCGGCGAGCCAGGGATGGATATCGACATCGCGCGCCACTGTGCCGTCACGGCGGCGGTAAGGCACCATCTCGACGACGACAGGCACTTTTGCGTCGGTGCGCGGGCGCCACAGCGTGGCGGCTATGCGCGTGCCATCGGCCAGCGTGATCCACAGCGGATCGATGGTTTCGACGGCAAAGGGAAACTCGGTTCGTACCACGGCAGGTACCCGTAAATGCTCTTGTTGAACGTTCGTACAACAAGAGCATTTACGGCGCAATCCCGCTTTGCTTTTTTTGACGCGCGGCGAACAGAAACCCTATGGCCACCCCCGGCAGGGCGCGGCCCATATCAATATCAATGTCGGCCGACCTCTCGAGCGTCCGCGGTATGTGGACGATCGCCCCTCAGATCACCGCTTCTTCGAGAAAAGGTTCGTTGCGCGGGATGCGCTCGTAGCAGAATGGCGACAGGTCGAGTGTCTGGAACGTGCCGTGGACGATGAGTTCGGACACCGCCCTGCCGACGGCGGGCGATTGCTGCAACCCATGGCCCGAGAAGCCATTGGCGAACATGAAGTTCGTCACCTCGGGGTGGAAGCCGACGATGCCGTTATGGTCGAGCATGTTGTATTCGTAGTGGCCGGTCCAGCTCGTCTGCACCTTCAGGGCGTCGAAGGCCGGAATGCGATGCCACAGCGCCGGCCAGATATAGTCGTCGAACTCCTCGAAATGCATTTCGAAGTCGTCATAGCCGGCCGGTCCGTCGCCCTGCGGCGTGTTGCCGGTGAGGAAGAGGTCCCCTTCCGGACGCACGAAGGTGCCGGAGAGATCGATGACATTGGGCATGCGGCCCGGGATCGGGTTGGCGCTGGCGAAGACGAAGCTGTAGCGCTTGTAGGGCGCGACCGGGATGGACAGGCCGGCCATGGCCGCGACCTGCTGCGCTCGCGGGCCGGCGGCGTTGACCAGGGTTCCACAGGCCACCGTTTCTCCCGTCGCGAGGCGCGCCGAGACCACCCGCCCGCCGGCGACGTCCAGAGCCGTCACGGCATTGTCGATATATTCGACGCCGCTGCCGCGCGCCGCGCGGCGGAAACCATTGAGCAGACCCATGGAATCGAACCAGCCTTCCTCGCGGGCGCCCCACGAGCCGCCGCCGAGATCATCGACATTGAGCCAGGGAAAACGTTCCTTCAGCGCACCGGGTTCGAGGAAGACGGTGTGGGCGCCGAGGCTGCGCTGCAGCTCCACCCGCTCCTTGGCCGCGTCCACCCCCTCGGGCGAGCTGCAGTAGAGATAGCCATACTCCTTGAAGCCAAGGTCAGGCGCCGGCTCATCCTTGTAGAAGGGAGCCATCCGCTCCGGAAACGTGCGGATGATGTCGATGCCGAACTGGCTGATCTTCACATTGATCGGGTTGGAGTATTGCTGGCGAATGGCGCTGGTGGAGAGCGCCGTCGAGGAGAAGGTGTAGCTCGAGTCGCGCTCGACCACGAGGATCGAGGCGCCACTGCCCAGCGCCTGGCTCAGCCAATAGGCCGTCGACGATCCGACAACCGCGCCGCCGACGATGACGATGTCATAGGCATTGCGCGACGGCGCCTTGTAAGGGGGGATAGCCATGATCGCCTCCGCGTCTACGAGTTGAAAGAAGCCACCAGCGCGTCCGAGCCCCGCGCAAGCAGGCCGAGGTCGGACCCGACGGCGACCATGGTGAAGCCGTCGGCGAGATAGCGGTCCGCGTCGGCCTTGGCCGGAGCCAGTATGCCGCTCGCCTTGCCGGCCGCGACCGCTGCCTTGCGCACCGACGCGATCGCCTCCTGCACACGTGCCGCACCCGGATTTCCCATGGCTCCCATATTGGTGGAGAGGTCGCCG
>NZ_JAFKIC010000158.1 GCF_017306585.1 Mesorhizobium sp. | reverse complement strand
CCTTTTTAGAACCATCATGCGCCGCCAGGCGTTGAGACGAAGCGAATTTTGCGGAGCCCAGGCATGGTCAAGACGCCGAAGATGCGACACTCGAAAAGCCGCCGCGAGCCGGTGACGATCGATCTCGAGCCCGGCGCCGTCTCGCGCATCGTCGACGAGGACGCCACCAAGGAAACGGCCCCGACCGACGAGGTAAAGACCGAGGAAGCGGTTACCGCCTCTCAGCCGGAGGTTCCGCAAGAGCCCGTGCATGCCGACCAGACCGATCTCGAGCCCTGGGAACATGCCGATGGCCCGGGACGGACGGAAGAGAGCGCGCAGGCTGGCGCCAAGGCCAGCGACGCTGAAATGCCATACCCCGGTTCGGACCTGCCGCCGAATCCCGCAAGGCCCTCCGATTACAATTTCGAGGACGCAACCGCCAAAGCGGCGGACACCAGGGCGGCCTCGGGAAAAACAGACGCAAGGAGCGAACCCATGGCAGCGCAGGCGAAGCGCGGCGGCATGAACGGCATCGCGGCCGGCATCGTCGGCGGCGTCATCGCGCTGGCCGCAGCCGGCGGCCTGCAATTCGCCGGCCTGCTTGGCGCGCCGGGTTCCGGCGCCGGTGTGTCGCTCGATGGCGTCAATGGCGAGATCGCCTCGCTGAGGGGCGAAATCGCCAGCCTCAAGGAAGCCGGCGGCAACAACGGCGCCTCGGCCAAGGTCGAGGGACTGTCGGCGGCGCTCGACCAGATGAAAAGCGATGTCGCGGCGCTGAAGTCGACGGTCGAACAGGGTGGCACCGGCGACAATGCCGGGCTTGCCGCGCTTGGCGACAAGGTCAAGCAGATCGAAACCGAGGTCGCTGCCCTTGGCAAGGCCGGCAGCGCGGCGCCGGTCGATCTCGGCCCGCTCAATGAAAAACTGGCCGGTCTCGATGCGCTGGTGAAATCGGCCGGCGAGGCTGCCAAGGCGCAGGATGGCCGGCTCGCGGCGCTGGAACAGTCGGTATCGCAGCTTTCCGGCAAGGTCGACGCGCAGGCGTCGCAGCCGAAGATCGCGCTCGCCATCGCTGCTTCGGCGCTGAAAGCGGCGCTCGACCGTGGCGCGCCGTTCTCGGCCGAACTCGACACGCTGGCCGCGATCTCGCCGAACGCACCGGAACTGGCAACCTTGCGGCCCTATGCCGAAAAGGGCGTGCCGACCCGCACCGAGATCGCCTCGCAGATGGATGCCGCGGCCAACGCCATGGTCGCGGCCGCCACGCCGGTCGATCAGAATGCCGGCTTCCTGCAGAACCTCATGGCGAGCGCCGAATCGCTGGTCAAGGTTCGGCCGATCGGCGCCGTCGAGGGCGCCGGGGCGCCGGAAACCGTGGCGCGCATGGAAGTGGCGGTCAATCAGGGCGACTACGCCAAGGCGCTAAGCGAATACAATACGCTGCCCAAGGCCGCGAAGGCCGCCGGGGCCGACTTTGCCGGCAAACTGAAGGCGCGCATCGAGGTCGAAACCCAGGTCGACGCGCTGATCTCCGGCGCGATGAAGGCATGAGGGCAAAGCCATGATCCGCCTGCTCGCTTTCCTCATCGTCGTCTTCGCGCTCGGACTGGGCTTTGCCTGGCTGGCCGACCGGCCGGGCGACATGGTCGTCACCTTCAATGGCTACCAGTACCAGGTCAGCCTGATGGTGGCCGCGGTGGCGGTGGTTGCCGTCGTCGCCGCCGTGATGATCCTGTGGTGGCTGATCAAGTCGCTGTGGAACAGCCCCTACACGATCTCGCGCTATTTCCGCGTGCGCCGCCGCGACCGTGGCTACCAGGCGCTGTCAACCGGCATGATCGCCGCCGGCGCCGGCGACGGAGCGCTGGCCCGCAAGAAGACCAAGGAAGCCGCCAAGCTGATCCGCTCCGACCAGGAGCCGCTGATCCACCTTCTGGAGGCGCAGGCCTCCTTGCTCGAAGGCGATCACGAGGGCGCGCGGCAGAAATTCGAGAGCATGCTGGACGACCCCGAAATGCGGCTGCTCGGACTGCGCGGGCTTTATCTGGAAGCCGAACGGCTGGGCGACCGCAATGCGGCGCGTCACTATGCCGGCCGCGCCGCCACCATGGCGCCGCAGCTGGCCTGGGCCGCCGAATCGACGTTGGAGGAATTGACGGCGCGCGGCGACTGGGACGGGGCCCTCAAGCTTGTCGACGCGCAGAAATCGACACGGCAGATCGAACGCGACGCCGCCAGCCGCCGCCGGGCGGTGCTTCTGACCGCGAAGGCGCAATCGCTGGCCGACAGCGATCCCGCCGCCGCAAGGACAGCGGCCATCGAGGCCAACAGGCTGCGGCCGGATTTCGCGCCCGCCGCCGTTGCCGCCGCCGCGGCGCTGTTCAAGCAGAACGATGTGCGCAAGGGATCGAAGATCCTGGAGACGGCCTGGCGCTCGGAGCCGCATCCGGAAATCGCCGAGCTCTACACCCACGCGCGCCCGGGCGACGCCGTGCTCGACCGGCTCAACCGGGCCAAGAAGCTGCAGGAGATGAAGAAGAACCACGCCGAATCGTCGATGACGGTGGCGCGCGCCGCGCTCGACGCGCAGGATTTCGCGACCGCCCGCCGCGAGGCCGAGGCCGCGATCCGCATGGACCGCCGCGAGGGCGCCTATCTCCTGCTGGCCGACATCGAGGAGGCCGAGACCGGCGACCAGGGCAAGGTGCGGCAGCTCCTGTCCAAGGCGGTGCGGGCGCCGCGTGATCCGGCCTGGGTCGCCGACGGCGTGGCGTCGGAGCGCTGGGCGCCGGTATCGCCCGTCACCGGACGGCTCGATGCGTTCGAATGGCGCGCGCCGATGGAACGTCTTGGCCAGTTGATCGACAGCCGCGACGATGACGTGACGGTCGCGGCCATTGAAGCGCCGGCAAGGCCGGTCCCGGAAAAGCCGGTCGACGTCATCGAGCATGTCGGCGAAGCAGGCGGCAAGCAGGCCGGGAGCCACGAGGACCATGTCACGCCGGTCACGGCCGCCGCCTTCGCCGAGGTGCCTGCCGATGCCGAGGCCGTCGAGCCGGCCGAGGAACTGACGCGTTTGCCCGACGATCCGGGCGTCGATCCGGACGACGAGGCGGAAAAGTCGCCGCGCCGGTTCCGGTTGTTTTGATGTCCGGCCGGTCATCAGGCCAATTGGGAATGAATTGATGTTCGATCGGGTACTGTCGTTTCTCAGGGATTTGCCGGTCGGCGCCGGCAAGCATGCCAGCACGGACGATCCGCGCGTCGCGGCCTCGGCGTTGCTCTACCATGTGATGAATGCCGACGGCGTGCGGCAGGATGTCGAATGGGAGCGGTTCAAGGCGGTGCTGGCGCAAACCTATTCGGTCAGCGGCGCCGAACTCGAGGCGCTGGCCGCGGCCGGCGAGCGCGCCGACAATGAGGCGATCGACCTCTATGCCTTCACCAGCGTGCTCAAGCGGCATCTCGATGCCGAGGGGCGCAAGGCCTTCATCGGCCTGATGTGGGAGATCGTCTATGCCGATGGCGAATTGCACGAGCTGGAGGACAATACGGTGTGGCGCGTGGCCGAACTGATCGGCGTCGAGCGTCACGACCGGGTCGAGGCGCGCCGCAAGGCGGCGGCGCAAGCCCCGGGCGCCCGTGGAACCTCAAGCGACGAATAGACAAGCGACGAATAGACGGGACCCCGCCTGCCGATGCCGCGCGCAACGAGTTCGAAGCCCAAAATCCTGATCGTGCTGCATCAGGAGAATTCGAGCCCCGGACGTGTCGGCCACATGCTGCTCGAAGAGGGCTTCGAGCTCGACATACGGCGCCCGCCGCTCGGTGATGCCTTGCCCGAAACGCTGGACGGCCATGCCGGCACGGTGGTGTTCGGCGGGCCGATGAGCGCCAATGACGAGGACGAGTTCGTCCGCCGCGAGACTGATTGGCTGAAAATTCCGCTCAGGGAAAACCGGCCGCTGCTCGGCATCTGCCTGGGCGCGCAGATGCTGGTCAATCATCTCGGCGGCAAGGTCGAGGGTCACGGCGAAGGGCTGGTCGAGATCGGCTGGTATCCGCTGAAGGCGACCGAGGCGGGCCGCAAGCTGATGCACTGGCCCGAAATGGTCTACCAGTTCCATCGCGAGGGTTTTTCGCTGCCCAGCGATGCTACGCTGCTGGCGACGTCCGAAACCTATCCCAACCAGGCCTTCCGCTATGGCGACAATGCCTGGGGCATCCAGTTCCACGGCGAACTCACCATGGTGATGATGCACCGCTGGGTGGTGCGCGGCGCGCACCGCTTCGACCTGCCGGGCGCGCAGCCCGGCCGCGACCATCTCGGCGGCCGGCTGATCTGGGACATGCATCTGAGGCGCTGGCTGAGCGAGTTTTTGCGTATGGTGTTTGGCGGGGTGGGATAGGTAAACCCAAGTGACGGAATTGGAAGGGGGGCCCGGTGCTCCGGACCGCATTGCTGTGATGCCGGCAGAGCGAGTTCCGCCCATACAGGATGCGCTCGCAGATGCTCAGAGCTTCGGCTGAGAAAGGTGGGGCTAATGAACGTCTCAGCTTTCCGGGCGTTGTCATACTGTTAAGGTCACCTTAAATCTCGGTTTGTACCCTGTTTGAGTTGAAAAATGAGGCGGAACACATGTTTGACGCGCGGCTGATCGCCAATGAAATACTTCATCGAGTATGGGCGGAAGAATTAGAAGTCACGCAGATCGACGTTCAGAAGATTCTCTATTTCCTGCATGGTCATCATCTCTTGGAACATCGGCAACCTCTAATCAAATCCGAATTCGAGGCGTGGGACTTTGGTCCAGTACAGCGGTCTGTATATGATGCTTTCAAGGCGTTCGGAGATCAGCCAATTACCGAACTAGCAAAGAAGTTGGATCCAGTGAGGCGCATAACTTTGCCTTTTCCAAAGTTGGTAGACAACGCAGCTGTAGCGACAATAGAACAGCATCTTTATAAGTATCTGGAAATTCCCAGCTTTGCCCTTGTGGATATCACCCATCAGCAGGGCACGCCTTGGTCAAGGACCATAGAGGCCGCAAAATTCCATGTTAACATCGGGATGCGAATCAAAAACGATTTGATCTCCTCTTATTTTGAAGGTCTGCAGACCGTTTAGAGGTGTTTATTGGGGAAAATGAAGCGAAAGGCAGTTGGCCTTCTCAATCGCATTCAGTTCATTGATCTTGCGCAAGCTGTCACCATTTCCCGGCTTCTTCGCAAAGAATGGCTTAGAAAATATCTCCATCGAGCGGTCGACGGAGGAAAGTTTCCGAGCTATCGCCACTTCCGTGGCGCTATCGCTTCAATCTACGGAGTGACCCGGGGTCTCGATTTATCTCCGCCCGTTGATCGTGAGTCGCTTGAAAAGCACATACGGATTGCCTGCAACGGTGTGGACGAGGACATCAATGTTGATGCCGCTCTGACGCTCTTCGACCTAGTTCGTCCGCAAAATTATCTTGCCTACGATCATCCGCCGCGAAATCTTCCTCTTGGCCTAAAGAGAACAGCCGCAATTGGTCTTGAACTCTATCTGGTAAAAGACCAGAGTCCAATTTTTCAGTTCCCCTTTCCGAGAAGGGAGCGACTTGATGATCACACAATCACGATCCTGCTTTCAATCATTCATCACGCATATTCGACTGACGATTTCGAAGAGGCGCGCGTAGAACTGGCCGATCTCAGTTGCGATTTTGAAACGTCTGCGGGGCGCCGGGACAAGTTGCCAAGGGTTCGATGCCCGAGGATTGTACAGCTTCATAGAGATAACTTGATCTCAATGGATGATCTGGCACCTGAGATACAGAACGTACATGACCTTCTGCTTGAACTAGGCGATGAGCCCGAGCCAACATAGATATTGGCCCATCTGCCGGATCCTCCGCTTAGACCCGCTACCGAATCAATCCCGGCTGTTGAGATGCCGCACTTGCCTCAGTGCCGGGAACAGCCAGGCCCATAGCCCCGCGACGGCGACGGCGCCGATGCCACCAACCACCACCGCCGGGACCGTGCCGATGAGCGCCGCCATCGTTCCCGCGCGGAATTCGCCGACCTCGTTGGAGGCGCCGACGAAGACCTGGTTGACGGCGTTGACGCGGCCGCGGACCTCATCGGGCGTCCAGAGCTGGATCAGCGTTTCCCTGATGTAGACGCTGAACATGTCGGTGGCGCCGAGCAAGGCAAGGGCCGCGATCGACAGCCAGGTGAGGGTGGACAGGCCGAACAGCACGGTGCAGGCCCCGAACGCCGCCACGAAGCTCAGCATGATCTTGCCGGCATGGTCGCGGATCGGGTGGCCGGCCAGCCAGACGGCAACGCAGATGGCGCCGATGCCGGGCGCGGAACGCAGCAGGCCGAGGCCCCAGGGGCTGAGCTGCAGGATGTCGCGGGCATAGACCGGCAGCAGCGCCGAGGCGCCGGAGAGAAGCACGGCGAAGAGATCGAGCGAGATGGCGCCGAGCACGATCTTCTCGCTCCAGATGTATCGGAAGCCGGCAAACAGGGTTTCCATCGTCGGCTTGTCGGTGGCGGTCTGCTGCGCCGGCTTTGGAATGGTGAAGATCAGCAGCGCGGCAATCAGCATCAATAAGGCCGCCGTCGCATAGGCGGCTTCCGGCGAGACGCCGTAGAGCAGGCCGCCGGCGACCGGGCCGATGATGGTCGCGGTCTGCCAGGCGGATGAATTCCAGGCAATCGCGTTGGCGAAATCCTCCGGCGGGACGAGATTGGCGAACAGCGAGGACGATGCCGGGCCATAGAAGGCGCGGGCGATGCCGAACAGGACCAGCACGGCGAAGATCGGCAGCGGGCTGGTCAGTCCGCGCAGCGTCAGCATCAGCAGGGCAAGCGCGCAGGCGCCCTCGATCAATGTCGACAGGGTCATGATCAGCCGGCGCCCGAAGCGGTCGGCGACGACGCCGGTGACCAGCACCAGCAGCAGTGAAGGCAGGAACTGGACGATGCCGACAATGCCGAGGTCGAAGGGATCGCGCGTCAGATCGTAGACCTGCCAGCCGACCGCGACCGAGACGATCATGGTGGCGAAGGTGGTGAGGAAACGCGCCGCCCAGTAGCTGAGGAAGGCTTTGTGCCGGAACGCGGCGTAACGCTGCTCCGGCGAAATCTGTTCAGATGTCATGGAAAAAGGCCCCGATGCGATGGCCGGCGGGGCACTTCCCGAACGGGCGCTGTTCCGGCCAATGTAACTTGATAAAGTTCGGCGCGCATATGCGTCAGAATCCGACCCGGATCAAGGGACTTTCGCCTCGTGGCGCCGATCGCACGAGGAAGTTACCGGCGCAGTGCTGCCGAAATGGCGTCCAGTCCGCCCCTCAGCTCGGCCTCGGTCGGCCAGCCGAAGCCGACGCGGAAGAAGCGCTTGTCCATCTCGAACCAGTGGCCGGGACCGACATAGGTGCCGTGGTTTTCCAGCAGCTCGGCATAGAAGCGGTCGAGGTCGAAGCCGGGCTCGACATTGAGGCGCGGGAAGCCGACGACGCCAGCTTCGGGTCGCACCCAGTCGACCAGCGGCTCCTTGTCGATCCAGGCCTGGACGATGTCGCGGCGTTTGGCCATTTCGGGCAGCAGTGTCGCGAGGAACGCGTCGCGCCGCTCAAGCATGCCGCGCGCAATGCCTTCGTCGATGACGCTGCCGCAGATGCCGATCTGCTCCTTGGCGGCGAGGAATGTCTCCTGAAGCGCTGGGTCCCTGGTGATCAGCCAGCCGATGCGGATGCCGGGAATGCCGAAGGCTTTCGACAGCGACGAGACGCTGATCGCCTTCGGGCTGAGCGATGCCGCCGAGGGCAGGCGCCTGCCATAGGAGAGGTCGCGATAGGTCTCGTCGACCAGCAACCGGCAGTCACGGCTCTCGGCCAGCGCCACCAGCGCGTCGAGGTCGGCCCGCGACATCATCGTACCCGTCGGATTGTGCGGGCAGGTGACGCTGATCAGCCTGGTGTTGGGCCGCATCGCCGCCTTGATCGCCTCGACATCGATGGCGAAACCATCCTCGAAACGGAGGTCGACAAAGCTGATGGCGCAGCCGATCGCCCGGGGCGTCTCGATGTTGGTGGCGTAGTTGGGACGGATGACGACGAGATGGTCGCTCGCCGACAGCAACGCGGTCGAAATGATGAACAGCGCGCCGGCTGCACCTGCCGTGACCAGCACATCGTCTGATGAGATGCCGGCATCCTGCGCCGCGATCAGCGCGCGCAACGGCTTGTCGCCGCGATGTTCTCCATAAAACAGCGTCAGGTCGGGCACCGACAGGCCGATGTCGGACAGCTTCTGGTCGGCGATCGAGCTTTCGGAGAGATTGTAGCGGATACGATCGTAGCCGTATTCCTCCGGCGCTTCCTTCTCGATGACCATCCTGGCGTAGTTCATGGCTTCCCCCTCAGAAAAATTCCAAGGTTCATCCAAGCCACAAAAACACGAAGCCTGCCAAGGCGGTTTCGCCGGCAGGCTTCTATTCCAGTCGTCCTAACTGTTGGCTCAGGGCCGGGTCCCTCAGGCCGAGACCTTGGCCTTGCGTCCCTTGGTCTTGGCGGGCGCCACTTCGACGGCCTTGCGGCCGAGGCCGATCGACTTCGCCAGTTCGGAACGCGACGCCGCGTAGTTCGGGGCGACCATCGGATAGTCCGACGGCAGGCCCCATTTGGCGCGGTAGGCATCCGGGGTCAGGCCGAAATGCACGCCAAGGTGCCGCTTCAGCGATTTAAACTTCTTGCCGTCCTCGAGGCAGATGATGAAATCCGGCGTCACCGACTTCTTGGGATTGACCGCCGGAACCAGGGGTTCGGCGACGGGCGCGGCCGGCTTGCCGAGCCCGCCGATCGAGGTGGCGACGCTGGCGATCAGGTCCGCAAGGCCGGAGGCGGGCAGGCGATTCTTCTCGACGTAAGCGGATACGATGTGGGCGGTCAGCTCCAGAAGGTCGATGTCCTTGCGGGCCTCGTTGCTGTCGTCGGTCAATCTAGTTCCTCCGTCTATGGCGCGTGGCCTCGAAAATCGGGATCGTTTTCGAAAGGCCGCCGCGCGAACTCAAAGTGCTGGAGCGGCTTTCACATATGCCCTGGGCGCGCCGCAGTGTAATTTGACCAGAATTCCTAGTCGGCAAATCTGCGCCGCGCAATCACTGACGTGGCGTCACACGTTATTTTGAACAACTATACTAAACTGTAATAATATCAGACGATCAGCGCCTTGTCTCGCCACAGACGAAATCCGCCTTCGAAAGCGCGTGTGTTGTCGCCGCGCCTCGACCCGGCAGGCAGTTCGTCGAGCTTGTCGACATTGCCGCCACCGATGACGACATAATCCGGCTGCAGTCCCGCCCGCAGCCGGTCGACGACGTCGAAGACATGTTTGCGCCATTTCTTCTTGCCGCGCTTTTCCAGGCCGCGTTCGCCGACATAGTCCTCGAAGCTTCCACCCTTCTTGTAGGGGAGATGGGCAAGTTCCATCGGCTGGGCCACGCTTTCGAGGACCATCGCGGCACCGAGGCCCGTTCCCAGCCCGAGAAACAGCATGCGCCCGCCCTCGTAGCTGCCGATGGCCTGCATCAGCGCGTCATTGACGACCTTGACCGGCTTGCCGAATTCGGCGGCGAAGTCGAAGCCGGCCCAACCCTTGCCGAGGTTCATGGGGTCGCGCGTCGGTTTGTTCTGGCGGACCGGGCCGGGATAACCCATCGAGACGACGTCGTAGGACAGGCCCTCGGCCAGCGCCTTCACCTTGTCGATCATCTGCCGAGGCGTCAGGTCGGGGCCGGAATCGGCCCGTCGCTCGGCGCCGCCGTCGCTGGCCAGGATCTTGACGTGCGAACCGCCTATATCGATCGCCAGCACGACCTGTTCAGGACCGGATGCTGCTTTCTTCACCGTCTTGGCCATTGCTTCCCCTCCGTTGATGCCACCCGGGCGTTCATGCCACCGGGTCGATCCAGCCATTGGGCGGGCCGAAGCCGGCCATGGCGTCCGCCGGTCCCCATGTCTTCGGCTCATAGATGTGCGGCGGCGTGGTATCGCCGAGCACCGGCCCGACGATGCGCCAGGCAAGTTCGGCGGCGTCCTGGCGGGTGAAGAGCTGGCCGTTGCCGTTCATGGCGTCGCCGATCAGCCGCTCATAGGGCGGCATGTCGCCCTTGGAGTCGTCGAGCGCGGTGAGCTCCACCTGCTCGCCGATCATGTCGTCGCCGGGCGCCTTGCGCTGGGCGCCGATAGCGATCATCACCTGCGGGTCGATGCGGAAGCGCACATAGTTCTGGTCGGCGGGCTTGATCGGGTCGAAGACATCGAGCGGCGGCCGCTTCAGCCGCACCACCACTTCGGTGACATGCACCGGCATGTTCTTGCCGGCGCGGATGAAGAAGGGCACATCCTGCCAGCGCCAGGTGTCGACGAAGAAGCGCACCGCGGCAAAGGTCTCGACCGGCGAATTGGGCCTGACGCCGGGTTCGGCCAGATAGCCGGCGAACTGGCCGCGCACGACATCGTCCTTCGTCAGCGTGCGGATGGCTCGCAACACTTGCACCTTCTCGTCGATGAGGTCGTCGGCAGAACGGCCGACCGGCGGCTCCATGGCGAGCAGCAAGAGGATGTTGAGCAGATGGTTCTCGATGACGTCGCGGATGCAACCGACATCGTCATAGAACTTGCCGCGACCTTCGACGCCGAAATCCTCGGCCATCGTGATCTGCACGCTCTCGACGAAATTGCGGTTCCAGATCGGCTCGAGGAAGGAATTGGCGAAGCGGAAATAGAGCAGGTTCTGGATCGCTTCCTTGCCGAGATAGTGGTCGATGCGGAAGATCGACTGTTCGTCGAACACCAGGTGGAGCACCCGGTTCAGCCAGCGCGCCGATTGCAGGTCGTGGCCGAAGGGCTTTTCCACCATCAGCCGCGCGCCATGCGCGGTGCCGGACTGCTCCAGCCCCTGCACGACGGTCTCGAACATGGTCGGCGGCACCGCCATGTAGTGCAGCGGCCGCTGCGCGCTGCCCAGCGCCGTTTTCAACTTCTCGAAGGTGGCGGGGTCGCGGTAGTCGCCGCTGACATAGCGCAGTTGCGAGGCGAACTTGGCGAACACTTTCTCGTCGACCTGGCCGAGCGCGTTGACGATGCCGTCACGGGCGCGGTCCTGCAGCTGTTTCAGGTCCCAGGCGTCGAAGGCGACGCCGATCACCGGTTCGGTGAGCGTGCCTTTGGCGACCATCTGGTAGAGGGCCGGAAATATCTTCTTGTGGGCGAGGTCGCCGGTCGCCCCGAAGAGCACCAGCGTGTCGGACCGTTCCTGGCTCATGCGTGCGTCTCCCGCTCTGGCGTCACTTGCCGGCCTTGGGCTTCTCGATATGGCCGCCAAAGGCGTAGCGCATGGCCGAGAGCAGCTTGTCGGCGAATTCGGATTCGCCCTGCGAGGAGAAGCGGTCGAACAGCGCCGAGGACAGGACCGGCGCCGGCACGCCGGTGTCGATCGCCGCCTTCAGCGTCCAGCGGCCTTCGCCCGAATCCGAGACCCGGCCGCCGAACTGGGCGAGACCCGGATCGCTCTTCAGTGCGCCGGCGGTGAGATCGAGCAGCCACGAGCCGATGACGCTGCCATGGCGCCAGACCTCGGCCACCTGAGGCAGGTCGATGTCGAACTGGTAGTATTGCGGGTTTTCCAGCGGGCTGGTCTCGGCGTCCGCCGTACGCTGCCTTTTGCCGGCATTGGCCGACTTCAAAATGTTCATGCCCTCGGCATAGGCGGCCATGACGCCGTATTCGATGCCGTTATGGACCATCTTGACGAAGTGGCCGGCGCCGCTCGGGCCGCAATGCAGGTAGCCATAGGGCGCCGTGCCGGCCGCCTTGTCCGGGGTCGGCGCGCCGGCGTCGAGGCCGGGCGCCAGCGTTGCGAAGATCGGATCGAGATGCTGGACCGCCTCGTCGGGGCCGCCGATCATCAGGCAGTAGCCGCGCTCGAGGCCCCAGACGCCGCCGCTGGTGCCGACATCGACATAATTCAGGCCCTTGGCCGCCAGTTCGGCCGCCTGGTCGACGGCGTCGTGATAATAGGAATTGCCGCCGTCGATGATGATGTCGCCGGGTTCCATCAGGGCGGCGACCTGATCAGCGATCTTGCCGGTGATCGCCGCCGGCAGCATCAGCCAGACACAGCGCGGCTTGGCGAGCTTGCCGACGAATTCCTCCAGGGAGGCCGCGCCCAGCGCGCCGTCGCTTACCAGCGCCGCGACGCTGGCGGGGTTGATGTCGTAGACGACGCATTCATGCTTGTCGCGCATCAGGCGGCGCACCATGTTGGCGCCCATCCGGCCCAGTCCCATCATTCCGATCTGCATGGCTTCGTCCCTGTTTCCTGAAAGATTCGCTGGATTTGCTGGGGAAAGATCTACTGGCTGTCCTGGTCGCCCAATATGACGGAGAAGTCGACATTCTCCCAATCGCCGGTCCCGGGCCAGAAAAAAGTGAAGATGAGCGAGCTTCCGCTGGGGAGGCCGGCGACAGGCAGATCGACAAGGTGGACGCCGAAAGCGTTCTCCTTCGTCTTGCTGTCCTGGGCGCTCGCCCAGTTGTCGGTGCTCCAGTGGACTGTGGCGGCGGCCAGAAGTTCGATGCGCAGCGTCTTGCCGGCGGCTAGCGCGCGGATCTTGTTGTTGAAGCGCCATGTCCTGAAGGGCGATACGGTTCGGTCCTCGATATAGCGCTTCACCCCTTGCGGCGGCATGTCGAAGACGATGCCGTCGCGCAGCGAGCGCAAGAGCTTGATATGCTCGGAATGCGCCCAGACCAGCGGCATGGCGCTGCCCGAGGGGCGGCCGCACAGTAATTCGCGCTCGGGCATGTCGCCGCTGTCCCAGACCTGTTCCGGCAACAGGCCGCCGGGTTCAGCCGAGCCTTCCAGTGCCCCGAGCAGGCCGAGCGCCGCATCCTTGCGGCCCGCCGTCAGTTCGTAATGGGCTCGTTCGCCGGCCAGCAACGGCCACGGCCGGCCCTGGCCGGTGCCGTCGAACGGCGCGCCATCCTCGTGCTCGCCATAGCCGTCGCCATTATAGCGATACCAGAGCGGCCCCTGCGGCAGGTCGCGGCGCAATTGCGCGTCGATGACCTTGACCGTGTTGACAATACGCGGGTCGTCGGCGGCCCTCAGGCCGAAGCGCACCAGCGCCAGCGCGTCCGGGCTGACGATTTCCTGCGCCGGCCGGTCGGTGTCTCCCGGCGGCCGGTTCTTGATCGGGACATAGCCGTCTTTCGGCGAGCCGGCCTCGGCGCTGTCGGGCGGCGCGATGCGGACATAATAACCTTCGACGCCGGCCGCCTTGCAGGTCGCCGTGTCCGTGACATAGGTCCAGCGCTCGACCTGCTCATTCCAGCAATCAGCGGTTTCTCTGAGGTAAGCCGCTTCCTCATGCTTGCCACCGGCGCCGAGCAGGTCGGCGCCGGCGAGCAGCGCGGCGATCTCGACGGCCAGCGTGAACGGGCTGAAGCCGGCATCTTCCTCCCAGCGGTCCTCGCCGGTGACGGGTCCGTTGCGCGTGACATAGCCGGCGGCGCGCTCGATCATCGGCAGGAAGGTCTTCAGCCTGGCGTGCGGCAGATGGCCCGTACGATGTAAGGCATCGGCCAGCAGGAGCGGGAAGGCGCATTCGTCCATCTGGATGCCGGGCCAGTAGGCCGACCCGTCGAGCCAGGCATTTTGCGACCAGTGGCCGTCCGGCTGCTGGATGGAGCGCAGATATTCGAGGATCCGCAGCGCCGAGTCGGCATCGCCGGCGGCGAGAAAACCGCCCGCCGTCTCGACCAGGTCGCGCGGCCAGACCAGATGATAGCCGCCGAGATCGTCATCGCCCTTGTTGAAGCCCCAGGGGATCGACAGGCTGGCGACCGCCGCCCCCGGTGTCCTGATCGACCGATGCGTCGCCAGAACCGCGGTGCTGGTCCGGTAAGTGTTGGTCCCGGATGCGTGCCGGTCGAGAGGCAGCAGGCCCTGCTGCCATTCGCGCCAGTTGGCGACATAGGATTTGGCAGCGGGTTCGAAGCCCCGCTTCAGGCTGGCGAAGGCGTTCTGCGCGGCTTCGTCGGGCGTTGCACCAAACCCGAGCGCCAGCACGGCTTTTGTGCTGGCCGGCGTAAAGCCGATTTCACCGGTCAGCGCGACATTGCCGTCCTCGGCGCGCTGGCAGGCCGGATCGAGCCGGCCGCCGTTGTGAAGCTGCTGCCAGCCGTCCGAGAAGCCGACATAGCCGGCCGAACAGTCCCGCCACGACAACGACGAGACAAGCGCCAGGCAGGTGCCTCGTCCTGAAGCGAACAGCACCGGCTTTCCCTCGTGGTCACCGACCCAGGCGGTGTTGCCCATGCCGGCGTTGACCAGATGCGGCGCCAGCAGCGCATAGACGCGGTAATCGCCGGCGGAACCTTTGAGCGGCGTGAAGGTGATTTCCTGCAGCAGCGCGGGCCGGGCCGGATCGGCGAGGATGCGCTTGTCGATCCGATAGGCATCAGCCGTGTTTGTAAGCCTGTAGGCGGGTACGCCTGCCTCGAAGGGCTCGATCGCATGCGCGGCGTCGCGCTTCTCTTCCGAGAAATACCCGCCCGGGCCGGTGACGATCAGGCCGAGGTCGCGGGTGCAGGCGCTGTCGAGGCGAGGATAGTAGATCTCGTTCAGGATGCCGTGGCTGACGGTGAACCAGAGCGGGCTTTTCGCCGAAAGCGCGGTGCCGACGCCACTCTTGGCGCTTGACGTCCAGCGTGCCGGGATACCCGGCGCGCCCTGTGCAACGGTCGGCGTCACTGCCATCGATTGGTCTCTCCTGCCGCGTTCCTACCATGAGCCGACGGCTTTTCAATCGTCGCACCGCAAGTTGATCGCCGGTGCCGTAGCGGAAGCCGGCGTTGACAGCGGTACCATCAAGCGGCCACTATTTCGGGCGGCCGGGAGGAACAACAAGAAGAGGCACGCCGACGCGCCATGCGCGGGAGCGCAGCCCAGCGGGGGCCAACGAAGCGGTAAGGGAGGAGACATGGCGGAGGTATCTCCCCGGCTGGTCGACCGTTTGCTGGCGATTTCGCGGGCGCTAGCCGGCCACATCGATCCGGGCTCCGCGTTCCGGGCGACGGCGATCGAGATCGGCACGCTCATTCCCCATGACCATATCGACCTGGCGGTGCTGACGCTGGATGGGCGCATGCATGCCTGCTACGAAGCGGGCTTCCACACTAGCTGGAGCGAACTTGCCCAGCATCCCGTCGAGGGCAGCCCCATCCGCTGCGTGTTGTGGGGCCAGACGCCCTATTTGCTGTCGGACAATGCGCTTGTCGACGATCGCTTCCATTTCGAGGGCGCCTTCGACGAGCCGATCTACGCCGCCAAGCTGCGTAGCCGCATAATCGTACCGCTCCGGGCGCGCGGCACCGTGATCGGCGCTCTCAATATCAGCCGGCATGACATCGGCTGCTACACGCAGGCCGATGTCCAGGTCGCCCAGCAATGCGCCGATCTCATCGGCCCGTATATCTTCGCGCTGATCCAGACCGAGGAAGCGCGCCGCGCCATGCTGGCCGAGAGCGATGCTCGCAACCATGCCGAACTGCTGCGGGTCGGCGCCTCGCAGCTGACCGAGGGCATGGAGCGCGAGCGCCGCCGCATGGCCATGGACCTGCACGACCAGACGCTCGGGGACCTCGCCCGTATCGCGCGGCAGGTCTCGGCGTTCCGTAGCCGGGGCGTGGCGCGGGCGGCGCAGCTTGCCGATCTCGAGCAGGAGATCGCCGGCTGCCTGGCCGAGCTGCGCCACATCGTCGACGACATGCGGCCGAGCGTGCTCGAACTGTTCGGCCTGCGCGACGCCGTCGAGGCGCATCTCAATCGCAGCGTGGCAAGGGCCAAGCCGCCGATCGCGGTGCGCATTGCCGACAGCAGCGACGGCAGCGCCGACACCATGTCGGAAACGCTGCGCACCGCGCTCTACCGGATCGTCCAGGAAGCGATCAACAATGCCGTGCGCCATGCCGGACCGGGCCGCATCGATGTGCGGCTTTCGTCGACCGACAGCGTGTTCCAGGTCGTGGTCACCGATGACGGCCATGGCTGCGGCGCGGTTGACCCGGCCGCCCAGGGCGGTATCGGCCACATGCATACGCGGGCGGCCCTCGTCGGCGCGCGCCTGCGCTTCGAGCCGGTCAGCCGCAAGGGCGGCACGCGCGTGGTGATCGAGATCGACCGCGCGGCACCAAGAAACGCGAAGACAGGTTCGGCTGAACGGCCGGTGGCGGAGGTGGTCTGATGCTGGTCATGATTGCCGAGAATGACGGCCTGCACCGCAGCTTCGCGCGGCGCACGGTGGAACAGTTGTGGCCTGATGACGTCGAGGTGATCGAGGCCGGCGACGGCCAGGACGCGATCAGCCTGGCCGCGGCGCACGAGCCGCCGCATGTCGTGCTCGACCTGCAATTGCCCAAGGCGACGGGCATCGAGGTGGCCCGCGCCATTTGGAGCCGCCGCGCCGGCACGCATATCCTGTTCTGGTCGAATTTCGCCGACGAAGCCTATGTGCGCGGCGTGGCGCGCATCGTGCCGCCGGGGTCGGTCTACGGCTATGTGCTGAAATCGGCGACCGAGGAAGGCATGCGCTCGGCGCTGCGCGGCGTGTTCCGCGAGGGCCATTGTATCATCGACCGCGAAATCCGGGGCATCCAGCACCGCGTCCAGGACCGGTTCGAGGGCATCACCGATGGCGAGTATGAAAGCCTGATCGACATCGCGCTCGGCCTGACCGACCGGGCGATCGCCGCCCGGCGCGGACTGTCGATCCGCGGCGCGCAAAGCCGCATCAAGCATGTCTACGACAAGCTCGGCATCGCGCCGCCGGAGGACGGCGCCGGCGAAGCCTCCGTCTTCAATTCGCGGACGCGGGCGATCTACCTGGCCCTGGCGCGAGGCCTCATCAACGTCGATGCCCTGCGCCGCGAACAGGCCCAGCTCGACGCCTGGCTGGCGCAGGCGACTCCGCTGCAGGAGTAGGGGCGCCCCGACATCGCCGACTGTGCAAAACCACAGTCGTCGATGCGCGTAGACCCGTATCGTCGAGCTTCCATCCTGGTTAGGCTTTTGTCCTACAAAACGAACCCGGGCAAACAACCGGGCAGGACAGGAAGACCGGGGAGGGTGCCCATGCCGTTCGTCAGCATACGGATACTCGAGGGCCATTCGCAGCAGCGCAAGAACGAGATTTCGCGCCGCGTCACCGAGGCGATCAGCGAGATCGCGGAACTGCCCAGGGAAGCGATCTGGGTTGTCATCGAGGATGTGCCGGGCAGCGACTGGTTCGTGGGCGGTACGCCGGTGCGCGAACCGAAGGGCGCGTAATGTCGATCCAGGCGCGCGCCCATCGATCCGGCTTCGACGACGTCGTCGGCAATGCGGCGATGGAGCGGCTCGCCACGGGTTACAGCTTCATCGAGGGGCCGGTCTGGCACCCCTATGAGAAATGGCTGGTCTTTTCCGACATTCCGGCTGGCCGCATGCATCGCAGGCTTGCCTCGGGTGCGATCGAGCTGTTTCGCGAGCCCAGCCGGATGGCCAATGGCAACACGCTCGACCGCCATGGGCGGCTGGTGACCTGCGAGCACGCGACGAGCCGGGTGACACGCGCCGAACCGAACGGCGCGACGACCATTCTCGCCACCCATTACGGGGACAGGCAGCTCAACAGTCCCAACGATATCGTCGTCGCCACCGGCGGGTCGATCTACTTCACCGATCCGAGCTACGGCCGGGTGGAATTCTACGGCGTGCCGAGGCCGCAGGAGCTGTCGTTCCAGGGCGTCTACCGAATCGATGGCGATGCCGCCCGGCTGACCTTGCTGGCCGACGATTTCGTGCAGCCGAACGGGCTCTGCTTCTCGCTCGATGAATCGCGGCTGTTCGTCAACGACACCGAACGCGGACACATCAGGGTGTTCGGCGTGGAAGCGAATGGCGATCTCAATGGCGGCGCGGTGTGGGCGGTGACCGAGGGCGACGAGCCGGGCGCGCCGGACGGCATGAAGATCGACAGCCGTGGCAACCTCTATTGCACCGGCCCCGGCGGCATCCATGTATTCGATGCCTCGGGCGAGCTTCTCGGCGTCATCGCGACGCCGGAAAACTGTGCCAACTTCACCTTCGGCGATGATGATCTGAGGGGCCTCTACATAGCCGCCTCGACATCGCTCTACCGGTTGAGGGTACGCGTTCCGGGGCTGAGGCTGTTCTGAGCACGCGTGAGATGGGAGTGAAGCCGGTCCGGAAGGATCGATGGACGTGCAGCAATCAACATCTGGGAGGATAATCGACATGAAGAAATTACTGGTCCTTGGCGCTTTCGCGGCGATGCTCGCCTCGGGCACCGCGCTTGCCGACACGAGCGGCAAGAAGATCGCCTTCTCCAACAATTATGCCGGCAATTCCTGGCGCCAGGCGATGCTCGACAGCTACGGGATCGTCACCAAGAAGGCGGTCGACGACAAGGTGGTCGGCGCCGCCGACATCTTCACCACCGCCGACAAGGAAGTGCCGACACAGGCTGCCCAGGTGCAGAACCTGATCCTGCAGGGCTATGACGCCATCGTCATCAACGCCGCCTCGCCGGATGCTCTCAACGGCGCCATCAAGCAGGCCTGTGACGCCGGTATCGTCGTCGTCTCCTTCGACGGCATCGTCACCGAGCCCTGCGCCTACCGTGTCGTCGTCGACTTCAAGGACATGGGCAAGCAGGAAGTCGAGCAGATGGCCAAGTTCCAGCCCAAGGGCGGCAATCTTCTCGAAATCCGCGGCCTTGCCGGCACCTCGATCGACGACGCCATCCATGCCGGCATTCTGGAAGGGGTCGCCGCCCATCCGGAGTTCAAGATCGTCGGCTCCGTCACCGGCGACTGGGACCAGACCACGGCGCAGAAAGCGGTCGCGACCATCCTGCCCTCGCTGCCCGATATCGTCGGCGTCGTCGACCAGGGTGGCGACGGCTATGGCGCCGCGCAAGCCTTCGCCGCCGCCGGCAAGCCGCGCCCGACCATCATCATGGGCAACCGGCAGGACGAGCTGAAATGGTGGAAGGAACAGAAGGACAAGGACGGCTACAAGACCTGGTCGGCATCGATCGCGCCGGGCGTGTCCTCACTCGCCTTCTGGGTGGCGCAGCAGGTGCTGGACGGCCGCAAGGACATTCCGCACGACCTTCTGGTGCCCTATCTCGCATTCACTCAGGACGATTTCGAAGCCGCACTGCCCAAGATCAAGGAAGGCGGCGTCGCCACGCACGAATACAGCCAGGAAGACGCCATCGCGGCCATCAAGGCCAACATCAAGTGAAGCTGGCGTTGCCGTCCGTGTCGCCGAGCGGATATCGTTGAGCATGGCTGACACTGACATCATCAGGCTGGGCGGCGCCGAAAAGCATTTCGGCGCCGCCAATGTTGATATTGTAAGGCTTGACGGTGCCGAAAAACATTTCGGCGCCGTCAGGGCGCTGGGCGGCGTGGATTTCCATGTCCAGCCCGGCGAATGCGTCGGTCTGGTCGGCCATAACGGCGCCGGCAAATCGACGCTGATGCACATGGTGGCGGGCACGCTGACGCCCGACAGCGGCAGGATCGGCGTGCATGGCGCCGCCGAGGACAATTATTCGGTGTCGCGGGCGCAGCAGCTCGGCATACGCTGCGTGTTCCAGGAACTGTCGCTTTGCCCCAATCTGAGCGTTGCGGAGAACACGCGCATCAACCATGCCGCGCTCACCGGCCTGGGCTGGCGGCGCCGGGCGGCGGCCCTGATCGCGGCCAAGCTGGACGAGATCTTTCCCGATCACGGGATTTCGGCATCCGACATTGTCGGCGACCTGTCGATCGGCCGGCGCCAGATGGTGGAGGTGGCGCGCGCCTTCACGGTGACACGCGACCGGCTCGATCTCGTCATCCTGGACGAGCCGACCTCGTCGCTCGATGCGCACACTGCGGGCCAATTGCTTGCCTTCGTGCGCCGCTTCGTGGCCGCTGGCGGCAGCTGCATCCTCATCTCGCATGTGCTGGGCGAGGTGCTGCGGAACGCCGACCGGATCGTGGTGATGCGCGACGGTAAGGTCGTGGCGTCGGACGCGGCCGGCGCGTTCGACCGTGATCGTCTCGTGGCGGTGATGGGCGGAGCGGAAGCGCACAGGAAGACCAAGGTGCAAGCTTCGGCCAAGCCGGGCGCCAGTCCGCTGCGCGTTCGGGCGCGGCCCGCCGGGCAGACGGACGGCAAGGACCTTGTCGCCTGTGCGGGAGAGATCATCGGCCTTGCCGGTCTTGCCGGTCATGGCCAGACCGACCTGCTGCTTCAAATCTTCGCCGGGGCGACGCGCGCGAAAGCCGGCATCGAGGTCACCGCGCCGGTGGCGCTGGTCGCCGGCGACCGCCAGTCGGACGGTATCTTCCCGCAATGGTCGATATCAGAGAATATCGGCATCCGCTCGCTGGCGCGGCTGCGCAACGGACTGCTGATCTCGCCACGGCGCGAGGCCGAACTCGCCGACTTCTGGCAGAAGAAGATCGGCATCCGCACGCCCGACATGAACAACAACATCTTCTCTTTGTCCGGCGGCAACCAGCAGAAGGCGTTGTTCGCGCGTGCGCTGGGATCGGATGCCGGGATCGTGCTGATGGACGACCCGATGCGCGGCGTCGACATCGGCACCAAGCTCGAAGTCTACGACCTCGTGCGCGAGGAGGCGAGCCGGGGCCGCACATTCCTCTGGTACACAACCGAAACCGAAGAACTCGACAATTGCGATCACATCTATGTCTTCAAGAACGGGCGCATCGCCGCCAACCTGACCCGCGACGAACTGACGGAGGAAAAGATCATCCAGTCCTCGTTCGGCGATGCGGCCTGAGATGACGGCGGCGCCCATCGACAACAGCTTCAGGGGATCGGCGGCACGCAACGCGGCGGCCCGCGCGCGCCTGCTGCGCGGCCTTCTGCCGGCATTGTCGCTGGCGTTGGTGCTGCTCGCCATCGCCTGGCTCAATCCGCGCGCCATCAGCTATTTCGGCTTCAACCTGATGCTGAACCTGGCGATCCCGATCGCGCTGGCGACCATCGCGCAGATGTTCGTCATCGCGGGCAACGAGCTCGACCTGTCGATCGGCACTTTCGTCGGCTTCGTCGGCTGCGTCACCGCGACCTGGCTCAAGGACGCGCCGCTGATCGGCGTCCTCATCCTGCTCGGCTCGATCGGCGTCTATGCGCTGCTCGGCGCGTTGATCCACCTGCGCAACCTGCCCTCCATCGTAGTCACGCTCGGCATGAGCTTCGTCTGGCAGGGACTGGCTATCCTTGTGTTGCCCAAGCCGGGCGGCAAGGCGCCGGACTGGCTGCTGGCGATCATGTCGTTCAAGCCGCCTCTCGTACCCTTCCCGATCATCGCCGCATTGCTGATCGGGCTGGTCGTCCATTTCGGCCTGATGCGGACCTCCTACGGCACGATCCTGCGCGGCTCGGGCGGCAATCCGGCGGCGCTCCGGCGGGCCGGCTGGTCGCTGCTCAAGACCAAGGTGGTGCTGTTCGCGCTGACCGGCCTGTTCGGCGTGCTGTCCGGCATGGCGTTGATCGGCATCACCACGTCGGCGGACGCCAATATCGGCAATGGCTACACGCTGCTGTCGATCGCCGGCGTCATCCTGGGCGGCGGCGAATTCGTCGGCGGCCGGGTGTCGCCGATCGGCGCCGTGATCGGCGCGCTGACGCTGGCATTGGCCGCCTCGCCGCTGCTCACCTTCATGCACATTCCGCCGGACTGGCAGGTGGCGGCCAATGGCGCCATCCTCATCATCGTCCTGGCGGCGCGCGTGCTGATCAGCCGCAAGGAGAGGTGAGCCATGGTCTCGCTGAAGATGCTGCTCACTAAGCCCTGGATCTGGTCGTTCGTCGGCGCGTTTCTGGTCTGGCTGGCGACGATCACCTTCACCGGTGGCTATGGCGCCGGCGGCATGGTGACGGCGGCATTGTCGCTCGCCGTGTTCACGGTCATCGTCGGTGTCGGCCAGATGTTCGTCATCACCCTCGGTCCGGGCAATGTCGACCTGTCGCTGCCGGCCAATATCGGGCTCGCCAGCGCCGTGGCCATGAAGGTGATGGGCGGCAGCGATTCCATGATCGTCGTCGGCCTGCTCGCCGCGCTCGCCTGCGGGGCCGCGATCGGCGCCATCAACTATCTGCTGATCTGGGCGCTGCGCATTCCGCCGATCATCGCCACCCTGTCGGCCAGCTTCATCATCCAGTCCGTCGACATCAGCTTCGGGCGCGGACTGCAGATCAAGCCGCCGCCGGGCTTCGCCGATTTCACCAACTGGCAAATCCTCGGCGTTCCGGTGCTGGCGATGCTGACGGTGCTGTTCACCATCGGCGCGGCCATCGCGCTGCGGCGGATGATCTATGGCCGCTCGGTGCTGGCGATCGGCCAGAACATCCGCGCGGCCTGGCTCGCCGGCGTCAATGTCGGCCGCGTGCGCTTCCTCACCTACACGCTGTCGGGGGCGCTGGGCGGCATCGACGGAGCGCTCCTAGCCGGCTATTTCCGCGGCGCCAATGTCGATATCGGCAATGAATACCTGCTTGCTTCGATCGCCGTCGTCGTCATCGGCGGCACGTCCGTGGCCGGCGGCAAGGCCAATGTGCCCGGGGTCTGGGGCGCGGCTCTGTTCCTGGTGCTGCTGCTCACCATGCTCAACACGTTCGGGGTCAGTGCCGGCGTGCGGCTGCTGCTGACCGGGCTGATCATCGTCGGGGTGATCACAGCTGCCGGCGGCGAGAAGGCGGTGCGGTAGTAAGACGTCGACGCTGGCGGGACAGCACCCCCCTCTGTCCTGCCGGACATCTCCCCCGCAAGGGGGGAGATTGGCAGCTTCGGGGTTTCACTTGTTCTTGCAGCGTTGGAGATTAACGAAGGCCAAAGTGACGTCTGATCTCCCCCTTGCGGGGGAGATGCCCGGCAGGGCAGAGGGGGTGCGAAGGATCGCGACAGAACGGCTTTCAGCTCCGTCAATCGCCGCCCGTTTGCAAATGCCTTGCCAACATCAGCCGCAATTCCTCCAGCACGCCGTCGCGCAGGCGTTTCTCGCCGACCAGCGCCAGCGGGATGGGCATGAGTTGCGGTACGATGGCGGCGAGACGCTCGGCCTGGCCGGCTGGCAGCGGCGGCTGGGCTTGAGCGAACAGGGCGGCGATCTGCTCGCGGCGGCGGGCCCGCATCCTGCGGCGCCAGCCTTCGTCGCCGGGCAGGTCGAGCAGCGCCGAATAGGCCGGATGCGTTGCCAGGAAACGGCCAAGCAAGTCAAACAGCGTATCGGCGATAGCGGCGGGCGCCAGTCCCTTCGCCTGTTCCTGCAAGGCATCCAGTTCCGCCGACAGGGCTTCCGCGTTCTCGGCCAGGATGGCATTGGCCAGCGCTTCCTTGGTCGGGAAGAACAGATAGAGCGTGCCGATCGCCGCGCCGGCGCGCGCGGCGATTTCGGTCATCGTCGTCGCCTCGAAACCCTTCTCGACGAACAGCATCGAGGCGCTCGCCATCAGCGCGGCGACGCGCTCGCGTCCTCTTTTTTGCTGCGGCGCACGCGGATTCGCTCTTGCTTTTTCCGAGGCCATCCTCATATTTCCAAACCTGAGACTACCCTCATATATTACGCTGACGGCAATCGCGCCAGCGCCGTCGAGAGTTACCACCATGAATACCGTCGCAGACAGCCGCCCGCAGAGCCACAAATGGATGGTTCTGAGCAACACCACGCTCGGCATGCTGGCCGCCGCCATCAACGGCTCCATCCTTCTGATCAGCCTGCCGGCGGTGTTTCGCGGCATCGGGCTCAAGGCGCTCGATCCCGGCAACATCAATTATCTGCTGTGGGCGATCATCGGCTACATGATCGCCACCGCAGTGCTCGTCGTCGCCTTCGGCCGGCTGGGCGACCAGTTCGGCCGGGCGAAAATGTACAATCTCGGCTTCGCCATCTTCACCGCCGCCTCGATCGCGCTCAGCCTTTTGCCGGGCCAGGGCGATTTCGCCGCGATCTACCTGATCTCGGTGCGCATCATCCAGGGCATCGGCGGCGCGCTGATCATGGCCAATTCCACCGCGCTCTTGACCGATGCCTTTCCCGAGAACGAACGCGGCTTCGCGCTCGGCATCAATGTGGTGGCGGCCATCGGCGGGCAGTTCATCGGCCTCCTGATCGGCGGCCTGCTCGCCGACACGGACTGGCGGTTGGTGTTCTGGATCAACGTGCCGTTCGGCCTCGTCGGCACGGTCTGGGCCTATCTGAAACTGCATGACGCGCCCAACCGCTCCACACACACCATCGACTGGCTCGGCAATATCAGCTTCGGTCTCGGCCTGGTGCTCATCCTCACCGCCATCACTTACGGCCTGCAGCCCTATGGCGAACAGGTCATGGCCTGGACCAGCCCGAAGGTGCTGACGCTGTTCGCCATCGGTTTCCTCTCGCTGGTCGCCTTCATCTTCATCGAGCAGCGCGTCGCCAAGCCGATGCTGGACCTGAAACTGTTCCGCATTCCCGGTTTCGCCTATGGCAACATCGCCAATCTCGCCTCCGGCATCGCGCGCGGCGGGCTGCAGTTCATGCTGATCGTCTGGCTGCAGGGCATCTGGCTGCCGCTGCACGGTTATTCCTTCGAACAGACGCCGTTATGGTCTGCAATCTTCATGCTGCCGCTGACTGTCGGCTTCCTTATCGCGGGTCCGGTATCGGGCTACTTCTCGGACCGGATCGGCGGCGTGCCGTTCGCGGTCGGCGGCATGGTGGCGGGTGCGGCGAGCTTCGTCGCGCTGATGACGCTGCCGGCCGACTTTTCCTACACCGCTTTCGCCGGCCTGCTTTTCCTCAACGGCCTTGGCTCCGGTCTGTTCGTGGCGCCGAACTCAACGCAGATCATGAACTCGGTGCCGGCGCGCGAACGCGGCCAGGCTTCGGGAATGCGCGCCACCACCACCAATGCCGGCCAGGTGCTGTCGATCGGCCTGTTCTTCAGCCTGATGATCGTCGGCCTTGCCGCCAGCCTGCCGCAAAGCATGGAGGCGGGCCTGCTGGCCCAGCATGTGCCGCAGGCGGTGGCGCACCAGATCGCCAACATGCCGCCGGTCGCCAGCCTGTTCGCCGCCTTCCTTGGCTACAATCCGATGGGCGAGCTGATCCCGGCCGACGTGCTGCACGCCTTGCCGCAACAGAGCATCGACACGCTGACGGGCCACGCCTTCTTCCCCGAGCTGATGTCGGGGCCATTCAAGCATGGGCTGGTGTTCGCGTTCACCTTCTCGGCGGCTCTGTATCTGCTCGCGGCCTTCGCCTCTTGGCGCGGCGGACGCAGCGCCGGCGCCGTCATGCCCGACATGGTCGCCGAACCCGCCGGGCAGCGCTGACCCCCTTAAGCGCACCGACGCCGGTTCCTTTCCGGGTCACCGCGCTGTAAATCCTGTTTTCTGTTCGCGCGGCGATGGCCGCTCATCACTTCCGGAGGTTCTGCTTGTCCGATTTCGTGAAGGTCGCCCGCGACGGCGATGTCGCCATCGTCACCATCGACAATCCGCCGGTCAACGCGCTGAGTTTTCATGTCCGCGAACCGCTGATGCAGGCGCTCGTCGCCCTGCGCGACGACGCTTCGGTCGCTGCCATCGTGATCGCCTGTGCCGGCCGAACCTTCGTTGCCGGCGCCGACATCACCGAATTCGGCAAGCCCGTGCAGCAGCCGGACCTGCGCGCCATCGTGGCGGTGCTGGAAGCCATCGCCAAGCCGACCGTCGCCGCGATCCACGGCACGGCGCTCGGCGGCGGCCTGGAACTGGCGCTCGGCTGCCATTTCCGCGTCGCCGATGCCGGCGCCAGGCTTGGCCTGCCCGAGGTGAAACTCGGCATCCTGCCCGGCGGCGGCGGCACGGTGCGGCTGCCCCGCCTTGTCGGGGCGGTGAAGTCGCTGCGGATGATCGTCTCCGGTTCGCCGATCAGCGCCGACGAAGCCCATGCCTGCGGTCTGGTCGATGCCGTTTTCCAGGGCGAACTGACCACCCACGCCGTGAATTTCGCACGCGAGATGGCGCGCAAGGGCGGTCCGTTTACGCCGGTGCGTGAGCGCGATGACCAGCTCAAGCAAACCGATCTCACCGCCTTCGATGCCGAAGCGGCGGACCTTGCAAAGAAGGCGCGCGGGCTCGAAGCGCCGATCGCCTGCGCGCAAGCGGTGCGCAACGCGGTCACGCTGCCCTTCGACGAGGCGCTGGCCGCCGAGCGGGCGCTATTCGCTCGGCTTGTGGCGAGCGACCAGTCGCGCGCGCAACGGCATCTGTTCTTCGCCGAACGCGAGGCTGCGAAGCTTCCGGCCAAGGATGTCGTCAAGCGCAGGATCGGCCGCGTCGGCGTCATCGGGGCGGGAACGATGGGCGGCGGCATCGCCATGGCCTTCGCCAATGGCGGCTTCCCCGTCACCTTGCTGGAGACCAGCCATGAGGCGCTTCAGCGCGGGCTGGGCACCATCGAGAAGAATTATGCCGTCTCGGTGGCGCGCGGCTCGTTGAGCGAGGATGCCAAGCGGGACCGGCTCGGCCAGTTCAAGGGCTCCACCGATTACGCCGATCTCGCCGATTGCGACCTGATCATCGAAGCCGTGTTCGAGGATATGGCGGTGAAGAAGGAAGTCTTTGGCAAGCTGGACGCCGTTGCAAAGCCAGGTGCCATCCTCGCCACCAACACCTCCTACCTCGACATCGACGAAATCGCCGCCTCGATCTCGCGGCCACAGGATGTGCTCGGCCTGCATTTCTTCTCGCCGGCCAATGTCATGAAGCTGCTGGAGATCGTGCGCGCGCAAAAGACTGCGCCGGATGCGCTGGCGACCGTCGTCGACCTGGCGCGTAGGATCGGCAAGGTGGCCGTCGTCGTCGGTGTCTGCCACGGTTTCGTCGGCAACCGCATGCTGGCCGCGCGCGGTTCGGAATCCGAGGCGCTGCTGCTCGAAGGCGCGACGCCAAGCCAGATCGACAAAGCTTTCACCGATTTCGGTTGGCCGATGGGGCCGTTCCAGATGGGCGACCTCGCCGGGCTCGACATTGGCTGGCGCAACCGCAAGGCACGCGGCCAAACGGCTGTCATTGCCGACACGCTGTGCGAGCAGGGGCGCTTTGGCCAGAAGACAGGCCGCGGCTTCTACCTCTACGAGGCTGGCGCGCGGGCGGGCGTTCCCGACCCCGAAGTGGAGGCGCTGATCCGTGAGAAGGCGGCCGAGGGAGGCATCGAGCCGCGCTCGATCGGAGCGGAAGAGATCATCGAGCGCACGCTTTATCCGCTGATCAACGAAGGCGCGAAAATCCTCGAGGAGAAAATCGCGGCGCGCGCCTCCGACATCGATGTCGTCTGGGTCAACGGCTATGGTTTTCCCATCGGCAAGGGCGGGCCGATGTTCTGGGCGGGCCTCGAAGGCGCGGCCAGGATCATCGAGCGCCTTGAACATTGGCACCAGCGCACCGGCAAGGATGTGTTCAAGCCGGCGCCGTTGCTGAGGCGGATGGCCGAGACTGGTTCGTGGGAGACCGACGCGACGGCCTGACCACGCTATCCCCGATTGTGTTCGAGGGCGCAGTCGGCGCAGCGGCCGTTGATCTCGATGCTCGTCGCTTCGATGTGAAAACGCTCGCGCGCTGCCCATTCCGCGATCTGGCGGTCAATGATGTCATCGCTGAATTCGGTGACCCGGCCGCATTGTTCACACACCGCCAGGATCGTTGTTCTCAGCCCATGGGCATGCTGGCCGGCACACGGGACGAAAGCATTGAGGCTTTCGACCCTGTGCACCGTGCCATCCTCAATGAGTTTCTTGACCGCCCGGTAGACCTGTACCGGCGATCTGATGCCGTGCGGCCTGATATCCTCGAGGATCTCATAGGCGCTGACCGGTCTGCCAGCGCGGGAGATTGTCTCCAGCACCAGCTTCTGGTTCCTGGTGAGCTCATGGCTCGTCATTGGCGACTGGGCCTTGGCCCATCGAGTGTTGTGCCATGCCGCTGGCCAGATAGGCTGATGTACCCAGCGTCGTGATCCAGAAGCTCGTTGGCCAGTCGGTCAGGAAGGCAAGCGACAGGCTGATCCAGGCTATACCGACGGCCAGCACCATCGAGACCATGATGCCGGCAGGCACGCCTCGTGTCAGCCGAAGCGCGGTCGCGGCGGGTGCCACCATCAGCGCGAAGACAAGCAGCACGCCGACGATCTGGATCGCCTCCGCGGTCGCGACCGCGACGAGCACCATGAACAGGGTCGACACGAGGGTGACCGGCACGCCCCTTGCCTCGGCAAGCTCCGGCTGCAGGCTGGCGAACAGCAGCGGCCTGGCGATCAGCACCAGGGCGCCCAGGATGACCGCCGCCAGCACGCCAAGGACGATGACGGTGCGCAGGCTGATGCCGAGCACATTGCCGAACAGGACGTTCGTCGCCTGCGAGGCAAAGGCAGTGTAGAAATGGAGAAACAGCAGACCAAGGCCAAGCGACAATGTCAGCACGATGCCAATGGCGACGTCGCGATGCGCGCGTTCGCCAAGCAGGCCGATGCCTATGCCCGCTATGACGCTGAACACGGCCAGCCCGAGAAACGGCGACAGGCCGATAAGTCCGGCGCCGGTGGCACCGGCAAAACCGACATGGGAAAGCGCATGACCAGCGAAAGTCTGGCCCCTCAGCACCAGGAAATAGCCGACGGCGCCGGCGACGATACCGACGACCGTGCAGGCATAGAACGCGTTGCGCATGAATTCATAGTCAAACATCGTGGACATGTGTTCCGGCCTCGACTTCGACGTCGTCGGCCATCACGAAGATTCGGCCCGCGACCCGCACCACGTTGATTGGCGTGCCGTAGAGTTTCGACAGAACCGGCCCGCTGATCACCTCGTCGACACCGCCGATCGCGGCCTTGGCATTGCCGAGATAGAGAACGCGGTCGACAGCGCGTAGCAGCGGGTTGATCTCATGCGAGCAGAACAGCACGGCGATGCCGAGCCGTTCGCCAATCGCGTGCACGAGGTCGATGATCGTGCGCTGGTGCGCGGCGTCGAGGCTGATCAGCGGCTCGTCGAGCAGCAGGAGCATGGGATCCCCGATCAGCGCCTGGGCGATCAATATCCGTTGACGCTCGCCGCCCGAGAGTTCCGCCAGCGGGCGCAGGGCAAGGTCGCCCGCTCCGACCGCTTCTAGCGCCTTCCAGGCGGCCTCCTTCTCGATGGCGGATGCGACAGGCCAGCCCCAGCGATGGCCGCCCGCCGCGCTCAGCACGAAGTCGATGCCGCTGATGCCCGGATGCACCAAGGTGCGCCGCGCCTGCGGCATATAGCCGATTGTTGCATTGCCGCGCGTGGGTGGTTTGCCTAGCACCGATATTGTTCCGCTCAAGGGCTTTATGAGCCCCAGTATCGCGCGCAGCATCGTCGTCTTGCCGGCGCCGTTGGCGCCGAGAAGGCCGACAAAGGCGCCTTGCGGAATCGAGAAGGAGACGTCGCAAAGAATCGGGCGTGCCCCGCCATGGCTCAGCGTCACCCGTTCGAACGCCACTGCGCTCATTGCGTGCGGGCCGCAAGTGCCTTTTGTACAGCGTAGATCTGTCCGCTGAACCAGGTCTGGATCGTCTGGCCGGCCGGCTCCGTCTCGGTGACACCGATGACGGTGACCTTGTTCTGCCTGGCGAGGTCGAGAAGCTTGGTCGTCGCCTCGTCAGTCACCTGGGAATTGTAGAACAGGATCTTGGCCGAACCGTCCTTCAGGCTGTTTTCGAATGCGGCAACCTGTGTCGGGCTCGGCTCGGCGTTGTTCATCACCGTCACTTGGAAATCATAGTTCAGCATCTTCAGACCAAGCGCCTCCGCCATGTAGCCGAACACCGGCTCGGTGGCGGTCACTTCGGTGCCGGCATAGGTCTTCTTGACGTCGCTGATCTCCTTGTCGATGCCCTCGAGTGACGACTGGAATATCTTCAGATTCGCGTTGTAGTGCGCCGCGTTGGTGGGGTCGCGTTTCGACAGATCCGCGGCGAGCGCTTTGGCGACTGCCGGCAGCGTCGCCGGATTGTACCAGAGATGCGGGTTGTCGCCCGACTTCTTGCCGATCAGGTCGGCGGCGATGATGGTCGTGCGATCCGGCTTGCCCGATGCCGCGAGCAGCTTGTCCATCCACGGGTCGTAGTCGGCGCCATTGTAAATGATGACCTTGGCATCCGCGATGGTGCGCGCCGTCGATGGGCTGGTCTCGAAGAGATGCGGATCGTCGTCGGGGTTGGAAAGGATGCTGGTGACGGCGACGTGGCTGCCGCCGATCTGGCGGGCGAGGTCGCCGTAGAAATTCTCGGCCGCCACGATGTTGAGCTTTTCTTCCGCGCGGGCATTGCCGGTCAGCAGCGGCGCGGCAACCAGCAGCGCGGCCAGGAAGGGAAGGGAACGCATCCTTGGTCTCCTCTAAGGAAATCTGGGCGCGGAACGCTCACGCCAGACATGTCGATGTGACGTTATAGTGTAACGGTAACGGTATAACGTTTATGCTAGGAGCGCGTCACGATCAACGGTCCTTTCCAGCGCGGCCTTGTTTGCCGAACACAAAACCGTGACTTTGGTCAGTGATGCCGAACCGTGGTGGTCTGGCAGCGGTGGTGCGTGAAGGCAAGCGCCGTTGGTCCGGCGGCGAGGCCGCCGCTACGGTACTTCGTCGGAAAGGATGGGTCGTCAGCCCCTCGCCAGCACGAAATCGTGCTCGACCTCCCAGAATGGGTTGGCGAATTCCAGGCTCCTGGCGCGCGCGGGGTCGTCGATCCGCTTGAACTCGGCCAGCAGGCTTTCCTTCACGCCGAACACCGCGTCCGAATTGATGTAGGGGTCGTCGGGATCGAAAATGTGGGTAGTCAGCGTCTCGAAGCCGTCGGCCTTGAGGATGTAGTGGAGATGCGCCGGGCGGTAGGGGTGCCGGCCGAGCGCATGGAGCAGCTTGCCCACGGTGCCGTCGTCGGGGATGGGGTAGAATTTCGGCTTCACCGCGCGAAACCAGTAGCGGCCGTCGGCGCCGGTGCGGAAGACGCCGCGCAGGTTGAAATCGGGCTGGATGCCTTTCTGCTGGACGTCGTAGAAGCCCTCGTCATTGGCCTGCCAGACATCGAGCACGGCGTTGGCGATCGGCTTGCCCTGGATGTCGAGGATGCGGCCATGGATGAACATGTCCTCGCCCTTCTGGTCGAGGCAGATGTTGGCGCCCATCGGCAGTTCCGGCGCGTCGGCGATGTGGAACGGCCCGAGCACAGTCGATTCCGAGGCGCCTGACGGCTTTCGGTTGTTGATGGCGTCGACCAGCATCGAAACGCCCAGCACGTCGGACAACAGGATGAACTCCTGCCGCCATTCGGTGGAGAGCTGGCCGGTTCTGGTCAGGAACAGGATCGCCTCGAACCATTCGTCCTGCGTCGGCTCGATCTCCTTGACCGCCTCGTGCAACTTGCGGGTGATGACCTCCATCACCGCTTTCAGCCGCTCGCTGGCGGCGTTCCTGTTGCGGCCGGTGACGACCTCGACCGAATTCGCTTCGGTGAAGAAGCCTTTTTCGTGCGCTTCCATGTCTCTCACCTGTCCAGGATTGCCGTCAGGGCCCGGCGCAGATCGGCTGCCGGGTCGGCGCTGATCGCATCGCTGCGCCAGCCGACATGCTGGTCCGGGCGCACCAGAAGCGCGCCGCTGTCGCGAATTTCGCGGGCGCGCGCCCAGTCGCCCGAGAAATCCTGCCAGGGCTGGCGCGGACCGATCATGTGGCCTGATATGTCGATGCCGAGATCCTTGCCGACCACTCTGGCCGCGTCGAGCCATCCCTGACCGCCAATGCCGGTCAGGACGGTGAATTTGCCGTGACCCGCAAGGTCCAGCGTGGAAACCTTGCCACCTCGATGGGCCGGGTCGTCGGAGTGCAGCCAGGCATGCGGCAGACGTGCGCCCGGCCAGGATGTCGGCTGGTAGTGCAGCTCGGCGTCTTTCTCGAAAGCCGGCTCCTTCTGGCCGTCGGTCACGATTGCACCCGATTTGTAGCGCTGGTTCATCTCGACGCCATGGGCGTCGAACTCATAGACTTTGGCGGCGATGGTCTCGCGGATCTTCGCGCGCTGTGTCTCCGCGGCCGGGGTGTCGTCGCAGCGCGCATCCATGTTCGACTGCATCTTCACCGGGTCGATGGAATCGAGCAGGCCGAGCGCCTTGAAGATCGGGCCGAATTCCTCGATCGACTTGTTGGCGCGGGTGACGATCTGTTTCGCCACCGGCGCGCGCTCCCGCGAATAGCTGTCGAGGAGCCTTTCGCCGGCCTTGCCCTTGAGGACATAGGCGAGCTTCCAGGCAAGATTGAAACCGTCCTGGATCGAGGTGTTGGAACCCAGCCCGTTCGACGGCGGGTGGCGATGGATGGCATCGCCCATGCAGAAGACGCGGCCCTTGGAGGTCTGCGTGGCGTACATGTTGTTGACGGTCCAGGTCGATACCGACTGGATCTCGATCTCAAGCTCGGGATCGCCGACCAGGTCGCGCGCCACCTTTTTGGCGAAGGCGTCGTCGACCTTCGGCGCCGGCTGGTTGATGTCGTAGCCCCAGACGATCAGCCATTCGTTCCACGGCCGGATCATGCGCACCAGGCCCATGCCGATGCCGCCGACATCGGCGCCGGGCTGCACCACCCAGTAGAGCACGGACGGGCGATGGGCGACGTATTTCGACAGGTCGGCCTTGAACAGGATGTTCATCGAGCCGCCGACGCCCATCCTGCCCTCGAAGGGCAGGCCGGCATGTTCGGCGACCAGCGAATTGCCGCCATCGGCGCCGACCAGATATTTCGAGCGCACCGTGAAATCCTTGCCGGTCAGGCGGTCGCGGCAGGTCGTGGTGACGCCCTCGGCATCCTGGACGTGGGAGACATATTCCGTCGACATGCGCGCCTGCGTGCCGCGCGAGCAGGCGGTCTTGAACAGCAGCGGCTCCATGAAGGTCTGCGGCAGGTCGTTCATGTGCGAGGGCGAGGACAGGAGATGCTCGGCGCGGGAGAGCGGATGCTTGCCCCAACTGCGCATGCGGCCGATCTCCTCGCCGGCGAGCGAGGTGCAGAACACGTTCTCGCCCATCAGATCCTGCTCGGTGGCGTGCATGTAGGCTTCCGCCTCGACCTCCCTGCCGAGGTCGCGCAGCACCTCCATGGTGCGCTGGTTGGTGATGTGGGCGCGTGGCGTCGAAGCCAGCCAGCGGTAGCGGTTGATGATCATGTTCTCGACGCCATAGGTCGAAAGCAGCGCCGCGGTCGCCGAACCGGCCGGCCCGGTCCCGATGATCAGCACGTCTGTGGTGGTGTCAGCCATGCGGCCCTCCCTTTCTTGTCGATGATAACGGTCCGCCGGTCAGCCGCCGGCGGACGGGAAACAGCTGGATGCCGGTGCGGTCGGCGAACAGGCCCCAGAGGCCGCGTGGCGCAAACAGCATGGTGGCGATGCCGACCAGGCCGAGGATCAGCAGATACCAGGAGCCGTAGTCGGCGAGCAGGGTCTGCAGAAGATAGAAGACGATGACGCCGACGATCGGCCCTTCGATGGTGCCGATGCCGCCGATGACGACGATGAAGATGACATAGGCGGTCCAGTCGACCACGGAGAAGGCGGCGTCCGGCGAGATACGTGCCTTCTGGACATAGATCAGCGCACCGCACAGGCCGGTGCCGAAGGCGGCGGCCAGATAGACGAGCGTCTTCATGCGGCGTGCGTCGACGCCGACGGAGCGTGCCGCCTCCTGGTTGTCGCGCACGGCGGCGAGACCCAATCCCTGTTTGGAGCGCAGCAGGCGGTAGACGAGAAAGATGGTGGCGATGGCGAGCAGCAGGGTCAGCCAATAGGTGAGGATATCGCCCGCGCCCGAGGATTTGACCCCGAACAGGTCGCCGATGAATTTCAGCGCCGGCATGTCGCGCGTCGCTTCGCGCGGCAGCGAGGTGCCGGTGCCGCCGCCCAGCGTCTTCCATTGCGCCAGCGCCAGCCGCACCACTTCGGCGATGACCCAGCTGCCGATGGCGAAATAGGCGCCCTGCAGGCGAAACAGGAAGAAGGCGGTGGGGACGGCAAGCAAGGCGCTGGCAATGCCGGCAAGCACAATCGCCGCCAGAGGGTCGAGCCCGGCAAGAATGACGAGCGCGAACATGGCGTAGGCGCCGAAGCCGACGAACGCCTGCTGACCGACCGAGACCAGCCCGGCATAGCCGGCAAGCAGGTTCCAGTTCTGCGCCAGCACCAGCATGGTCAGGATGAAGAAAAGGTCCTGCAGCACGCTGCGCGAGGCGAAGAGAGGGGCGGCGAAAGCGAACAGGACGAGGAGCGCGGCGACGATGGCGGATATCGCCGACGCCTTGGTGCGCGTCTCGACTTTCCATGGGGTGAGCGAGGTGTCGGTCATGGCGCTCAATCCACCGCCCGAGGAAACAGCCCGCGCGGCCTGACCAGAAGCACCAGCAGAAACGCCAGGTGCCCGGCGAGGATCTGCCATTCCGGGTTGATCGCGGCGCCGAAGGTCTGGGCGATGCCGATGACGATGCCGCCGGCGAGCGTGCCCCAGAGCGAGCCGAGGCCGCCGATGATGACCGCCTCGAAGGCGTAGATCAGCCGCGCCGGCCCGATGGTCGGGTCGAAATTGGCGCGGGTGCCGAGATAGAGCGCGGCGATCGTCACCACCACCATGGCGATGCCGGTGGCGGTGGCGAAGATACGCTTCGGCCTGATGCCCATCAGCCCCGCGGTGACCGGATCGTCCGAGGTGGCGCGGAAGGCGCGGCCGAGCGATGTGCGGTAGAAAAGCTGGTTCAGGCCGATGATGACGGCAATGGCTGAGACAAGCGTCAGCAGCGGCATGACGCCGACATTGACCGGCCCGAGCGCCAGGGAGGCCGATTCCAGACCGCCAGCCGAAATGCGCCGGCTGTCGGCGGTGAAGCCTTCGAGCAGGCCGTTCTGGATGACGATCGAAAGCCCGAAGGTAACGAGCAACGGCGGCAGGATGTCGGCGCCCAATGTGCGGTTGAGCAGGAAGTACTGCAGCGCCCAGCCGGCGGCGAACATCAGCGGCATCGCCACCAGCGCGGCCACGAAAGGATTGAGGCCGAGCGCGGTCACCAGCACCAGGATCAGGAAGGCGGCCAGCACGATGAGATCGCCATGCGCCAGGTTGACCAGCCGCATGATGCCGAAGACGAGGCTCAGGCCGGCCGCGAACAGGGCGTAGAGGCCGCCAAGCAATATGCCCTGGATGATGGTGTCGAGCGCGCTGGTCATGGGGTTTGACCTGATCGCCGATTGGCAACGCCGAGGGGGGTGGCTGGGTGCGGTTGTAGCAGGTTCTGCATCACCATCCCTCAATGCCCGAAATACGCGGCATGAATCGTCTCCCGCGTCAGTGTCGCCGGCGCTCCCGTCAGCGTGATCCGCCCCTCCATCATGCAGTAGACGCGGTCCGCGACCTTGAGCGCCTGGCCGATGTCCTGCTCGACCACGACGATCGAAGCTCCGGCCTCACGGATGCGCGGAAAGGCGGCGTAGATATCCCTGATGACGACCGGTGCCAGGCCAAGGCTGATCTCGTCGCACAAGAGAACGCGCGGGTTGGACATCAGCGCGCGGCCGATCGCCACCATCTGCTGCTGGCCGCCGGACAGGGCTGTACCGGGATTGGCGCGTCTTTCCCTGAGGATCGGGAACAGGTCGTAGACCGTATCGAGGTTCCAATGTCCCTCGACAGCGCGGCCATAGCGGCCGATGAGCAGGTTCTCCTCGACGCTGAGCGAGGCAAACAACTTTCGCCCCTCCGGCACCATGGCGATGCCGCGCGCGACGATGTCGGGCGCAGGCAGGGCGCCGATCTTCTCGCCATCGAACAGCACCGCCTCGGGCTCGCTGGCCAACACGCCCGATATCGAGCGCATCAGCGTCGTCTTGCCGGCGCCGTTGGCGCCGATGATGGCAATCGTCTCGCCTTGGTTCAGTGCGATGTCGACGCCGAACAGCGCCTGGAAGTCGCCATAGCGCGCGGTGAGCCCTGTTGTCTCGAGCAGCGCCATCAGATCTCGATCCCGAGATAGATTTCGCGCACCTCGCGCGAGGCCATGACGGCGTCTGGCGCGCCCATGCCGATCACCTTGCCGAAATTGAGCACCAGCAGCCGCTCGACCACCGAATTCAGCGCATGCAGCACATGCTCGATCCAGATGATCGACATGCCGGCCCTGTGTATGCCCCTGATCGTATCGACCAGCATGCCGCACTCGCCCTCGGTGAGGCCGCCGGCGATCTCGTCGAGCAGCAGGAGCTTCGGTTCGGTCGCCAGGGCGCGGGCAAGTTCCAGGCGCTTGCGCTGCAACAGGCTCAAGGCTCCGGCGGGATGGTTGGCGCGTTCGATCAGTCCGGTCTCGACCAGGATTTCGGCGCAGCGCTCTGCGACCTCGGCTTCGGTCTTCCTTGCACCGAAGGCGGCGGCGACGAGCAGGTTCTCGAACACGGTCAGCTTCTCGAAAGGCTGCGGGATCTGGAAGGAGCGGCCGACACCGGCCAGGCAACGCTGCATCGGCGGCAGCCGCGTCACGTCGCGGCCGTCGAAGGCGATGCTGCCGGCATCGGCCGATATGTTGCCGGTGATCAGGTTGAACAGCGTCGACTTGCCGGCGCCGTTCGGACCAATGATGCCGAGCGCCTCGCCCTCGCGCAGTTCGAACGAAACCGCGTCGGCGACGGTCAGGGCGCCGAAGCGTTTCGAGACATTGGAGAGCGCGAGGATGGCCATGGTCAGCCTCGCTTCTCCCCGTTCACGGGGAGAAGATGCCGGCAGGCAGATGAGGGGCGGAGCCAGCCTTGCAGACCTTGGCGCTGCCCCTCATCCGGCCCTTCGTGCCACCTTCTCCCC
>NZ_JAFKIC010000157.1 GCF_017306585.1 Mesorhizobium sp. | reverse complement strand
TGGGTCAGCAGTTCCTGCATCTGGTGCCGGGTCAGGGCATCGAGCGCGCCGAAGGGCTCGTACATCAGGAGCATCTTGGGACGGTAGGAAAGCGCACGCGCGATGGCGACGCGCTGCTTCATGCCACCCGAAAGTTCTGATGGAAAGCGGTCGGCGCTGTGCGACAGCTTGACGAGGTCGAGATGCTCGAGCGCGATCTCGCGGCAGGCCGAGCGATCGTAGCCGGCGGCCTTGAGGGCGAACTCGATATTCTGCCGCGCCGTCAGCCAGGGAAGCAGCGTGTAGGACTGGAACACGACGCCACGATCGAGGCCCGGCTGCAGGATCGGCGCGCCGTCGATGCTGAGTTCGCCAGCGTCGAAATCCTGCAGTCCAGCGACGATCGACAAGAGTGTGCTCTTGCCGCAGCCGGATGTGCCGACAAGCGAGACGAACTCATTGTCGGCGAGATCGAGGTTGATGTCGCGCAGCACTTCCGTGCGACGCTCTCCCGTGCCGAAGCTCTTGTGGAGGCCGGCGATGCGCAGCTTGGGAGCGTTCATCGGCTGGTCCTCATTGCGAGTGGCCGTCCTGCCGGAAGAGCACCTTTTCCAGCGCCTTCATCACCTGGTCGGTGATGAGACCGAGGACGCCCAAGAGCAGGATGTAGCCGATGATGGTGTTGGTCTGGAAATAACGCTGCGACACGGTGATACGATAGCCGAGTCCGGATGTCGCCGCGACAAGCTCGGCCAGCACCAGCCAGGTCCATGCCCAGCCGAGGCTGATGCGCAGCGTATCCCATATGCCCGGCAAGGCGCTGGGCACAACGATACGGGTCAGGATCTTGCGGTCCGGCAGGCCGAGCGTGCGGCCAAGGCCGATGAAATCGGTGGGAACCCGTTTGACATTGTCCATGATCATCAGCACCTGCTGGAAGAAGGTGCCGATGAAGATGATGAGGAATTTCTGCGTGTCGCCGGTGCCGGCCCACAGGATGGAGAGCGGCACGAAAGCGACGACCGGCATGTAGCGGATGAAATCCACCAGCGGCTCGATGGCGGCCTCCCAGGAGCGAAAGCTGCCGATCAGCACGCCGATCGGTATCGACAGCGCCGATGCGAGGAGGAAGCCTATGGATATCCGGTAGATCGAGGCCTGGAGATCCAGCAGCAAAGTGCCGTCGGTCGCCAGCTTGGCGATCTGGGTGGCGACGCTGCCCGGCGACGGCAGGAAGATGGGTTTTACCCATTCGAGCCCGGTCGCCGCCCACCAGGCAAGGCCGAGCCCGACAAAGACAGCCACGGCGATCATCAGGAAGCGGGACCTGGCGATGGGCACGCCGATCCCGGAGGATCGGCGGCGTATCGGCTTGCCCGCCGCCGGCTTCGATGAAGCAGGCGGCGGACCGGCTTTCGCGGGAGGCTCAGCGGACATCTGCGTTACCCCCGCGATCCGGCTTCGTCATTGCGCCGCCTTGACGAAAGACGGGTCGATCATCTGATCCGGCGTGACGTCGGTCTGAAGCAGCTTGGCGTTCTTGGCGGCGGCTTCGACATCGGCGAATGTCTTGGTGGCAAAGTCACCGGTGAGCGCCGTCTTGTTCTCGGCGAGTGAATAATAGCGCACGCCGTCGAAAGCGGTGTTGAGGTCCTTGACGTCGGAGCCGACCGCCTTGGCGATGATGGCGCGACCGCCTGCGGTGTCGGCGTTATAGTCCTTCAGCGCGGCGTCCCAGCTCTTGATCATGGCGAGCACCTGGCCGGGCTTCGACTTGATCACGTCGTCACGCACCACCAGCACGTCGCTGATCAGGCCGGGGTCCTCGCCAGCGGTGAACAGCAGCTTGACGTCCTTGTTCTGCGCCATCGCGACGGTCAGATAGGGTTCGTAAGTGACCGCCACCGGCACACGGCCGGCGATCAGCGCGCCGCCCGCATCGGCGGCCGGCATCGGAACCGGCTGGACATCGGCGACCGACATGCCGTTTTTCGCCAGCGCGTATTTGAGCAGGATGTCGCTGGTCGTGCCTTCCTCGAAGGCGACCTGCTTGCCCTTGAGGTCGGCGATGGAGGTGACATCCTTGCCGGCGATGATGGCATCGGCCGTCATCGAGACATCGAGCAGCAGCACGATCTTCACCGGCAGGCCGGCCGCGACCATGCCCATCGCGGTATGGGTCGCGATGTTGGCGGCGTCGAGCTGGCCGCTGGCGAGCGCGGCGTTGAGGTCCTTGTCCTCGGCGAAATTGACGATCTGCACGTCCGAAAGGCCGTTGGCCTTGAACAGCCCCTTGGCGTCGGCGACGTGCCACTGGCCATATCCGAGCCAGGGCTCGATGCCGATCTTGAACGACCCGGCCTCGGGCGTGGTGGGAATGGCCGCATCGGCTGCACGGGCTGCCGGGGCGGCGGCGAGCCCGATGGCGGCAGCCATTACGAACGCGCGGAATTGTCCTGTCAGGTTACGCATCATCTTTAGTTCCCCTTGATGATCAGACCGCTTTTTTACCCAGGCATCCGGTCTGGTGAGACTGCGGGTTTCAGCTCTTGCGGCACTGTGCCTCGGCTTCTTCTCCGCCACTTCATGGTGAAATGCAGGGATATTTCAGCGTCAGCGGGAGCCGATGTCAAGGCTAAAATACATACATGCATATACAAGTTGGGGTGACCTGATTTTGGTTCGACCGTGAGCATCCACCAGCCCTCCTCAATGTGAGTTCACGCTTTGTCAGGATCGATCCGGTCGAGAAAAGCGGTCACCCGGTCGGCACCGCCATCGGGCTCGCTGCCGACCATGACCGCGACCGCAAATGCAATGAGGGAAGAGACCGGCGTATGACTGCGGGCGCCGGCCCGCAGATTCATGACCAGGGTGGGCGACAGGAACAGCCCCAATCGCAGCACCGTGCGCCAATCGGCCGGCAGCATGCCGCGCCGTTTGAGCTCCAGCAGCAAGGGCTGCCACAGCGCCGTCGCCTTGACCTCCAGCAGGTCGCGACGGACAGGGCTGAGGTCCCAGTCCGTGTCGATGTGAAGAAGGTTTCCCTCCAGCCGAGCGTACGCATGAAAAGCCTGCGTCGCCGCAACCGGATCGTAGAGCCAGAAGGGATGAGCAAAGATGTTGTGGAACGTCGCCTTCACCTCGGCCAGCAGCGTCGGGATATGCGAGCCGGCAAAGGCGGGATCGAAGAAGGATAGTTGCGCCCTCCCCGCCTTCTCGGTGTACCAGACATTGGCATTGTGGGCGTCGCCATGCGCGACCACGCCGCCGGCATCGGCAAGCCTGTCCGGCCGCAGCCGCGCCGCTGCAGCGTCGAAAAGCTCGCCGATGCTGCGACGGTAGGGCCGGCCATTGATGACGAATTTCAACCGCGAGAAACGGTCCCAGTCGAGTTCGAGGCCCGGAAAGACGAATGGTTTGCCGATGTAGAAATCGGCGAGACGCCCGCCGGGCGACAAGCGCGTACCGGCATCGATCAGCCGCTCATGGAAGAGCCTGTGGATCGGCTCCGCCGACACCTCAGCGATGGTCACCGGATGTAGCGTCTCGCGATAGACCTCGAGCAGCCTGGCGCTGAGATCGCGCTCGGCCTGCACCGCTTCGCGCCGCTTTTCGGGATCGTCCTCGGCATCCAGCGCGACCAGCACATCCGAAAACCTCGGATCCGTGCGGCGGTGATAGACGAGGATCTGCTCACCAGGCTCGGTGGACATATGGACGGGCTGATCCACCGGCAGGCCGGCGCGCGAGAGGATTTCGGCCCGGTAGTACTCGCCCGCCATCGCCTCTTCCCGCTCCTCCTGATGGAACTTGAAGAAGTAGGCGTTGCCGTCGCTGTCGAAGAAGCCGTTCAGCGAGTTGAGGCTGTATTTGTCGAAATTGATGCGGACGTTGTCGGGGTTCATTCCGAACAGGTCGCTCAGCAGCATGCACAGCCCGCGCTGCGCTTCGGCAACGTCATGCTGCGCGAGAGCCCGGATGCGCGCCGTTCGGCTCGATGTCGGCGTCATATGCCGTCCTCTCCGGCCAGACAGTGCGCCAAAGCCGAATTCGCCATCATAAATACATGTACATACATCTATAGTGAAACCTCTGCGTCTCGCCTTGCCCGTCCGTGTCAGCTTGTTCTGGAAGGAGAATACCGGCTGCCGAGCGAGTAGCGGCTGCCGGCATAGGTCAGCTTGCTGATGGTGGCCACGACCGCGCCAGTCCAGGTCCGGCGGTGCAGGAACAGGCAGCAGCTGCCGACATCGATGTTCAGATGCCTGGCCGTCTCGGCATCGGCCGGGATGGCGGAGATGATATGCTCGACCTCGGTCACCGGCGTCTTCTGCATGAGGTAGTCGTAAGTCGCCGTCTTGGAAAAATCCTGCTTGTCGTAATCGGGTATCAGCGCAGGATTGACGAAGCGCTCTTCCAGTTGCACCGGCAGGTCGTTCTCAAAATTGACGACGACCGAATGATAGATCGAGGCCCGCTTTGCAAATTCGAAGGACAAGGCAAGCTCCTTCGTCGGCGTGATCGTTTCCAGGACCAGAACTTCGGAACGGTGCCTGTTGCCGCGCTCGACGATCTCCGCCGCGATGTTGTTGATCTCGATCAGCGTCGATTGCGGCCGAGGCGGCGCGATGAATGTGCCGACACCCTGCAGCCGGATCAGGAAGCCGGCCGCGGTCAGTTCCCGCAAGGCCCTGTGCACCGTCATGCGAGAGACACCAAGCGAGACCACCAGCTCATTCTCGGACGGAAGCTTGCGATCCTTGCCCCACCGGCCCGTCCCGATGTTGGTCAGGATGTAGTCCTTCACCTTCTCGTAGAGGGGGCTCGCCGTATCGGGCAGATCGATCATCTCAAAAATCCTTTCCGGCAAGCTATCGGAAATCACGCCGGCTCAACAGGTTGCCGCATGCGTATGATTGTTTTCAAGCCATCGCTTTTGCCGGCCAAAAGCCGCTCATAGGCGGCCGGAACGTCGTCCAGACCGATTTCGCGATCGGTCAGGGCCAGCAGCGGTTCGCTCAACTCAGCCAGCATCCCCACGGCGTCGGGCAGTTCATCGGCAAAGGCATGGCATCCCAGCAATGCGATCTCGCGCTCCACCAGAAGATTGGGATCGATGTCGAGACGGCCATGAAAGATGCCGACCATGGCGACGGTGCCGCCGGAATCGAGAACACCAAGCAGTTGATTGAGTGCTGCGATACTGCCGGTCGCCTCGACGGCCGCCAGCAACGGAGCATTGGCCGTTGCGGCCGCAATGGCATCACGGTTCAGATCGACAATCGTGGCGCCGGTCACCCGCGCCACGCGGGCGCAGCGCGCGTGGTTGCGGTCGGCGACGAGAACCGTGCCGGCAAAGGTTCGAGTGAGCAGCAGCGCGGCGAGACCACCGATCGGCCCGCAACCGACCACAAGCACCGAGCCTGCCGTCTTCGGCAGGCGCCGCACCGCGTGCAGTGCCACGGCGAGCGGTTCGGCCATGGCGGCGACCCGCTCGTCGACATCGGCATCTATGACATGCAGCAGGCGCGCGGGCAGCACGGCCTGTTCGGCGAAGCCGCCGTCGCAGATCTCACCGACGAAGCCCAGAGAAGCGCAGAGGTGACGCCTGCCGGCATGGCACTGCGCGCAGTCTCCGCACCAGAAACGTGAATCGGCAACCACCCTGTCGCCGATCGCAATGGTGTCGACGCCATCGCCAAGCGCGATGACCGTGCCTGTCAGCTCATGGCCCGCCGTCGAAGGCGACCGGCTTATCCATTGGCCGGTCCGGAAATTGTGCAGATCCGAGCCGCAGATGCCGGCGGCGTCGATCCTGAGTTTCACCCAGCCGGTGTCCGGAATGCCCGGAGGGGCGATATCCTCCACCCGCAGGTCGCCGGGACCATAGAGCCGTGCCGCCTTCATCGCCATCGTCTCCGCTCAGCCGGCGAGGTAGCCGTCGCGGATTTCAGAGACCGCGTTTTCATGGGAGCTGAAGCCCTCGTAGCGGGCGAGCCTGCGGGCATGTTTCGCCAGTTCCGGATAGGCGGCGGAGGTGACATAGCCGACCGACGAGCGCTTGACGAAATCCGTCACCGAAAGCGGCCCATAGGTCCGCGCCCAACGGCTGGTCGGCAGCACGGCATTGGGCCCGAGGACGAAGTTTGCAAGGGTCACCGGCGTGTGCGGGCCCATCAGGATTTCGGCCGCTTCGGTGATGTGCCCGAGATGCGCGAACGGTTCCTTGGACAGGATTTCCAGATGCTCGGGCGCATAGTCGTTGATGAAGCGATAGCTGTCCTCCAGCGATGCGGTCAGCACGATGCCGCCGCGCTTGCCGGTCAGCACCGCGCGCGAAAACTCCACGCGCTGCTCGGTCATGCGCGACCAGTGCTGAGGGATCGCCGCCAGCGCGGCTTCGGCGACCTTGCGGCTGTGCGTGACGAGATAGGCGGAGGAATCCGGGCCATGCTCGGCCTCGATCAAAAGGTCGAGCGCGGCAAGGCCGCCATCGACGCTGTCATCGGCAAAGATGACGGCTTCCGACGGGCCGGCGGGCAGACCGGTGTCGATGATCGACGACAGCACGCTCTTGGCCGCCACCACCCAGGGACTGCCGGGGCCGACGATCTTGAGCGCCGGCTTGACGGTCTCGGTGCCATAGGCCACGGCCGCAACGGCCTGGGCGCCGCCGCATTTGTAGACGGTGTTCACCCCGGCGAGGCGGGCGGCGACCAGCGTGGCCGCATCCACCGAACCATCCGCCGTCGGCGGCGTCACGATGGCGATCTGCGGCACGCCGGCGATGACGGCCGGAACCGAGGTCATCATCGTAACCGACGGAAAGGCGCCCTTGCCGCGCGGCACGTAAAGCGCGACCGAGGCGATCGGCGTGTAGCGGTCGCCGGCATAGGCTCCGGGACGGACTTCCTTCAGCCACATCGTCTCGGGCTTCTGCTCCTCATGGAAATGCCTGATGTTCTCGATGCCGAAGCCGATGCTCTCCACGACGTCCTTCTCGACCTTGTCGAACGCCGCGTCGAACTCGGCTTCCGTGACCTTCAGTCCGCCCTCGGCAATGTTGGCCTTGTCGAGCTCCCGGGCGAAACGGACCAGGGCGGCGTCACCCTCGTCCCTGACGGCCTGGATGATCGGGCGGACCTTTTCGACGAAGACCGACAGATCGCTCTCGGCGCGCTTGAGCAGGCCGGCCCGCCGGGTGGCGTCGAGGGACGACAGATCGTGGAAGCTGATGTCGGACATGGATTTTCCTTCTGTTCAGAGCGATGCGCCAGCCGGCCACATCCGCGAAACACGTTCAATTCGAGACATCGACGAGCCGCCCTCAGATCGATGCCAGAAATCCGCCATCCACCGGAATGGACTGGCCGGTGATGTAGGCCGCCGCATCCGATGCCAGGAACACGGCGACGCCGTGCAGGTCGCGGAGATCGCCGAAACGGTGCTGCGGTATCTTGGCCAGCATGGACTGCTGCCATGCCTCGTTGCTGTAGAACACATCCGTCATCGCCGTCCTGAAATAGCCCGGAGCGATGGCGTTGACCCGAATGCCCAGTTCCGCCCACTCCGCCGCGAGCGCCCGGGTCATGCCGAGCAGGCCCGACTTCGAGGAGCCGTACGGCACTGCCGTGGGAATGCCTACTTCCGACGTCAGCGAGCACAGATTGATGATGGCGCCGGGACGCCGGGCGTCGCGCATGTGCCGCGCCGCCGCCTGCGCGCAGAAGAAGGCGCCCTTGAGATTGGTGTCGACGATCCGGTCCCACAGAGCCTCGTCCACATCGAGCGAGGGGCGGACCTCTTCCATCCCTGCATTGTTGACGAGGATATCGAGACCGCCAAGCAGGCGCACAGCCTCGGCGGTGGCTGTCCGGCATCCGACGACATCGGTGACATCGAGGGCGACGGCATGCGCAACGCCACCAGCCGCACGGATGGCTGCTGTCGTTTCTTCGAGGGAAGCCAGGCTGCGCGCGGTCACAGCGACCTCGGCGCCGGCGGCGCTCAGCGCCTCGGCGATGCTGCGCCCGATGCCGCGGCTAGCGCCGGTGACAAGCGCCTTCCGGCCTGTGAGGTCAAAGAGAGCGGCGTTGCGCATGTAATCCTCCTTGGCAGCCTCGGCCCCATCAGGTCGAGACTAACAGATCAGGTTACATATACAAGCATATACAAATTATTTCGGCTAGGCTATTTGTGGCATTCCCCGCCGCATCCATCGGCGACCGGCCAGCCCGGGCAGGATGCAGCGGGACCCGGAGTTTGAAAAGCCGGACGACAACCCAGTCCGTCGGCCGGTGAAGAAGGAGCCCGCCCCGTGTCGAAAGCCCTGGATATGGTCCGCGCCGAAGTCACACGCCTGTCGCCCTACAATTCCGGGCTGACCATCGCCGAGGTCATGCAGCGATATGCTCCGGCCAGGATCGCCAAGCTGGGCTCGAACGAAAACCCTCTTGGGCCGAGCCCGATGCTGGCTGGAATGATGCAGGGCAGCGCCGAAATGTTCCGGCTGTATCCGGACCCGGCCGGACGCGAACTGCGCCAGGCCATCGCGGCCAAATACGCGGTCACCGAGGATCAGGTCATCCTCGGCAATGGCTCGGAGGACCTTCTGTCCGTCATCAGTCGTGCCGTCCTGCGGCCCGGGGATAGCGTCGTCACGCTTTACCCGTCGTTCCCGCTGCATGAGGACTATGCGACGCTGATGGGCGCGAGTGTCAAACGCGTTGGCCCCAAAAGCGATCTCACCATCGACGTGGACGCCCTGACCGAGGCGGTGCGCGGAAGCCCTCGGATGCTCCTGTTCTCGAACCCGATGAACCCGGTCGGCAGTTGGCTGTCGAGGGACGATCTGTCGAAGGTGCTGGGCGCGGCCGGCGACGAAACGCTTGTCGTCGTGGATGAAGCCTACGCCGAATATGCCGAGGGGGAAGACTACGCCTCCGCCCTGCCCCTGCTGGCCAAAAGCGACCGGCCGTGGATCGTGCTCAGGACATTTTCCAAGGCGTTCGGCCTTGCAGGGCTCAGGATCGGCTTCGGCATTGCCGGCGACCCGCAGTTGCGCGGATTGCTCGACAGGGTGCGCACGCCTTTCAACGTCAACGGCATGGCCCAGGCCGCCGCGCTTACGGCGCTCGCCGATGACGAGCACCTCGCTCACGTCGTCGCGCTGGCCCGGGCGGAGCGGGCACGTGTCGAGAGTTTCCTGCGAAACAAAGGGCTCAAGGTCGCCCCTTCGCGAGGAAACTTCCTCTTCTTCGACTGCCGGCAAAATGCCTCTGCCTTTGTCGAAGGCCTGTTGCGCGATGGCGTCATCGTCAAACCGTGGAAGCAGGAAGGCTTCGACACCTATGTGCGGGTCAGCATCGGCTCACCGTCGGAGAACGATCATTTCATGGCCGCCCTATCGCGGCTGTTGTGATTTCGGGAAAGCCATGCAGAATTGCCTCGGGCTTCTCCCACGATGTCCCGAAGGCCAGCCGCTCCGCATGAACTTTCTCGCGGTATGCACGGTCACGCCACATCCGAGCCGCTTATCGTAAGAGCCTTGCCACATGTCCGAACGCAGCCCGCCCAGGAGCCTCTACCGCGACACGGCAGGCGGCACCGGCGACTACGCTGCCCTTGCCGGCGCGCGACGGGCGCGGGTCGCCATTGTCGGCGGGGGCTTCACCGGCCTGTCGGCGGCCTTGCATCTGGCGGAGGCCGGTGACGACGTAGCCGTGCTCGAAGCGCATCAGCCGGGCTGGGGCGCCTCGGGACGAAATGGCGGCCAGGTCAATCCCGGCCTCAAATACGATCCCGACACGATCGAGGCGATGTTCGGGCCTGACCTCGGGCCACGGATGGTCGACTTCTCCTACGCCGCGCCGGATTTCACCTTTGGCCTGATAAAGCGCCTGTCCATCGCCTGCGATGCAAGGCAGCACGGCACCTTACGCGCCGCCATAAGGCCGAAGCCGGAAGCCGCCGTGCGCGCCACGGCGGCGCAATGCCAGCGCCGGGGGATGCCGGTCGGCATGCTGGACGCAAAGGTGATGGCGGAGCGCACCGGGACGGACAGATATATATCCGGCCTGTTCGACGCCCGTGGCGGCGACCTCCATCCGCTGAAATACACCCTTGGCCTGGCAGCCGCCGCTCAAGGCGCCGGTGCGCGGATATTCGGCGATAGCGAGGTCCTTTCGCTGCGCCGCGAGGCGGGCGGATGGCTGCTCAAGACCGCCAGGGGTTCCGTCAGCGCCGAAAAGGTCCTCATCGCAACCAACGGATATACAGGCGGCCTTTGGCCAGGCCTGGAGCAATCGTTGGTTCCGGTATTCAGCGCGATTGCGGCGAGCGAGCCGTTGCCGTCGGCGGTGGCGGCCACGATCCTGCCGGAACGGCCCGTTCTCTACGAGGCCGGCAACATAACCGTCTACTACCGCGTCGACGCGCAGAACCGCCTTCTGATGGGCGGCCGGGGGCCGATGAAATCCATCGACGATGCCGCCGCCATCCGCTACCTCACCGACTATGCGCTGCGGCTCTGGCCAGCGCTTGCGGGGACACGCTGGACCCACGGCTGGAATGGCCGGGTCGCGATCACCAAGGACCACCTTCCGCACATTCACGAGCCGGAAGACGGCATCCTGATCTGCCTCGGCTATAACGGCCGTGGCGTTGCCATGGCTTCGGCGATGGGTGCGGCTCTGGCGCAGCGCCTGCGGGACGACGAGACGCCGCCCTTTCCGATGCCGATCTCGCCGCTCAAGCCGATCCGCTTCCACCGCTTCTGGCCGGTGGGCGTGAAGGCGGCGATCCTTTCAGGACGAGTGAAGGACCGGCTGGGTCTCTGAGGACCGCCGCGAGCAAATCCCTTCGCGCGATCGTGACGACCCTCGGGAACCTGCCTGGACTAGAGCAGTTCACCGTTTCACGGAAACGGCGAACCGCTAGCGGTATTTCGGAAACACGTCGCCGGCCGGCGCGTTGGCCCAGCTCTGCAAGGTCTGGCCGCCGTCGATCAGCCAGTCGACGCCGGTAACATGTCTTGCCTCCTCCGAAGCAAGGAAAGCCACGGCGGCCGCGACATCGTCCGGCTGGCCGATGCGGCGCAACGGGATGCGATCGGCGAAATGCTGGACGCTGCTTTTGAAATCGCCGTCGCCGGAAGCCGGCACGCCGAGCGTCGTCTCGATGACACCGGGGCAGATGGCATTGACGCGTATGCCATAGGGCGCGGCATCGAGTGCCGCGACACGGGTCAGTCCGACCACGCCATGCTTCGACGCGACATAGCCGGCGCCGCCCGAAAGCACGTCCCATCCCGCCATGGACGACCCCATATTGACGATCGATCCACCGGCGCCGGCCTTGATCATTGCCTGGAGCGAGGCCTGCAGTACCAGGAAGATGCCACGCAGATTGATGCGGATAATCGCGTCCCAGTCCTCGACCGGCAGTTCATGCACGGGCGCGACGACGCCCGATATTCCGGCGTTATTGAACACCACGTCCAGTCCGCCGAATGCCTGGACGGTCTCCTCGACGGCGCTGCGCACATTCTTCTCGTCGGTGACGTCGGCTTCGATGGCGATGGCGTTTTCACCGAGAGAGCCGGCCAGTTGCCGGGCTGCGGCGCCGTTGCGGTCGACGATGGCGACCCGGGCTCCCTCATCGAGGAAGCGCCGGACCGCGGCGCCGCCTATGGCGCCCGCGCCGCCGGTGACGAGAACCTTTTTCTGGTCGAACCGTTTCATCATTCGCTCTCCAGCTTCGAATAGGACCGCCAGGAATGCCGTGGCTCGAAGCCGATCGTTTCACGCGCATGCGATGTATCGAGCACGGACCCGAAACCCGCGATCGGCCGCGACAGGGCAACACCTGGATAGACCCGGCGCACCAGCGCCTCGGTCTCCTCTTCCATGAACGTATCTTCGGCACTGAGCAGGACGCGCAGATGGCCCTCGCCTTGCCATTCGAGTGCGCGCAGGAACCCCTGGCCGGCATCGCGCGCGTCGAGGTAGGCCCAAAGGTCGCGGGCGCTTTCGGCCGTGGCGCGGCGCGGACCGACGCCGGCGAAGAAGGATTGCGGGGTCTGGATCCATGGCATGCGGATGCTGACGGCCGAAAAGGCGCCGCGCCGCACCGCCGCATCGACGATTTCCTCGCCCAGCCATTTCGACAGGCCGTAGGGATCCTGCGCGCCGACCGGCTGGTTCATGTCGACCGGCAGATAGGGTGGAATGACCGGTTTCTCGAAAAAGGGATAACCGAAGACGCTGAAGGATGAGGCATAGACGAAGCGCCCGATGCCGGCCAGGGCAGCGGCTTCGACGACATTGTAGGCGGTCGCGATGTTGGTCCTGAACACCTCGCCGCCGGCCCGGCCGGTCGGCCGCGGGATGGCCGCGATATGCACGACGGCATCGCAATCGCGCACGAGCTGCACGGTTGATCCCAAATCAGTCAGGTCGGCAATGGCGTGCCGCCATCCATCCCCGACCGGCGCCACCGTATCGATGCCCAGCACATCATGGCCGGCGGCAAGCAGAGCCTCGGCCACATGGCGGCCGAGAAGGCCACTGGCTCCGGTGACGATGGTCTTCATATCAGGGCCTCGGCTGCGCAAGCTCAGCGGCTTGATTATCGTTGATGGTCATACAAATCGAGCACATGATTGCCGACCCTTGTCAAGCTTATATCGCGCAGGACAAATAGCGCATACGCTTGTGCGAACCGCGTGCGCAAGGCCGGTGATCGCAGCTTTGCGTCGAACGGGATTGACTTGGCACCCGCCAGGGTTTTTTGTATGAGCATCAACGATCGACCAAAGGAGACCGCCATGGCCGTGGACGTTTTTTCCTCACATCGGCACGACGATGCGGTGCGCCTCGATCCGCGACGCGCCGCTGTTATCGTCATCGATATGGTCAATGAATTCTGCAAGCCCGGCGGGGCCATGGTGCTGCCCGGATATGAGGCACTGGTCGGGCCGCAACTGGCCGTGATCGACGCCGCGCGGGCAAGTGGCGTCCCGGTGATCTGGGTCCATGACGCGCACCGGCCGGGCATGCGCCGCGAACGCGAATGGGTGAAGCGCACGCCGCATTGCGTGGAAGGAAGCTGGGGACCCGAAATCATCGAGGATCTCGGAGCCCGCGACGACGAGATCCATGTCATCAAGCGGCGCTACTCGGCCTTCTTCCAGACCGACCTCGACCTGACGCTCAAGGATATGCAGGTCGATCAGTTGATCATCTTCGGCGTGGTCACCAACATCTGCGTGCGATCGACCGTCCATGACGCCTTTTTCCAGGGCTACGAGGTGGTGGTGCCGAGCGATTGCTGCGCGGCCACGGGACCACGCGAACAGGAAAGCTCGCTTTACGACATTGCGACGCATTTCGGCGTGGTCAGCAATTCGGCCGATGTCGTGGCGGCGGTTCTGGACGGGACGGCGCTGCAGCCGGCCAGCGTCGCGGCCTGAACCATAAAGTGCAATCGGCATCCGAGGCAGACAACAGGAGTCCGGTTTGACGACCGAAAAGAAATCCGGAAAGAACGAGGCCTCGAAACGGCAAGGCGGCGAGGCGGCGCCTCTCAACCGCGAGCAGGTGCTCGAAGAATACGCGCGGACCGGGTACGAACTGGATCGCCACCCGGCGCACATGATCCGCAAGGCGCATCAGCGCGCGACGCTGCGCTTCCAGCAGGTCATGGCAGGAGAAGATCTCTCGCCAACCCAGTACGCGGCCCTGGCCACTATCCTCAAACACGGCGAAGTCTCGCAGAACCATCTCGGACGGCTGACGGCGATGGACCCGTCGACCATCAGCATCGTCATGCGCAAACTGCTCAAGCACGAGTTGATCACGCGCAGCGCTTCGGAGACCGACCAGCGCCTGTCGATGATCGCGCTGACCGAGAAAGGCACCCAGTACACGCTCGAGCGGCTGGCACGCAGCGTCGAGGTCGGCAGGCGGTTCCTGTCGCCGCTTTCCCCCTCGGAGCAAGCCACGCTGCTTCGCCTGCTCAAGCGCATCAATGACGACGATCCGTCGAATGGGGACAGCGGCAAATAGGCCGCGTCCAGATTTTCATACCAGCAGAAGTGAGAACCGATGTCGTCCGACCCCAAGTCGTCTGCCAACACGCTCGTCGTCCGCAATATCGGCCTCATGTTGAGCGGTGACCTCGACCGGCCGATCCTCGATGCCGACACCATCGTGGTGGCGGACGGACGTATCACCGGCATCGGCAAGGCCGGCGATGTCGATGCCGGTCACGCCGCGACGGTCATCGACGCAATGGGCTGCGCGGTGGCGCCGGGGCTGATCGACAACCATGTTCACCCGGTGGCGGGCGACTGGACGCCGAGGCAAAACCAGATCGGCTGGATGGATTCGACCGTCCATGGCGGCGTCACGTCGATGATTTCGGCGGGGGAGGTCCACACGCCAGGCCGGCCACGCGACCTGGTCGGGTTGAAGGCGCTGGCGATCGCGGCGCAGCGCACCTTCTCCAACTTCCGCCCCAACGGCATGAAGATTGTTGCCGGAGCGCCCATCCTGGAACACGGCTTGGTCGAGGATGACTTCCGGTCCCTGGCCGAAGCCGGCGTGACGCTTGTCGGCGAGGTCGGGCTTGGCGGTGTCAAGGACGGGCCGACCGGCCGGCAGATGATCGCCTGGGCACGCAAATACGGCATGACCTCGATGACCCACACCGGCGGCCCTTCCCTGCCCGGCTCCGGCCGCATCGGCGCGGATGTGGTGCTGGAGGTCGACGCCGACATCGTCGCCCACGTCAATGGTGGACCGACGGCGCTGCCCGAAGCCGAAATCCGGCAGATCTGCGAGAACGGTTCGCGGGCGCTTGAAATCGTCCACAACGGCAATCTGCGCACCGGCCTGTTCGTGCTCGAGCTGGCAAGGCAGCGCGACGAACTTTCCCGCATCATTCTCGGCACAGACAGCCCTGCCGGATCGGGCGTGCAGCCACTCGGCATCCTGAGGACGCTGACCATGCTTGCTTCGCTGGGCGGCGTCGCACCGGAAGTGGCGTTCTGCTTTGCCAGCGGCAACACCGCGCGGGTGCGCGGGCTGGCCGACCGCGGCATCATCGAGATCGGGCGCGCCGCCGACCTCATCTTCATCGACCAGGCGATCGGCGGCGCCGGCGACGGGCTGCTCGACAGCGTATCGCTCGGCAATCTGCCTGGCATCGGCATGGTGGTCATCGACGGCGAAGTGCGCACCGGCCGCAGCCGCAACACCCCGCCGGCGATGCGGGTTCCGGAAGTCAAGGCCGCCTGACGGCGGCCTCGAAGTGCCAGCGAGATTGCGGGCGCGACCGCAGTCCCGCTAGCTCACGCCATCCTTGCCGACGATCTTGTCCTTGGTCAGCCCGCCGACACGCGGATGCGGTCGGCCTGAATCGGTGACGGCAATGGCGACGACGATCTCGTCGGCGCGCGGCGCATCGGGAACGCGAACCTCCATGCCGTCGAAATGGCTGCGCACCCGCGCCGCATCCTTGTGGCCGAGCGGAATGTCGAGCGGCACGCCGAGACCACCACGTTTCTTCGACGACGGGATGAGCGCCGCGCCCTTGCCCAGCACGTCACGGAACGGGGCGCCCAGCTTTGGATGAAGGATGGCGGCGGCGTGTTCGAGCTCACCATCGGCGCCGACCGCGGCAGCCTTGCCGAAACTTTCGACCTGATCGCCGGAGATGCCGAGAGCGGCAATGGCCCGCCTGGGCAGGATATCGCCCAGCGCTTCGCCGATGTCGCTCAGTGCCGACAGGTCCTCGACAAACGTGCCGGCATAAGGATTGCGGATCACGGCAATGGCGGCGGCTCGACGGGTCGGCGGATCGACGGGACGGCCGCCTTCGATCCGGGTTTCCTCGACGACGGTGATGATGCGGCGGATTTCCACACTCATCGCAAACCGTCCTCGCCCTTGATGTCCGCCGCCGCCAGACCGCCGACGCGGGCGTGAATGCGCGCGCCCGTGGTCATGGCCAGGATGACCGCCATCTCGTCGCTGCGCGGCGCATCATTCACACCGATCTCGATCGCATCGAAATGGCTGCGCACATAGGAGGCGTTGATGTGGGTGATCGGGATGTCGATGCGCGTTCCCGGACCGCCGACCTTCTTGGTCGAGGGCACGATGGCCTTGGCGTTGCCGAGAAGTTCGCGCATCGCGTAGCCGCCCGGATTGTGCCAGAGCGCGCCATGTTCGAGCTCGCCGGCAGCGCCGACAATGGCACCCTTGCCGTAACCTTCGATCGCGGCGGCCCCCTCACCCATTGCATCGATCAGGCGCCGCGCCATCTCAAGGCCGAGCGGCTTCAGGTCTTCCATGAACCCGGTGATCTCCTCCACGTAGCGTCCGGCGAAGGGGTTGGCGATGACGGCAACGATCGCGCCGCGCTTGGGCGGGCGCGCCGCAGGCGGCCCTCCCTCATGGAATATCTCTTCGACCTGGACCAGAAATTTCCTGACCACCACAGCTGGCATTGTTTGTATCCTTCGTCCCGTCACGCATGGTAACTCGTTAGAGTATCAACAATTATGCATCGCCGAAGTTTGTCAAGCGCCGAGGTGAGAGACGCGACCGAAGAGCTGAGAAAACCGTGCTCGATGACGATTGACAGCCTGTCGGGCCGCTCCTAAACTCATATGACCATCAACGAACTCGCCGCTGTTGCGGCGACATGTGGGGGATGGTCAAGGCGTGGCTTGAAAAGCTGAAAAAAGCTGAAGGGGAATGACATGAAAAGGGCGCTCAAGAGTTTATTCCTGGCTGGCACGATGCTGGCCGTTTCGTTGGGTTCGGCCGCCGCACAGGCCAAGGTTTCCGTGGCGGCGATCTCCGGATATTTCGCACAGGGCTTCGGTGTTTCGATCGTCAACGGCCTCAACAAGGCCAAGACCGATTTCGGCATCGACCTCAAGCTGGTCGACACCGGCAATCGCGCCCTGGACTATCAGGAGCAGTTCGAAAACCTGGCCAAGGGCAAGCAGTACGACCTGATCTTCGTGATGGGTTGGGAGCTGGTGGATTCTCTGCAGAAGGTGAGCAAGGAATATCCCGACCAGCGCTTCGTCTTCATCGACGGCGTGCTCGACAATCCCAAGATGATCTACGCCAACTTCGCCGAGGAACAGGGCTCCTTCGTCGCCGGCGCGCTGGCCGGCATGATCGAGGCCAAGGGCAGCGAATTCCCCAAGATCGGCGACGGCAAGGCGATCGGCTTCGTCGGCGGCCGCGATATCCCGGTGATCCGCAACTTCCTCGGCGGCTACGAGCAGGGCGCCAAATACGCCGCGCCTGACGTGAAGGTGAACTCCGTGTTCGCCGGAACCTTCGACGATCCGGCCAAGGGCAGCGAACTCGCCCAGGCGCTTTATGGCCAGGGCAACGACATCGTCTACAACGTCGCCGGCCCGACCGGTGAAGGCGTGATGCAGGCAAGTGCTGCTGTCGACAAATATTCGATCGGCGTCGACATCGACATGTGCGGCTCGGCGCCCGGAAACGTTCTGGCCAGCATGCTGAAGCGCGGCGACATTGCCGTCTACACGCTGATCAAGGACGAGGTCGAGGGCCGCAAGGTTACCGCCGGCACCCGCACGTTCGACCTCGCCTCCGGCGGCGTCGAGGTCAAGGTCTGCGACGATATCGCCCCCAAGCTCCCGGCTGACGTGACCACCAAGCTGGACGAGATCAAGAAGGAGATCGTCGACGGCAAGATCACAATCGCCAAGGCGAAGTAAGCCGGCAACAGCGCATCCCTCCCAAGAACGCGCTAGACTGATCCGCCGCGGCCCGCCGCGACGGGTCGGTTTCAATACGTGAGAGCCATGGTGTCGAACGCGCCGGGGTCGCCGACCCCTCAAAACACTGCCGGAATGGCCGTCGAACTGACAGGCATCACCAAGCGTTTTGGCGCTTTCACCGCCAATGACGGCATCGAGCTTGCCGTGCGCCGGGGCGAGATCCACGCCATCATCGGCGAGAACGGCGCCGGCAAGACGACGCTGATGAACATACTGTTCGGCCTGCTCCAGCCGGATGAAGGGTCGATCCGGCTAAACGGCGAGGCGACCGTGGTGGCCGACCCGGCCGTCGCTATCAAGGCCGGGCTCGGCATGGTGCACCAGCACTTCAAGCTGGTGCCATCGCTCTCGGTCGCCGACAATGTCTTTCTCGGCATGGAGATCCGCCGGCATGGGCTGATCGACCATGCCGCGCAGGTCGCACGCACGCACGAGCTGTCGAAACGCTTCGGATTGCATGTCGACCCCACCGAGCGCGTCGGCCTGCTCTCGGTCGGCATCGAGCAGCGCATCGAGATCCTCAAGGTGCTGGTGCGCGGCGCCCGCACCATCATCCTTGACGAACCGACCGCCGTGCTGACGCCGCAAGAAAGCCGCGAACTGTTCCAGACGCTGCGCAGCTTCGTGGCCGAGGGCATGACGGTGATCTTCATCTCGCACCACCTCGAAGAGGTGATGGAGGTGTCAGATACGGTGACGGTGCTGCGCAACGGCCGCAAGGTCGCCACCCGCCCGACGAGTGAACTCAGCAAGGATGAGCTGGTGCGCATGATGGTGGGCCGCGAGGTCAGTTTCGACCGGCGTCCGCGCGCTGCCCTGCACGGCGATGTCGTGCTTGATGTGAAGGACTTGTGGGCGCGCGACGACCGGCGGCTGCCGGCTGTTCGCGGCGCCAGTTTCAGCGTCCGCGCCGGTGAGGTGGTGGGCATTGCGGGCGTCGCCGGCAATGGGCAGACCGAACTGGCGGAGGTGCTTTCGGGCCTGCGGCCGGCCAGCCATGGCGAGGCATGGCTCAAGGGCCGCGATCTCACCACACTCACGCCTGCCGCCATACGCGAGGCGGGTTTTGCCCATGTGCCGGGCGACCGCATGGTGCGCGGAGTCGATCGCAATGCGTCGATCGCGGCGAACACGCTGATGGGCCGCCAGCATCGCGCGCCCTGGAGCCGCAGCGGCGTGCTCGACTGGAAGGCGATCGCCGGGAATGCCGGCGCGCTGATCAAGAGTTTCGATATCCGCGCGCAAGGCGCGGCCGACCCCGTCAAGCGGCTGTCTGGCGGCAATATCCAGAAGGTGGTGCTGGCGCGCGAATTCACCAATGGCGCCGATTTCCTGCTGATCGACCAGCCAACGCGCGGCGTCGACATCGGGGCACAGGAAGCCATTCACAGCGAGATCATGCGCCAGCGCGCGGCCGGCCGGGCGATCCTGCTGATATCAGTGCAGCTCGATGAACTGGCGGCGCTCGCCGATCGTATCCTGGTGATGTTCAACGGACGTATCATGGGCGAGGTTTCCGGCGACAATGCCGATGAGGACCGCATCGGCATGATGATGGCCGGCGTATTGCCCGAACCTGTGGCGGAGCCCTTGTCATGAGTGAGCGTTTGCGCGCCGTTTCCGGCCAGGTCATCGCCCTGGGTGTTGCCTTGCTGATGGGCGCGATCATCATCCTGATGGTCGGCGAAAGCCCGGTCCATGTCTTCATGACGTTGCTCCGCGGCGCCTTCGGCGATCAGGAAAAGATCGCCGGGACCCTGCTGCAGACGACGCCGATCCTGATCTGCGGGGTCGCCGCCTGCATCGGCCTTCGCGGCGGCATGTTCAATGTCGGCATCGAGGGCCAGCTGTTCCTCGGCGGGTTTGCCGCTGCCTGGGTCGGCTTCACCTTCTCCCTGCCCACGGGCATCCATACGCTGGCGGCACTGGCGCTCGCGGTCGCCGCGGGCGCTGCCTGGGTTGCCATCCCCGCCTATTTCCGCGCCCGCTACAACACCAACGAAGTCGTCTCGACGATCCTGTCGAACTACATCGCCGTGCTGCTCACCTCCTATTTCACCATCTTCCTGTTCAAGCGGCCCGGCGGCTGGTCGGAGACGCCGCCGATCCTGGCGACAGCCTACCTGCCGGAGATCTTCGCGTTCTCGCGGCTGAACTGGGGGCTGTTTATCGGCCTGCTGCTGGCCGTCGGCGTGGCGCTGGTCTTCCGCTACACCAGCTGGGGCTATGGCGTGACGATGGTCGGCTCGGCGCCGAAATTCGCCGAGTATGGCGGCGTCAACGTGAAACGGCAGGGTTTTGTGGTGCTGCTGCTTTCAGGCGCCGTCGGCGGACTGGCGGGAGGCGTCGAGACGCTTGGCGTGCATCACCGCTTCATGGAGGGCTTCGCTCCCGGCTTCGGCTTCGACGGGCTCATCGCCGCCCTGCTCGCCAATGGCTCGCCGGTCGCCACCATCGTGACGGCGCTGTTCTTTGGCGCGCTGCGCAGCGGATCGCTGCTGCTCGAGGTCGACACCACCGCCTCACGTGAAATCATCACCGTGATCCAGGCGCTGATCATCCTCAGCGTGTCGGCGCAGGTTCTGGTCAGACGCCGTGGCGACAGCCAGGCGGGAGAGCGTCGATGGAAATTCTAGACAAGCTCATCAACATCGCGCTCATCGCGGCCACGCTGCGCACCACCGCGCCCATCCTGCTGGTGGCGCTCGGCGGATCGTTCACCACCAAGGCAGGCATCTTCAACATCGGTCTCGAGGGCCAGATGCTGGCCGGCGCGTTCTTTGCCGTCCTCGGCTCGATCTGGACAGGATCGGCCTTCGCTGGCGTTGCCTGCGGCGTGGCGGCCGCGCTGGCCTTCGCACTCGCCTTCGCCGTGCTGGTGGTGACGTTCCGTGCCAATGAAGTGGTGGTCGGTCTCGCGCTCAACATCCTAGCTGGCGGCATGACGATCTCGCTGATGAAGGCGATCTTCGGCACACGCGGATCGATCGTCGGCCACGGCATCGTCGGCCTGCCAAAGGTGCAGATACCAGGTGCGCAGGCGCTGCTCGGCTCGTGGGCCCCGCTGGTCTCGGGCTTCACGCCGATCGTCTATGTCGCGTTCATCGCGGTGCCGCTTCTGGTGCTGTTCTACAACCGCACCCGGCTCGGCCTCTACATCCGCGTCGTCGGCGAAAAGCCCGAGGCCGCCGAGGCGCTCGGCATCTCGATCACGCGCGTGCGCTACATCGCCTCGCTGCTGTGCGGATTGCTGGCGGGGCTGGCCGGTGCGCATCTGTCGCTCGGCTACATCACCATGTTCACGGAGAACATGTCGTCGGGCCGCGGCTTCATGGCGGTGGCGATCCTGATCTTCTCCAATGGCGACCCGTTGAAGGTGCTGGCCGGCTGCCTGCTGTTCGGCTTCGCCGACGCCTTCTCGCTGCGTCTGCAGACGTTCGGTTTTCCGTCCTACCTGGTTCTGACCGTACCCTATGTCGTGGCGCTCACGGCCCTGTTCGCGCTGTCCTACCGGGCGCGGCCGAAAATCATCAAGGAGACGCTGGCATCGATGCAGAAACTGCTTTCGACCGACCGGAACAGCGTACCCGCAGACAAAAATCCGCAATGAAGGAACTCACATGGAACGCATAATCCTCGACGTGGATTCTGCCGGCGACGACATTCTGGCCGTGCTGTTCGCAGCCGCGCACCCGAATGTCCGGCTCGAAGGCGTCACCACGGTAACCGGCGCGGCAGGTCCGATCGAGCAGGTCACCAATGTCGTGCTCAACACGCTCACACTTGCCGGGCGCGACGACATACCGGTCCATGCCGGGGCATGGCGCCCGATCGTCGGCAATTCCAAGGCCGACATGGAAGCGCCGGTGCATTTCGAAAAGCGGCTCGTCGCCCGCTTCGGAGACCGGTTGAAGAAGTTCAATCCGCCAGCACCGACGCCATCCCGACCGGCAACGCCGGGACATGCCGTCGACTTCATCATCGACACGGTCATGTCCAATCCCGGAGAGATCACGCTGGTGACCACCGGCCCGCTGACCAATGCGGCGATGGCGCTGCTGCAGGAGCCTCGGCTGACAGGCGCGCTCAAGCGGCTGCTCGTGCTCGGCGGCAATTTTCAGACACCCGGCAACATCACGCCGCTCTCGGAATACAACATCTGGGCCGATCCGGAGGCTTCGCGCATCGTGCTCAACGCCGAGGTCGACAAGATCCTGGTGCCGCTCGACATTTGCGAGGACAACCGCGTCGCTGACTCCATGCTGACGCGCGACGATATCGCCGACATGCAGGCGGACGCGAAGAACAATCCCGTCTTCGACATGATCGCCGACTCCTTCCCGATCTACATCGACATCTGGCGTGAATTCTTCGATCTCGTCGGCTTCCCGATGGATGACGTGATCACCGTCGCGCTGGCTTTCGACCCCAGCCTTGCAACGATGACCGAACCCCTCTTCGCCGACGTCGTGCTCGACGGGCGACTGGCGCGCGGCCAGACGGTCGCGCATCGCGGCCGGCAGTTGCTGCCTGGCGGCGGGCCGAAGACGACGCGCATCTGCACCGATCTGGATGGGCGCCGCTTCCTGAACATCTTCAAGCAAACCATCGCGCGCTACGAACAAGCGGCGTGAGGACCGAAAAAATGACCACAGCAACTCCAATCCTGTTCGACTGCGACCCAGGCCATGACGATGCCATCGCGCTTGTCATGGCGCACCGCTCGCCGGCCATCGAGCTTCTCGGCGTCACCACGACATGCGGCAACGCCGAAGTCGAAAAGACCACCGCCAACGCCTTGCGCATCCTGGAATATATCGGCGCCGGCGACGTACCCGTCGCGCAAGGATGCCACCGTCCCCTCGCCCGCCCGCTGGTGCTGGGCACCGCCGATGGCCCGAGCGGCCTCGAAGGCTCGCCCTATCTGCCGCAGGCAACCATCAAGCCTGTCGACCAGCACGCGGTCGATTTCCTGGCCGACAAGCTGCGCGCGGCGCCCGAACCGATCCTGGTCGTCGCCACCGGTCCGCTGTCGAACATCGGCCTCCTGATCCTCAAGCATCGCGACGTGCTGCCCAAGATCAAGGAACTGATCTGGATGGGCGGTGTCTTCTACCGCAAGAGCGAGATCATCACGCCGACGGAGTTCAACGCCTTCTGCGACCCTGAAGCGTTGAAGATCGTGCTCGACAGCGGCGTGCCGATCCTGATGGTCGGGCTCGACGTCACCATGCAGGTGCTGATCGAGGCGCCGCAATATGCCGAACTCGCTACTATCGACACACCACTCGGCAAGCTCGTCAACGACTGGCTGTTGTTCTACGAGAAGCTGCACCGCAACTCGATGGGCGTCGGCGGCGCCATGCACGATCCGCTGGCGCTGGCGCTGGCCATCGACCCGACACTGGTGCGTACGCGCCCCGCCCATATCGGCGTCGACCTGTCCGGCACCTACGCTTTCGGCGCGACGGTCGCCGATTTCTGGGGCGAGCGCGGCGAGAAGGATAATGCCCGTATCGCCCACGAGGTCGACGCGGACCGGTTCTTCAAGTTGATGTTCGACCTCTTGCGGGACTAAACCGCAAAGAGCGCGAGACACGCGGCCCGGCGATTGCCGGGCTGCCTATCCTATGCACTTACGCGGACAGACGTTCCGCGTGCCATCTCAGATGGTCTTCCATGAACGTCGAGATGAAAAAGTAGGAGTGGTCGTAGCCCTCCTGCATGCGCAGCCTCAGCGTCATGCCGGCCTTGGCGCAGGCCTCTTCGAGCAGCCAGGGTTTCAGCCCGTCTTTGAGAAAGCCGTCGGCTGTCCCTTGATCAACGAGAAGTTCGGGCAAGCGATTGCCATCCTCAATGAGCAGCGTGGCATCGTAGCCGCGCCATGCCGTCTGATCCGCACCGAGATATTTTTCGAGCGCCGGCTTCGACCAGCCCGAGGTGCTGGGCTGCACGATCGGCGCGAAGGCCGAGCAGCTCCTGAACCGTTGCGGATTTTTCAGCGCAATCGTTAGCGCGCCATGGCCGCCCATCGAGTGGCCAAAGATCGCCTGGCGCGTCATGTCGACAGGAAATTCAGCGGCAATCAGCGCCGGCAGTTCCTCGGTGACATAGGAATACATGCGATAGTTCTTCGCATAGGGCTGCTGCGTCGCGTCGAGATAGAAGCCGGCGCCGCAACCGAACTGCCAATTGTCCTTCTCGTCGGGAACATCGGCGCCGCGCGGGCTGGTGTCAGGGCAGACGACGATCAGGCCAAGCTCGGCGGCCATGCGCCTGTATTCGCCCTTGTCCATGACATTGGCATGGGTGCAGGTGAGGCCGGAGAGGTACCAGACGACAGGGCAAGGTCTTTCACGGGCCTGCGGCGGCACGAAGACGGCAAAAACCATGTCGCAGGCGCAGGCATCCGAGGCGTGGGAATAAACGCCCTGCACGCCGCCATGCGATTTGGATGTGGAGATGGTCTTCATCCGGTCCGACATATGGTTCTTCTCCGCCTGCTGGAATCCTGTTCGCGGCCGCCTGTCTACGGCATTGGCCGGGATCAGGGCAACCGTGAAGGACTTCTGGATCAGCCAGGCTTGATGTCCGGCGCGACCCGCGACGAAACGGTAGCGCGCCGGAGAGGCGGAATACGCCTATTGTAATTTCGCCTGCAGGGCGTTGACGTCGTCGGTGGTCATCTCGCCGTCGGTCGTCACCTTGCCGTCGACGATCTTCCAGAGCCGGAACGGACCGGTGATGTCGCCATACTTGTCGAAGGCGACAGGACCGATGACGCCTTCGTAGCGGATCGGCTTGCCATCCTTGATCAGGCCGAGCGCCTTGGCGAATTCGTCCTTGCCGGCATAGATCGGCGTGCCCGCCGGGTCGACCGCCTTGTACATTGCATCCTTGATCTTGGCCGGATCCTCGGAGCCGGCGATGGCGATCGCCAGCCCAACGATGGCGCCGGCATCGTAGGAGCGGTCGGCCGCCGGGTTGGACGGTTCGATGCCCGAGAATTCCTTGTAGTTCTTCATGAAATAGTCGGTCGACGCGGTCGGGCTGGTGCCGGAAGAGGTGCCATAGGCCTCCTTCAGATAGTCGGCGCCGACGGACTCGATGAAGTCCGGGCTGTTCATGCCGTCGTTAAGCAGGAACTTCTGCACGCCGCCCTGCGAAATCCAGGTGCGGGCGATCGTGGCGCCGTCGACCGGCGTGCTGACGAGGTAGAGCCCGTCCGGCTCGCCTCCCATCGCCGCCGTCACTTCCGAAGCATAGCTCGACTGCTTCTCGTTGTAGGGCGTGTCCGAAACGATGGTGCCGCCGAGCGCTTTGTAGGCACGCGAGAATTCCGCCACCATGTTGACGCCGAAATCGTTGTTGACGTGGATGATCGACAGCTTCTTGAAGCCCTTGTCGACCGCATATTTGGCGGCGGCGACGCCTTGCAGCGCATCCGAGGTGATGGTGCGGAAGAAGATGCCGTTGGTCTTGCCATCACGGCCAAGCGCGGTCAGCGTCGGCGAGGAAGATGCGGGCGACACCTGAACGATCTTGGCCGGGGCGGTGACCGAGGTCAGGATCGGGATCGACACCGAGGAGATGATGCCACCGATGATGACCGGCACCTTCTTGACCTGCACGAGTTGGGTCGCGGCGTCGACCGCGATGTTGCCCTGGCTCTGGCTGTCGCGCGTGTCGGTCGCGAGGTCGCAGCCGCGAACCCCGCCGGCGGCGTTGATGTCGCGAAAGGCCATTTCGACAGACTTGGCGCCGGCCTGACCATATTCGCCGGCCGGACCGGTCAGTTCCATGACGAGGCCTACCGTGATCTTGCAATCGGCCGCCTGCGCGGCGCCTGCCATCGTGACGAGAGCCAGTGCTGTTGTGAATTTCAGTATCGTGTTCCTCATTGTTGTTCCCCTTGAGTTATCCGACTGGAGTTTGATCTCTGAAGCCTGTTCAGCCTTCTGGCACCTGCAGCCAGGTCTCATGCAGATGCCGCCATTGGACGCCGTTGGGCGCCGATGAACTGGTGGTGAAGACAGCGCTCGACTGGCGGCGGCTGCGCTTGCCGCCACGCAGTTGCGCCTCGATGTAGAGGATGACGATCATGCCGTCGGCTTGCCAACCGGGCCGGATATCCTCGATCGAGATGGCGAAGCCGTCATCGCAAGTCGCGCGACTTTGCCTGACATGGTCGAGGACCGCGTCGCGATCGAGGACCGCGCCGCTCGGTGCGATCATGCAGAAGCCTTCCCCCATGGCTGCCTCGAAGCGGCCGAAGTCCACCCTTTCGGCGCGCGCGGCGACGAACCAGTCGACGAAGAAGCGATGCAGGTCGACGATCTCGGCGCTGGCCCTGGCGAACAGCGTGGCCTGGATGGCGCTCATGTGCGGCCTGCGTTCAGATTGTAATGCATGATCGAGCCGTGGCGGCCGTGGCGGTCGCGCTCCAGCGTATAGACGTCGCCTTCCGGCCCCCTGCGTTCAGCGATCACGGCATCGATGGCTGCCCGGTCCTGCGCCGACAGGCTGACATCCATGATGCCGGCGTTGGCAACCGCATGCGCCTGGTTGCGGGCACCGACGATGACGGCCGCCACACATGGCTGGCCGAGCACCCAGGCGCTGGCGATCGTCGCGATGTCCACGCCATGGCGATCTCCGACCGCCTTCAGCGTCCCGAGCAGGGATTGAAAAAGGTCCCAGCCACCGAAATCGTCGATGATCAGCTTGTATTTGACCAGAGACCGGTTCTCGAGCGGCATCGAAGGCTCGGCGACACCCAGCCACTTCTCGCTGAGGAAGCCGCCGGCCACCGAACCGTAGCAAAGGAAGCTGACGCCGTTGTTCGCTGCGAGCGCGGCAAGGCTTGCCGCCGCCCGCTGGTCGAGCACGGAATATTGCAGTTGCTGGCTGACCAGCGGAATGCCGGCGGCCAGGATTTCGGCGAGCCGCGGCGTATCGAAATTGGTGGTGCCGAGATCCCGCACCTTGCCCTCGCGCCGCAATTCGTCGAGCCAGCCCATCGCCTCGATATAGCGGGGCTGCGCGTAGTCCCACCAGTGGAACTGCACGAGATCGAGCCGCTCGGTCTTCAGCCGGCGCAATGACTGATCGACGATGCCCCTGATGTAGTCGCGGCTGATGGCGGCCAGCCGTTCGAGATCGGGCACCAGCTTGGTGTGCACCTTCATCCTGGCGGCGACGTCCAGACCGCGCTCACTGGCCAGCCGCAGCCGGGCGGCGCCGATCAATTCCTCGACGCCGGTGTAGATGTCGGCGCAATCATAGGTCCAGATGCCCGCATCGAAGGTGGCGATCAGGTCGCTCACCGCCTGCTGGCGATCGATGGCACCATGGCCGCCGGCCAATTGCCAACCGCCGCGAATGACGCGCGAGATGGTGTAGCCGGAGCTGAGCTCGAAGGTCCTGGCGCTCATGTCGGGTCGTTCTCCTTCGGGAGCGGCACGGCCGTGGTTTCGGCGTGGCTGAACCGCCGCCTGCCCACCCTGACGATCCGCAGCCGGCTGGCACAGTTGGGATCGGGACAGGCGATCTCGGCGTCCGAGGTCATCCAGTCATTGGCGTGGGTCGGGCGCTGTTTTGCCGCCAGCAGCGGCAGGACGGCGGCGAGCGAATAGATGGAGAATCCCTGCCCGGCCGGCATCGACAGCATTTCGCCCTTGAGCTCGAAATAGTCGCCAGCCCTGGCGCCACAATAGATCGGCTTACCCTCCGGGACTACAGCCTCGACGCGAAGATCGAAGAGCTCGAAACTGTCGTCCGCCATTCAGGCCTCCGCCAGGCTGAAGGTGATTTCGCAGGCACCATTGCGGCGGATGATGCCGCAGGCGGCGGCGAAACCATCACGCTCCCCGACGGGCAGCTGCGCAACCACACTGCCGGCGAGCCAGCCGATCGGGAACAGAAGCCGCGCCCCCTGCCCGTAGAACAGGCCGATGTCGAAGATCGCATTGGGATTGCCACTCCACATGCGCGGCGGCACGTAGGACAGCACGATGTCGCCGGGCTGCGGCGTCAGCGTCGCGTTTTCCGCCGGCAAGGGTCTCGCATAGGACTGGCCGTCGAGATCAGCAGCGGGAACCGGGCAGGAGATTTCCGGTCCCGTCCACATCGCGTGGATGCCGGGCACCACACGTGGCGTGGCGAGGTATGCCTTGAGGAAGGCGACGTTTTCCGGCGCCTTCTCCGGCAGCAACACCGCCTTTACGGAAAGACCGGAGCGCGGCTCGGTGATGCCGATGGCGGTCATATCAGACCCTTCCCGGCGGCCGATTGCAGCTTGCTGCGCAGGAATGTGAAGGGCCGGCTGATGTCGGCGACGAGCGCATCGCGCGCGGCCTGCGCATCCTGCGTGGCGAGCGCCGTGACGATGCCGCGGTGATACTGGGCGGTGTCGACCTCGCCGGCCTCCGAGAACGCGTAGATCGCCACACGGATGCAAGGTCCCGACTGCAGCCATAGGCTCTCGATCATCGGGATCAGCACTGCCGAGCCGCAGGCGCGATAAATCTCGAAATGGAAGCTCTGGTTGAGCGTCACCTCGCGGTCGACATCCTTCTTGTGTTTCAACGCCCGCATCTCGTCCCATTCGCCCAGAATGGTTTCGATGGCGGCGATCTGACGCGTGCTCATGCGCGGCGCGGCCAGCGCTATCGCCTCGCCCTCGATCAGGATGCGGGCGCGCAAGAGATCATCGAGGCGTTCGAGCGTGATCGGCGGCACCCGCACCGAACGGTTGGGCAGCGCCTCCAGCGCCTTTTCCGTGATCAGCCGGCCGAGCGCCTCGCGCACCGGCATGGTCGATGTGACCAGCGCATCGGCCAGGCCCCGGATGGTCAGCACCTGGCTCGGCTCGAACAGGCCGCCGATCAGGGCGCGGCGCAGTTCGGAGTAGACACGGTCCTGAACCGTCTCGCGGCCGACCGGCGCGAGTTGCGCGGCGATGACCTCGTTGTTCCGTTCGGCGGCAGCCTTTTGCATGGAATTCCGCTCTTGGCCTGATTTCGGCTTGCGGTCGAAATTAAAGCCGAATAGCGTGATCAACGCAAGTGTGATCACAAATCAAAAATCAGAAGATGGCAATGGCCGTCTCGGCCAGAGGGTTCGATGAGTGAGGCAGCCAAGCGGCAAGAACACCGCGCGCCGGTTCTGGCGGCGCGGAATGTCGTGCGGCGCTTCGGCGGCCTTGTCGCGGTAAACGATGTCTCGTTCGATGTCGCGGCGGGCGAAATCCTCGGCCTGATCGGACCGAACGGCGCCGGTAAGACGACCATGTTCGATCTTCTTGCCGGCAGTATCTTGCCGACCAGCGGCGATATCCTGCTCAACGGCACGCGCGTCTCGGGCGAAGCCGCTCACCTGCGCATAGGCCGTGGCCTCGGCCGTACCTTCCAGATCCCGCGCCCGCTGCCCAATCTGACACTGATCGAAAACATCATGCTGGCGGCACAGGGCCAGGCCGGCGAGAGACTGCTCGCGAACTTCGTCACGCCATGGCGGGTGGCGGCGCAGGAGAAAGCCGCCCGGGCAAAGGCGCTCGACTTGCTGGAACTGGTCACCCTCACCCGCCTCGCCCACGAGCCGGCGCGCGTGCTCTCCGGCGGCCAGCGCAAGCTGCTCGAACTCGCCCGCGTCATGATGGCCGATCCGGCGATCATCCTGCTCGACGAACCGGCGGCCGGCGTCAACGCGACGCTGCTGGAAGTCATCATCGACCGGATCCGCGACATCAATGCGCGCGGCATCACCTTCCTGCTGATCGAGCACAATATCGACATGGTGACGCGGCTCTGCCACCGCGTCCTCGTCATGGCCGGCGGCCAGTTGCTGAGCGAAGGCACGGCCGAGGAAGTTGCGCGCGACCCGCGCGTCATCGAGGCCTATCTCGGGGGTGCGGCATGAGCGAGACCGTGCTCGACGTCCGCGATCTCGAAGCCGGCTACGAGCCTGGCGTGCCGATCGTGCGCGGCGCCTCGATCACCGTCGGAAAGGGTGAAATCGTCGTCGTCCTCGGGCCGAACGGCGCCGGCAAGTCGAGCTTCATCAAGGCGATCGCCGGCCTCGTTCCGATCACCGGCGGCACGGTAACACTGGACGGCAGGGACATCACGTCAGCGCCGGCCTACACCATGGTGCGGCTCGGTCTCGCCTTCGTGCCGCAGACCGAAAACATCTTTCCGCTGATGTCGGTCGAGGACAATCTCAGGGTCGCCTGCGGCATTCTCGAACGTCGCGATATTCCCGCCCGCATCGAGGAAATGTACGCGGCGTTTCCCGATCTTGTCCGCCAGCGCCGCACCGCCGCCGGCAATCTGTCGGGCGGACAGCGGCAGATGCTTGCCGTGGCGCGGGCACTGATCGTCCATCCCAAGGTGCTCGTGCTCGACGAGCCGTCGGCCGGCCTGTCACCCAAATTCGTTGCCATGGTGTTCGAGATGCTGGCCGGCATCCGAAAATCCGGCGTCACCATCCTGCTGGTCGAACAGAATGCCAAGGCAGCGCTCGCGATCGGCGACCGAGCCTATGTTCTGGTCGAGGGTAAGGACAGGCACGAGGGCGTCGCCTCCGAACTCTGGAACGACCCGGTGGTGGCCGAACTTTATCTTGGCCAGCGCCCGCTCAGCGCGGAAAAGACGCCACACACCGGCAACGGGGGCGCGGCATGAGCCTGCAATTTGTCGTCGACGGTTTGCTAACCGGCTCGATGATCGGCCTCGGCGCCATCGGGGTGACGCTGACCTATTCGATTCTGCGCTTCTCGAACTTCGCCCATGGCGACTTCATGGCCTGGGGCACCTATGCGACGTTGACCATCGTCGGCGCCATTGGCGCGATCTTCGGCAAGGTGGCGCCGATCGGACCGCTGTCCTTCGGCTGGCCGCTGCTGGTTGCGCTGGTCGCCGGCATGGCCTTCACCGCCTTGCTGGCATTGCTGCTCGACAAGGTGCTGTTTTCGCGGCTGCGCTCGCAGGGCCAGGCGATTATCGTGGTGATGGCGAGCTTCGGCGCCTCCATGGCGCTGCGCAGCCTGCTCGAATTCACTTTCACCTCGCGGCCGACCTATTTCAGCCGCGCGATCCAGATCGCCATGCCGGTCGGCTTCGGCATTCGCATCACCGCGGACCAGATCGCCTTGCTGCTGCTGACCGCCGCGCTCGTGATCGGCGTGCATCTGTTGATGACACGCACGCAGACCGGCCGTTCCATGCAGGCGCTCAGCCAGAATCCGGCGCTCGCCCGCATCGTCGGCATCGACGTCGCCCGCGTGGTGCGCGTCACCTGGATCGTCGGCGCGGCACTCGCCTGCGTGGCCGGCGTCATGATCGGCATTCTGGTGCAGATCCGTCCCTTCATGGGCTTCGACATGCTGCTGCCGATGTTCGCGGCGGCCATCCTCGGCGGCATCGGCAGCATACCGGGCGCGGTGCTCGGCGGTCTGATCATCGGGCTCGCGGAAGCCAGCGCGGTGCAATTGATCGGCGCCGAATGGCGCGCCGCCGTCTCCTTCATCATCCTGATGGCGGTGCTGTTCGTGAGGCCGATCGGCCTTTTCGGAGTTCGGGAAAGATGATCGACCTCATCGGCTACGGCGCCTTCTTCCTGACCACGGCGCTGATCTTCTCGCTGGTGACGCTGGGACTCAACCTGCAATGGGGGCTGACCGGACTGTTCAATGTCGGCCTCGCCGGTTTCGTCGCCATCGGCGCCTATACATCGGCACTGCTGACGACTCCGGACGACCCCGCTCGTCTGGGCGGCTTCGGCCTGCCAATCCTGGTGGGCTGGGCGGGGGCCATGACCGTAGGCGGCCTGGCCGCCGCCCTGACCGGCATCGCCACGCTGCGCCTTCGGTCCGACTATCTCGCCATCACCACATTCGGGGTTGCCGTGGTGGTGCAACTCGTCGCGCTCAACGCCCAGAAACTGACCGGCGGTCCGTTCGGGGTCGGCTTCATTCCGCGTCCTTTCGGCAGCCTCGCCGAGACGCCGCTGCTGTTCAACCTGTCCAATCTCGCCATCGTGTCGGCTGTGGCGCTGATCACCTATCTGGCGCTGGAGCATCTCTCGCGCAGCCCGTGGGGGCGCGTGCTGAAGGCATTGCGCGAGGACGAGCGGGCGGCGATTTCGCTCGGCAAGAGCGCGCGCTTCTACCGCATCCAGGCTTTCGCCGTCGGCGGCGCCATCATGGCGCTCGCCGGGGCCTTGCAGGCGCATTTCACCGGCTTCATCGCGCCAGACAATTACCTGCCCATCCTGACCTTCCAGGTCTGGGTGATGCTGATCGTCGGCGGTTCGGGCAGCAATCTCGGCGCGGCCATCGGCAGCATACTGGTCTGGGCGATATGGGCGGGATCGGGAACGCTGACCAGCGTGCTGTTTGCGCCCGAGCAACAGGCTCGTGCCGCCTCGCTGCAGATCGTCGCCATCGGCGTGATGCTCTGCATTATCCTGCTCGTCCGGCCAAACGGACTGTTCGGCGACAGGCCGCGGCGGGCGCGCCCAGGCAAGGGCGCGGAAATCGCCACGACCAAAAGCAGGCCGGGTCCATGAATGCCTCGCCCCGGCAGGAAGGGCATGGCATTTCGCTCTGGCAAGCCATCAGCAGCAACGGTCGTGACTGGCCGGCACTGCATGGCGGGATCTGCGTGGACCTCGCGATCATCGGTGCGGGTTTCACCGGCCTTTCGACGGCGCTGCACACGGCCGAGAAGGGGCTCTCGGTCGCGGTTCTCGAGGCAGAACAGGTCGCCTGGGGCGCGACCGGGCGCAATGCCGGCTTCGTGGTGCCCAATTTCGCCAAGCGGGATCCGAATGATATCGTCGCACAGCTCGGACCCGACCGGGGCGAGCGGCTTGTCGATTTCGCCGCCGGCAGCGCCGACCTCGTCTTCGGCCTGATCAAGCGTCATGGCATCGAGTGCGACGCTGTGCGGAATGGCTGGATTCAGCCGGCGCACTCCCCCGCGGCGCTCGAGAAGACCAAATCCCGTGCTACGCAATGGGCGAGCCGCGGTAGGCCAGCAGTCGCGCTGGATGACAAATCGGTTACGGAACTGACCGGCGTTCGCGGCTATGCCGGTGGCTGGATGGACCGGTCGGGCGGCGTCCTCAATCCGGTCGAGTACGCACGCGGCCTGGCCGATGCGGCGGAGACAGCAGGCGCGCGTATTTTCGAGCATACGCGTGTCAGTTCGATCGGCCGCATTGGGGACGAATGGCTGTTGAAGACAGTATCGGGTGAGGTGAGCGCGGGCAAGGTGCTGGTCGCCACCAACGCCTATGGCGGAGCACTGAACCGCACACTGGCGCGGACCTACGTGCCGCTGAAGGTATTCCAGATCGCCACCGCGCCGCTGCCGCGTGAGACGCGTGCAAGGTTTCTTCCGGGTGGGCAAGGCTTCGGCGACACAAGGCGCAATCTGTTCACCCTGCGTCTCGACAAGGAGAACAGGCTGATCAGCGGCGGCATGCATATCGTCGGCATCGGTGCGGAACACCGGGTGCCATTGGCGATCTGGCGGCGGCTCGCCAGGGAACTCGAACTCAAAGACCCGCCGCCGCTGCAATTCAGCTGGTCAGGCCTAGCGGCGATCGAGCCGGACTTCCTGCCGCGCCTCGTCGATCTCGGGCCTGGACTGATCGCCGGCTTTGCCTGCAACGGACGCGGCATTGCGATGACCACGGCCATGGGCAAGGTTCTGGCGGACTGGGCAAGCGGGGCCGATGCGCGGGATTTGCCGCTGCCGTTCGCGCCGCCGTCGCCGATCCCGTTCCACGCCATGGTGCGCTACGCGCCGAACGCGATGCTTCCATGGAGCCTGTTGCGCGACCGGCTGGAGCGTTAGACACGACGTGGATGCCTCGTCTTGCCCACCGGCTGACCTCCCAGCCAAGGCGACTGTGAGCCTATATCGAGGCCAGCGCCGTCACCTCTCGCCGGAACGGCAATGCGTCGCCGATGTCGGGTTCATCCAGTTCGCGGGCGAAGCGGTGCCCGGCATAGGTTGCCCAGGCGATGGGGCCCGGCGCTTCCGCGTCGCCGATGACCTTCACTGAACGGATGCCGCTGCCGACCCAGTCATGTGAACGCGCCTTGAGTTCGCGCCACACTGTGTCGTCCTGGCTGCGCGAGGTGACGAGAACGACGGCGTCGGCCGTCAAATCCCGTCGCTGACCGGTATAGACGCAAGCCGTCACGACACCGCCGGCGGCGACGCTGGCGACAGTCCGGTTGAGCACGATGTCGACGCCGAGCTCCGCCAGGCGGCGATGGATGGTGCCCTGCTCCAGCGTGTTGCGGGTCCAGTCCGACACATAGGCCGACGGCGTCACCAGGGTCACCCTGGCGCCCTGCCGCGCCATCAGCTCGGCCAGCACGCCGCCCATGTAGTAGTGGTCGTCGTCGAACAGCACGACATTGCCGGAAGGCAGCTTGCCGCCCATGTAGTAGTGGTCGTCGTCGAACAGCACGACATTGCCGGAAGGCAGCTTGCCGGCCATCAGGTCGTCGGGCGTGTAGACCGGCATCGCGGCATCGATCGGCATCGGCACGACATGGGCGCGCGCCACCCCGTCCCGCCGCCATATCGATCCGGTGGCGATGGCGACGTTCTGGAAGCCGAAGGACAGGATGTCGTCCGCTGACAGCCGGCTTTTAAAATAGATGTCGACATTCGGCATCTGGCTGAGCTGATACTGACGATAGTCGCGCACCCTGCCCCATGCGGACAGGCCCGGAAGCTTGCTCTCGCGCGCCACGCGGCCGCCGAGTTCGGTGCCCGCTTCGGCAATGGCCACCTGATAGCCGCGCAGGCCGAGCGCGCGGGCTGCCTCAAGCCCGGCGGGTCCGGCGCCGACGATCAGCACGCTGTCGCTGTCGCCCTTGGCCTGCATGCGCTCGGGATGCCAGCCCTTGCGCCATTCCTCCATGAAGGTCGGGTTCTGCGTGCAGCGCGAGATCGACATGGTCATGTCGCCCGTGATGCAGATGTTGCAGCCTATGCATTCGCGGATATCCTCGATGCGGCCCTCCTCGACCTTCCTGGGCAGGAAGGGATCGGCGATGGACGGGCGGGCGCAGCCGATGAAGTCGAGCGTGCCGGACTTGATCATCCTCACCATCACATCAGGCGAGGTGAAGCGGCCGACACCGACGACCGGCCTGGAGGTCAGTTTCTTGATGCCGGAGACCAGGCTTTCCTGCGCCGCCTCCTCCTTGAAGCGGGACGGCCCTGAGCAGTCTTCCCACGCACCATGGGCGAGATCCCAGAGATCGGGCAGATCGGCATGCATCTCGATCATGTCGCGGACTTCCGAATTGGCGAAACCAAGCTCGCCGATCATCTCGTCGAGCGACAGCCTCAGCGTCAGCCCGCAGGTCTCGCCGATCGCGTCGCGTCCTTCCTCGATCAGCTCGCGCATCAGCCGCGAGCGGTTTTCCAGCGAGCCACCATATTCATCGCCGCGCTGGTTGGTGGCCGTGGACAAAAAGTGCTGGATGATGCCGAAGCCATGCGCGCCGTAGAGGCACACGAGATCGAAGCCAGCCTGCTTTGCACGCTTGAACGCATTGCGGTGCCAGCGCCGCAGGTCGCGTATGTCCTGCTTGTCCATGGCGCGCGCCTGGACGGGATCGTTGGTGAAGGTGCGGATCGGCAACGCCGACGGCCCGCGCGGAACCTCCTTGGTGTAGAGGTTGGGACCATTGATGCCGGAATAGGCAAGCTGGATGCCGGCCAGCGCGCCATATTCGTGCATGGCGTCGGCCATCCTGGCCAGCGCCGGGATGTCGGCATCGTCCCACAGCCTGAGCTCGATGAAGGGCGTGATCTCCGAAGTGTGGTGCATCTCCGTCTGCTCGGTGAAGATGACGCCCCAGCCGCCTTCCGACTTCATGCGGCGCATCTCGGCGGCGGCCGACGGATCGCGATAACCGCCGCCATTGCAATGCGGAACCTGATAGAAGCGGTTCTTGGCGGTAACCGGACCGATCTTCATCGGTTCGAACAGGATGTCGTAGCGTGGGTCGCGCATGTCTTTCCTTCCCATGGCGTGGCGCTGCCGGTGCTTTGGAGATTACTCATAAGTTGGAGCGGGCGCGGGAAAACTATGGATTTCTTCCGTGCGGGTTAGGACCGGCCTAATCGCGCGTTTCGCGAGTTAGTCTGCGGTGAAACGAAGCGGAGCCAAATGCGACTTCAGCGGCGCTGCGCGACGGTGCTAAACCGCCTGCAGCTCAACGGATTTCAGACATGGACAGCATCAAGATTCTCGACCGGCTGATCGCGTTCCCGACGGTGAGCCGCGACTCGAACCTCGACCTCATCGGCTATGCAACGGAACTGCTGGAGGCCAGCGGCATCGCCTGCCGCCTCATCCATAGCGCCGACGGTCACAAGGCCAACCTCTTTGCCACCATCGGACCCGCCGACAGGCCGGGCGTCATGCTGTCCGGCCACACCGACGTGGTTCCGGTCGACGGCCAGAACTGGACGCTGCCTGCCTTTGCGATGACCGAGCGGGACGGCAAGCTTTACGGCCGCGGCGCGGCCGACATGAAGGGCTTTGTCGCCTCGGCGCTCGCGGCCTGTCTCAAAGCGTCGAGGATGACGCTTCGGACGCCCTTGCATCTGGCGCTCTCATACGACGAGGAAGTCGGATGTCTCGGCGTACGCGACCTGATCGAGATGCTGGTCGCCGCACCGCAACGCCCGCTGCTGTGCATTGTCGGCGAACCGACCGGGATGCAGGTGGCGACGGGACACAAGGGCAAGCTCGCCGCGCGCGCCATCTGCAGGGGACGTGAAGGCCATTCCGCCCTGGCGCCGCTGGCGCTCAACGCGATCCATCTCGGCTGTGATTTCGTGCGCGCCTTGCGCGACGAGCAGGACCGTCTGGCTCGCGACGGCGCCCGCGACGGCGATTACGACATTCCCTACACCACCGTGCATGTCGGCAAGATAAATGCCGGTATCGCACTCAACATCGTGCCGAACCTGTGCCAGGTCGATTTCGAAATCCGCAACGTCGCGGCGGACGACGCGATCGTCATTCTCGGCCGGCTTCGCGACGCCGCGGCGCGCATTGCCGCGGATGCCGCCGAATGAGTGGGGAAACCGTCGACCGCCTGGTGATGATGGCAAACCAGATCGGCAAGTTCTTCGCGCCGCAGCGCAAGATCGATCAGGCCGCCGCCATTGCCGATCATCTGGAGAAGTTCTGGGATCCGCGCATGCGGTCGCTGATCGTCGCGCATCTCGACGC